>NZ_KB897994.1:0-36747 GCF_000377325.1 Thioalkalivibrio sp. ALgr3 | reverse complement strand
AGGGGCTCGGCCGCCCGTTGTTGATCAAAAACGGGCGCGCGCACGGCGTTGCGGCTCCCTTGTGCAGAATGACTGCACGGCGGTCGCCGCGCCTTGTTCGCACGCAAAAGCGACTCGAGCGCGAACGTGTACATTGATCAGTGTTTCCCTAGTGTGCGATCCGGCGCACGGTGTCTTCCAGCACCTGCGGCTCGTCGATGTGCTCGGCCCACGCCATCACTGCCCGGGCCAGGGCCTGCGGCTGTTCACCGGCGGCCTGATGCGCCTGGTTGAAGACGTTCCTGAGCTCCGGATGGGCCTCGAACATCCGGGCATAGAAACGCCGGGTGATGGTTTCGCCGTGCTCCGCCAGCACGGGCACGGTGGATTTGACGATCTCGCGGGTCCCGGATTCCAGCATGCAGACATTCCTCGGCATTCAGGTGGAGCCGGGAACGCTAATAAAAGATGTATCTCTGGAGCAAGTTTGATTTTCTTACTGTGGGTTGCAACACCCCTTTTTCTCTAGCACAGATACGTTGACCCCGACACCTTCCGACTATAAGGTTGATTCAGTATAAATCTTTTCGGAATGGAGAAAGGCGTGCTGACGCGCAACCGTCTGTTCATCACCATCGCTCTCGTCTATGCCCTGCTCGGTGGCGGGGTGGCCGTCCTCTGGCTGCTGGCGCCGGGCACGATCACCGGCGATGCGGTGCGCCTGCATGCCCACCTGATGCTGCTGGGCTTCGTCACCATGATGATCTACGGGATCGGCCTCCATGCCCTGCCCCGCTTTTCGGGACGCAACCTGTTTTCCGAGCGCACCGCCGATGCCCAGTTCGTGCTGGCCAACGCCGGTCTGCCGGCGATGGCCGCCGGCTGGCTGGCCGGCAGCCGCGAGATCCTGCTCGCGGGGGGCCTGCTGACCTGGGCGGCCATGCTGCTGTTCACCCTCAACATCCTGCTCACGGTGCGCCGGCGCGGTCCCGGGGAGGCCTGATCATGAGCGAATATCGCGGCTGCGAGATCCCCGAGGATCTCTACTACGACCTGGATTACCTGTGGGCCCGCGAGGAGGCCGACGGCAGTTTTACCCTGGGGCTGACCGACCCGGCGCAGACCATGGCCGGGCGCCTGCAGTACACCACGTTCAAGCGCCCCGGCACGCACCGCAGGCGCGGCAAGACACTGGCACGGCTGGAATCCGGCAAATGGGCCGGCGGAGTGCCCGCACCGTTCGACGGCACCATCGAGGAGGTGAATGCCGCGGTGACCGCACAGCCCGACCTGGTCAACCGTGCACCCTACGACGAGGCCTGGCTGCTGCGCCTGCGCCCGGACGACCCGGAGACCGCGCGCGAGCACCTGTACACCGGGGAGCGGGCCCGCGAGTCGCTGGAACAGTGGATCGAACGTTACGGCGTCCAGTGCATGCGCTGCGCCGACTGATCCCGGAGGCACGCACGCGCGTACAGCTTCTTGTCTCTCAGTGGTGCCCCTCCTGCGATTCGGCCGAGGCCGTGTGGAGCCGGATCGCAGCCGAACGCGAGTTCGACTTCAGCGTGGTGGACATGGGCACGCCCGAAGGCCGCGAACTGGTCCAGCGGCTGCGCCTGAAGACCGTCCCCGCACTGGTCGTGGACGGCGAACTGCGCGGGGTCGGTGTGCAGAGTCCGGAGGAGGCGCGCGAAATCGTGGCCGGCACGCCCGAGCGCAGCGGCCACTCGGCGCCGGTGGGCATCGCCCTGGCGCCGGCCAGCCGCGCCCATCTGCTGTCCACGGTCGTGTGGCTGGCGATCGCCGGGGGCCTGCTGGCGCTGCACGGCGACCTGCTTCCGCCCGGCGGGCCGTGGCCGGGTGCACTGCATGTCTTCCTGCTCGGGTTCGTGACCCCGTTCATCGCCGGACTGGCGGAACACATGATCCCGCGTTTCATGGAGCGGCCGGTGCGCGCGGGCCCGTGGTCCTGGACCCAGTGGGGCCTGCTCAACGCCGGGGCAGCCGTCACCGCCATCGGCGGCTGGCTCGTCGGTCCGGCACTGGCCGCCGCCGGGATCACCCTCGCCACGGCCGGGCTGGCGCTGCTGACCCTGCGCCTGTGGCCGGCCCTGTGGCCCGCGGCGGCGTCCGACCACTGACGGACCGAACCGCTTCCCGGGACGGGCGTTGCCCTGCCCGCGGACGGGACACTTCCCGGTACGCGCCGCCCCCTCTATCCTGTGCGCCCGTTTCCCGACGACCCACGGTCGCGGTGCCCCGATGTCCAGCACGGATCCCCCGCCTGATCAGAACCTGGTGCCGCCGCCGGAGCCGACCTGGGTCCGGCGCCGGCCGGACCCGGACGTGGAGGCCGCGGCGCGCGCGGCCGGACTGACCCCGCTGCAGGCCCGCCTGATCGCCGCCCGGGTGTGCGAGACCAACCCGGATGTCCTGCGGGCCGGCTTTGTCGAACGCCCGCTGCGCGCCCTGACACCCCCCGACGCCCTGCCCGATCTGGACACGGCGGCGCAGCGCATCCTGCGGGCGCTGGAGGCCGGCGAGACCGTGGCCCTGGAAACCGACCACGACGTCGACGGTGTCACCAGTCACGCGCTTTTGTATCGCGGCCTGACCCGGGTACTGGGTCACCCGGAGGTGCGTCTGCAGTCCTGGATCGGCCACCGGCTGCGCGAGGGCTACGGCCTGTCCGACGCCCTGGCCGAGCGCATACTCGCCGCCCGGCCCCCGCCCGATCTGGTGATCACCGCCGACAACGGATCCGGCGACGAGGCACGCATCGCCCGCCTGCGCGCCGCCGGCATCGACACCATCGTCACCGACCATCACGTGATCCCGGCGGACGGCGTGCCCGCCTCGGCGCTGGCCTGCGTCAGCCCGGCGCGCAGCGACAGCCGCTACGGCGACCCCGCGATCGCCGGCTGCATGGTGGCCTGGCTGCTGCTGATGCGCGTCCACCGCCTGCGCCAGCAGGACACCGGACGCGAGGATGCCGCCGGGCGGGCACTGCTGATCGACCTGCTGGCCGAAGTGGCCGCGGGCACCGTGGCCGACTGCGTGACGCTGGGCGACAGCCTCAACAACCGGGTGGTGGTCCATCAGGGCCTGCGGCGCATGAACGCCGACAACGCGCGGCCCTGCTGGCGGGTCGCGGCGCGGCGGCTCACCGGCGGCGAGCGCCCGCTGGACGAATCCGACCTGGCCTTTGGTCTGGGCCCGCGCATCAACGCCCGCGGCCGCCTGGACGAGGCAATGGCCGGGGTCCGCTTCCTGCTGGCGGAGGACGAAGCGGAAGCCGAGCACTGGTGGTCGGCTCTGGACGAGGAGAACGACAATCGGCGCCGCATCGAGCGCGAGCTCACCGTGCGTGCGCGTGAGGAGGCCGCCCGGGCCGCCGCCCGCGGGGTCTCGGGTCTGTGCCTGTGGCTGCCCGACGGCCACCCGGGGGTACACGGCATCATCGCCTCGCGCATGGTCGAGGCCCGCGGCCTGCCGGTGCTGTGCGTATCGCCGGTATGGGAGTGCGACCGGCGGGTGACCGGCTCCGCGCGCGGGGTACCCGGCTTCCATGTCGCCGATGCATTCGCCGCGATGGCCGCCACCGAACCCGATCTGCTGGAGAAATACGGCGGCCACGCGCAGGCAGGCGGCCTGACGCTGGCCCGCGCCGACCGCGAACGCCTGGCTCGTGCCTGGGAACGGGTCTGCGCCGACAGCCAGCGCGAGCACGGCTGGACACCCGGCCCGGTGCTGGAGATCGATGGCGAGGGCCCGTCCCCGCGTGCCCTGGCGGCCGGGACCCTCGAGCAGATCGACGCCCTGGCCCCCTGGGGCCGCGGTTTCCCGCGCCCGGTGTTCGTCTGGGATGGAGTACTGCGCGGCCTGCGCCGGATGGGCGACGGACGCCATCTGCGGCTGCGTCTGGAGACGGCCGATGGCGACCTGCAGGGGATCTGGTTCAATGCGCTGGAACCGGATGCACGGGATCCGTGGCCGCCGGGAACCCGGATACAGCTTGCGGGGTCTCCTGAATGGAACCATTACAACGGCACGTCAAGGCTGCAGGTCCGCATTCACGCGGCGCGGTGGGCGGCCTTGGGGAGAAAACCATGAAGTTCGTTCGCCAGTCCCTCATCGTCACCATCGTTGGCGGCACCGCCCTGGCCCTGGCCGCCTGCACCCACCCTCCCACCCGCGAACAGACCGGCGCGGTCATCGGCGGCGCGGCCGGGGGCGTCATCGGCAGCCAGATCGGCGGCGGCCGCGGGCAGATGGCCGCCACCATCGCGGGGACCCTCGCCGGTGCGGCCATTGGCGGTGCCATCGGCCGCTCCATGGACGAGGTCGACCGCATGCGCGTGCAGCAGACCCTGGAGACCGCCCCCGACCGCGAAACCCGGGAGTGGCGCAATCCCAACACCGGACAGCAGTACCGGGCCACGCCGAAACGTACCTATGAACGCGACGGCCGCCCGTGCCGCGAATACGAAGTGCTGGCGACCATCGACGGCGAAGCGGAGACCATCACCGGCACCGCCTGCCGCGACGTCTACGGCAACTGGGTCATGCAGTAGCCCGACGCGGCGCGGGCCGCGCGGCTTCACGCCCGGCTAACGGAATGGCCCATTGGGTGTATTGTTCCGCCGTGTGAATTCCCTCAAGGTCTGGCCAAGATGCTGAATCGGAGGGACCTTCACCCATGCATTCACCCATGCATCCGCCCGGGCACCCCGCCCCGCTGCGCGCGGACCTGCCCGGGCCCGCACCGGGCGCGTCCCCCGGGACCCCGTCGCAGGCAGCCGCGTCCGGCGACCTGCTCCGGATCGAGCGGGACGCCCCGCCGGACCTTTGTCTGACCCTCCGGCGCCGACGCTGGTGGCAGCGCCTGCTGCGCCCTTTGCTGGGGCCGCTGGAACGCCCCCTGCCGGATTCACGGCTGACCCGGCGTGTGCGCATTCGCGCCGCCTCTGCAGCGGATCACGAGGCCCTCAGGACCAGCCCCAGCGCGCAGACCGCGCTGGTCGACCTGTTCCGCGCCGAACGCCACTCGCCGGTGGATATCGTGACCGTCGGCTTCGACAACGGCCGGGCGCGGATCGACGGCCGGATTCTCGAACCCCTCGATGAAGAACGGTCGCGGCGGCTGCACGCGGAACTGCATGCTCATCTCGATGCCGCCTCGCATGCCCTGGCGATGACCTTCAAGGGCCGCGCGGGCCGGCGGGCGCAGCGTGCCGCGGGAGCCTCGCCCGTGGTCATGCTCGGCCTGCTCGCCCTGGGCCTGGTGGCCATCCTCGTGGTGGCCCTGCTCTGACGACGGTGGACGTCCCCACCGGGGCGCGGCACACTCCCGCCTTTCGCATTCACGGGAGGACGTCATGGCCGCAGACATCGAACAGGGTCGCCAGAAACTCGCCTGGGCAAGGGAGCACATGCCGGTGCACGCCGCCCTGCGTGAACGCCTCGGCCACAGCCGGCCGCTGGCCGGCATCACCCTGGGTGTCTGCTCTCATGTGGAGGCCAAGACGGGCGTGTTCGTCGAGACGCTCGCCGCCGCCGGCGCCGAGGTAGTGTTCACCGGCAGCGAGCCGGGCTCCAGTCAGGACGATGTGGTCGCCGCCCTCAACGAGCAGGACGGCATCACCGGCTACGCCCGGCGCGGGGTCTCCGAGGCGGAGCTGGAGGCGCTGCACCTGCAGGCGCTGGACCACGGACCGACCTTCATCCTCGACGACGCCGCCGAGCTGACCGCGCGGCTGGTCCACCAGCGCCCGGCGCTGCTCGACGGCTTCATCGGCATGTGCGAGCAGACCACCACCGGTGTCCAGCGGCTGCAGGCGATGGCGCGCGCCGACGCCCTGCCGTTCCCCGCCTATGCGGTGAACAACACGCCGATGAAGCACGAGTTCGACAACATCCACGGCACCGGCGAGTCGTCGCTCACCAACCTGCTGCTGACCACCAATCTGCTGCTGGCCGGCAAGCGGGTGGTGGTGGCCGGCTTTGGTGACTGCGGTCTCGGCATCGCCGGCAAGGCGCGGGCACTGGGGGCCCGGGTGGCGATCACCGAGATCGAACCGCGCCAGGCACTGCGCGCCCACATGGCCGGCTTCGAGGTCATGCCAATGCTGGAGGCGGCCGCCTGGGGCGAGATCTTCATCACCACCACCGGCAACCGCGACGTGATCCGCGCCGAGCACTTCGAGGCGATGGCCGACGGCGCGCTGCTGGCCAACGCCGGCCACTTCAACGTGGAGATCGACGCCGAGGCGCTGGCGGGGCTGAGCGTCGAGCCGCCGCACGAAGCGCGGCCGGGCATCATGGAGTATCGCCTGGCCGACGGCCGCCGCCTGCATCTGGTCTGCGAGGGGCGGCTGGTGAATCTGGCCACGCCCACCGCCATGGGCCACCCGGCCGAGGTGATGGATCAGACCTTCGCCATGCAGATCGTCGCCGCCTGCCATCTGGTCGAGCGCGCGGCGGGGCTGGAGCCCGGTGTCCACCCGGTGCCCGACGCGGTGGACCGCGAGGTGGCCGAGCTCAAGCTGGAGACCCTGGGCATCGGCCTCGACACCCTGACCGAGTCGCAGCAGCGCTTCCTCGACGCCTGGCGCGACGATCAGATCAAGGGGGTCTGAGCACCCCCCTAGCCGCGCTCGGCCTCGGCGGCGAGCAGTTCTTCCAGCCAGTGCCCGCCACGATCCGCCTTGGTGCTGAGATAGCGCAGGTTGTGCGGGTTGACGGTGCCGTGCACCGGTTCGCGCGACGCCACCTCGATCCCGCCGGCGCGCAGCGCCTCGATCTTGGCGGGGTTGTTGGTCAGCACGCGCACACGCTCGATCCCGAGGAACTCCAGCATCTCCACCGCCGCCTCGTAGCGGCGCCCGTCGGCACCGAAGCCGAGCTGGCAGTCGGAATCGATGGTGTCCATGCCGGCATGCTGCATGGTGTAGGCCCGCAGCTTGTTGGCCAGACCGATGCCGCGGCCTTCCTGGGCGAGATACAGCAGCACCCCGCCACCGCTGTCGTTGATCATCTTGACCCCGCGACGCAGCTGATCCCCGCAGTCGCAGCGCAGGCTGCCGAACAGGTCGCCGGTCAGGCAGGCCGAATGCAGGCGCACCGGCACCGGATCCGGCCAGCGGCTCGGCTCGCCGATCACCACTGCCACGTGTTCCTGGATCCCGTTGCCCTCGCGAAACAGCATGAACCGGGTCACCGGAGCGTCCGCCAGCGGTACCGGGGCCTCGCTGACATGCGCCAGCTCCAGGCGCGGATGCTCCGCCACCTCGCGCGCCTGCGCGGCGTCCACGTCCAGCAGCATGCCGTCGGCCACCGCCGAGGCGATCGCCTCGGGCTCCGGATCGGGGATGAAGGCCGTCACCACCGCCGGCAGCAGCCGACCGGCGCGCACCAGCTCCAGCGCGGCGGCCTCGCTCTCGGCGGCGCGCTGGAGCACCGCGCCTTCCAGCAGGCGGGCGGCGGAACTGGCATCATCGGAGCCTTCGGGCGCGCTGGCGAGGACAAACAGCGATTCCGGATCCACCGTGCCGGTCGGCTGCAGCGCCACGCCTTCCCAGCCTTCTTCCAGCGGTTGCGGCCAGCCCATTGCCGACGCCCGGTGGGGGGTTAGAATCAGACGGGGCCGTCCGCCGGTCATCACGGTCAGACGATCGAGCTGTCCCGGTGTCAGGCCCTCGACGGCCGCTGCAAGGACATCCGTTCCGGAACCGCTGACACGAATCGGATGGCCCCGGCGAAGGTCAAAGATCCCGCGATCGGCGTTGTGCATCGGGTACTTCCATACGGAGTCGGGTTGATGAAGATTGCTCCTCGAACGGTCAGACTACCCCAACTGCCCCGCCGCCGTCCCCAAACCCTGCTCGGGGAGAAGCCATGAGCGAAGAAATCATCACCGAAGCGCGGGCCTGGCGATGGCTGCTGACCCGCTGTGACAATGCGGCCTGCCAGCCCCTGCCGGGCCCGCTGGCCCCGGCCGCCCACGAGGTCCTGGACCTCTACGGCCCGATCCTCGAACCCGACACCATCGCCATCGGCCAGCTGGGACAGAGTCTCGACGGACGGATCGCGACGCATACCGGGCACTCCCAGTACGTGACCGGACCGGAGGACATCCGCCATTTGCACCGACTGCGGGCCCTGGTGGATGCCATCGTGGTGGGTGCCGGCACCGTCGCCAGCGACGACCCGCAGCTGACGGTGCGCGAGGTCGAGGGCCGCAATCCGCTGCGCGTGGTGCTGGACCCCGAAGGCCGCCTCGCGGCCGATCACAAGGTGTTCGCGGCCGGCGGGCCGACCACCCTGGTCCTGCACAAGCCCGGGCATGCCCCCGATCACCTGCCGGCCCACGTGGAACGCGCGGAGCTGCCCGTCGAGACGGTCATGGCCGACGGCGAACAGCGCGAACGCTTTGCCCCCCGCCGGGTGCGCGACCACCTCGAGGCACGCGGCCTGAACCGCCTGCTGGTGGAGGGCGGCGGGCGTACGGTCTCGCGTTTCCTGGCCGCGGACACCCTGGATCGCCTGCATCTCACCATCGCCCCGATGATCATCGGCTCCGGCCGCCCGGGCATCACCCTGCCTCCGATCGACTCGCTGTCGCGGGCACTGCGACCGCCGTTTCGCGAGTTCCGGCTGGGCGGCGACAACCTCTATGACCTGGACCTGCGCAGCAAGCCCTGACCCCCCGCCGCCTCCGGAGCGCGCATGACACGCCTCGCCCGTCCCCTCCCGGCACTGCTGGTCGGCCTGCTGCTCGGTGGCTGCGCCGCCACGCCCGCCGGCCTTCCCGCACCGGCCACCGAGAATCCCGAGCCCGCGCGGCTGGAACAGGGTCTGGCCCGGATGCCCGACGGGAGCGAACTGCCGCTGCGCCGCTGGGGTCCGCGCGAGCCCGCACGGGTGGTCCTGGCCCTGCACGGTTTCAATGACTACGGCGGCAGCATGCACGCCCTCGCACGCCCGCTGGCCGCCAGCGGCATTGCGGTCTACGCCCCGGACCAGCGCGGTTTCGGCCGCACCGACTCGGCCGGGTACTGGGCCGGCCACGCGGCCCTGGCCGCCGACGCCCGCGCCCTGCTCCACGCCCTGGACGAACGTTACACGGACCTGCGCCCGTACATGGTCGGCAAGAGCATGGGCGCGGCGGTGGCGACCCTGGCGGTGACCGGCGAGCCGGCACCGCCGGTCGCCGGAACGGTCCTGATCGCCCCGGCCGTCTGGGCACGCGATGCCCTGCCCTGGTATCAGCGCATGGCCCTGTGGACGTCCACCCGGCTGTTCCCGGGCCTGCGGCTGTCCCCGGAAGACGCCGCCCACCTCGATATCCGCCCCACCGACGACCCGGTGGTGGCCGCCGGCCTGCGGCGCGACCCCTGGGTACGTGCCGATGCCCGGGTGGACAGTCTGGACGGCCTCACCACCCTGATGGACCGCGCGCGTGCCGCTGCTCCGGACCTGCCACCCCCGAGCCTGGTGCTCTACGGCGGCCGCGACGACCTGATCCCGCCGGAACCGGTGGCGGATCTGTTGCAGCCCCTGGCCGAAGGCGGACCCGGACACCGGGCGGTGTTCTACCCCGAGGGCTACCACCTGCTCACCCGCTATTCGGGGGCACGGCAGACCCACGCGGACATCACCGCGTGGATTCTCGACCCCGACGGCGACCTTCCCCACGGCGAGATCGGCCCGGCCGGGAACATCGCCGATCGCCTCCTGCGTGCAGCGGATTGATCCACGCACATGACTCCCGCTGGACGTGAGGGGCGGATCAGGCCTCCGGCGCACCCCGCTGACCCTGCCACAGGCGGCGCACGAAGCGCGGCAACAGCAGGGTCATGGCGATCACCGCCAGCACGGCGAGGCCCAGCTGCACCCGCCCCTCGGCCCCGTTCACCGCCTCGCGCGCACTGTGCCCCAGCCAGGCGTAGGCGAACAGGCTGGGGATCAGCGTGATGACAGTGGTGAGGGCAAACACGCCCACCGGGATGCCGGTCACGCCCAGGACCACGTTGGTCGGCGCGTAGGGAAACACCGGGACCAGTCGGGTCAGCGCCACCACACGCCATCCTTCCTCGCGCACGTCGGCACACAGGCGGCGTCCGCGCGGCCCCAGGCGCGGCGTTACCCAGGGGTAAAGAAAATACCGCGACGCCCAGAAGGCGATAACCCCGGCCAGGGTCGCCGCCAGCAGGCTCAGAAGCCCCCCGTACAGGGGCCCGAACAGCGCCCCCGCCAGCAGAATCCAGGCGGTACTCGGCAACGGAAGCAGGGCCAGGACCACGAACGCCAGTGTGAACACCAGCGGGGCCAGCACGCCGAACCCCGCCAGCCAGCGCTCCAGGTCCTCCAGCCGCAGATCCTGCGGACGGACCTCCCCGGTGAACAGCAGCCACGCCAGGGTCAGCAGGAGCAGGATCGCCGCCACCGGCAGCCAGCGGCGCGAAGGTCGCGGATTCATCATCGGGGTGTCGTTGCCATGCGCGGTCCGGGCATCCGGCTACCCCCCAACGTCCCCGGAGCCATCATCCCGGCCGTCGCCCCGCAGGCCGTCCAGCCGCTCCGCCAGCACCCGTTCGGTGCCGGCCCGTTTCGGCGTGTAGAACCGCCGGTCCAGCAGCGGTTCCGGCAGATAGGTCTGGCCGCGGGCCACCCCGTCGGGCTCGTCATGATCGTAGCGATAACCCGCGCCGAACCCCTCCTGGCGCATCAGTTCCGTGGGCGCGTTGCGCAGATGCAGCGGCACCTCCGGGCTGCCGGTCTCCGCGATCGCCGCCCGCGCCTGTCCGAGGGCCGCATAGGTGCTGTTGCTCTTGGGGGCCCCGGCCAGCTCCACCGCCGCCTGTACCAGGGCCAGGTCGCCCTCCGGGCGGCCGAGGCGCTCCATGGTCTGCCACGCCGCCAGCACCCGCTGGCCCAGCCCCACCGCGCCCAGGCCGATGTCCTCGTA
Source organism: Thioalkalivibrio sp. ALgr3 (assembly GCF_000377325.1). NCBI lineage: Bacteria > Pseudomonadati > Pseudomonadota > Gammaproteobacteria > Chromatiales > Ectothiorhodospiraceae > Thioalkalivibrio > Thioalkalivibrio sp. ALgr3. The sequence continues at coordinate 25,799 of NZ_KB897994.1, read as the reverse complement.
GGCCATGCGCAACAGGCGCCGGCCGAGATAGTCCGGGTCGCAGCCGGCATCCAGCATGCGCACCAGCCAGTACAGCGCCCCGTCGGGATCGGAACCCCGCACCGATTTGTGCAGGGCCGAGATCTGGTCGTAAAACGCATCGCCCTGGCGATCCATGGCCAGCGACTGGGCCCCCATCACCGCGCGCAGGGCCTCGCCGGTGATGACCCCGTCACTCGCCAGATCCGAGGCGGTTTCCAGCCAGTTCAGGGCGCGCCGGGCGTCGCCGTCGGCCGCGCGGGCCAGACGCCGGCGTTCCTCTTCGGCCAGGCTCAGCCCGCGACCGCCCAGACCGCGCTCCGCGTCCGCCAGGGCGCGCCCGATCAGGTCCTCGATCGCCGCCTCCCCCACCGATTCCATGCGGTACACCCGGGCGCGCGACAGCAGCGCGCTGTTCAGCGCAAACGACGGGTTCTCGGTGGTGGCCCCCACGAACGTGAGCGTGCCGTCCTCGATATGCGGCAGCAGGGCGTCCTGCTGCCCCTTGTTGAAGCGGTGGATCTCGTCGATGAACAGCAGCGTGCCGACGCCGTTGCGCTTCCGGGTCTTCGCCGCATCCACCACCGCGCGCACGTCTTTCACCCCGGCCAGCACCGCCGACAGGGTCACCAGCCGCTGGGCACCGGCCTCGGCCACCAGCCGCGCCAGCGTGGTCTTGCCGCAGCCGGGCGGCCCCCACAGGATCATCGACGGGGTCTGACCGCTTTCGATCGCGCGGCGCAGCGCGGCATCCGCGCCCACCAGGTGATCCTGCCCCACCATCTCGTCCAGCCGCGCCGGGCGCATGCGCTCGGCCAGCGGGGCAGCGGGATCCACGGTCGTTGCCGCGGCTGCGGACTGCGATGACGGGTCCGCCGGCGAGCCGGCCTCCGGGCCGCCGGCGGGATCGTCCCCGAACAGATCATTGTCGAACAGGTCGTCACTCATGCCGGGATTGTAACCCCGCCGGGAACGGGTCAGGGCCGGTAGACGTCGGCCCCGTCGGGCACCTCGAAGCGGAAGGTGTCCGGATCCAGCTCCGGGTTGCGCTCGCTGGCGCTGAAACGCACGTCGGTGACCTGCCCGAACAGGTCCTCGAACTGCATGCGCACCAGGTCGCCTTCCGGGGTCAGGTCCAGCATCATGCGCACGAAATCCGCATGCTCGTCGCGCGGCAGCAGCAGCAGCCGCAGGGCCTCGCCGTCCGGCACCGGCAGGAGCAGCGTGCGAAAGTGCTCCTCCAGCCGATCCGGCTGGCTGATGGCGGCGATCGGCGTGGCCTCCAGCGCATCGCCCAGCGGGCGCACCGTGGCCTGCGCCAGGTCCGGGTCGTAGGTCCACAGCTCACGGCCATCGGACACCACCACCTGCGGGAACGGCTCGCGTACCTCCCAGTACAGCCGGTCGGGAAGCCCCAGATGCATCACCCCTTCGGATTCCTGCAGGGTGAAGCCGGTCTCGTCACTGACCGTCTGGGTGAACTCCGCGGAGAACGTCTCCAGACCGGCCATGAAACGTTCCAGCGCCAGGCGGGCATCATCGGTCGCAGCCGCCGGCGCGGCAAACAGGAGCAGCAACGCCGCCACCAGGCCGGCGAACATGGAAGACCCGCGCAGCGGGCCAGTGGCAAAACTCGGGGGACGCGGGTTCATGCGATCTCCGTCAGGGAAACTCGGATCAACAGATTGCGCGGCGACAGCTTAATCCGCAGTGAACGAGGCCGTGCGCCTCACTCGTTCGAGCGATCGGGCACCAGCACCTCGCGGTTGCCGTTGGACTGCACCGGGCTGACCAGCCCGGCGGCCTCCATGTCCTCGACCATGCGCGCGGCCCGGTTGTACCCGATCTTCAGCCGTCGCTGGACATACGAGATCGAGGCCTTGCGCGACTCGGTGACGATCTGCACCGCCTGGTCATAGAGCGGATCCGACTCCGATTCGTTCCCTTCGCCCGATTCCAGCCCCGGGATCGCCGCCGCGCCGGCCTCCGGCTCGTCGAGGATCGCCTCGTTGTAGTCGGGTTCGCCGGTGGACTTGAGGTACTCCACCACCTGGTGCACCTCGTTGTCGCCCACGAAGGCCCCGTGCACGCGCTCCGGCATCGCCTTGCCCGGTGGCAGGTAGAGCATGTCGCCATGCCCCAGCAGGTGCTCCGCGCCCATCTGGTCGAGGATGGTGCGCGAATCCACCCGCGACGACACCTGGAAGGCGATGCGGCTGGGGATGTTGGCCTTGATCAGGCCGGTGATCACGTCCACCGACGGCCGCTGAGTCGCCAGGATCAGGTGCAGCCCGGCCGCGCGTGCCTTCTGCGCCAGGCGCGCGATCAGCTCCTCCACCTTCTTGCCCACCACCATCATCATGTCGGCGAACTCGTCGACCACGATCACGATGAACGGCAGCGGCTCCAGCTCCGGCGCCTCGGTCGCGGTGACCGACTGCGCCGGGTCGAACAGCGGATCCTTCAGCGGCTCGCCGGCGGCGCGCGCGTCGCGCACCTTCTTGTTGAAACCGCCGATGTTGCGTACCCCCAGCGCCGACATCAGCTTGTAGCGCCGTTCCATCTCGCCCACCGCCCAGCGCAGGGCGTTGGACGCGTCCTTCATGTCGGTGACCACCGGGCACAGCAGATGCGGGATGCCCTCGTAGACCGACAGCTCCAGCATCTTGGGGTCGATCAGGATCAGCCGCACTTCTTCCGGGGTGGCCTTGTACAGCAGCGACAGCAGCATCGCGTTGACGCCCACCGACTTGCCGGAACCGGTGGTGCCGGCCACCAGCAGATGCGGCATCTTCGCCAGATCGGCCATCACCGGCGCGCCGCCGATGTCCTTGCCCAGGGCCATGGTCAGCGGCGACTTGCCGGAGTCGAACTTCTCCGAACGCAGGATCTCGCTGAGCGCGACGATCTCGCGGTTGTCGTTGGGGATCTCCAGGCCCACGGTGGAGCGTCCGGGTATCACCTCGACGATGCGCACCGCGATCACCGACAGCGAACGCGCGAGGTCGGTGGACAACCCGGAGATGCGCGAGGCCTTGACCCCCGGGGCCGGCTGCAGTTCGAAGCGGGTGATCACCGGCCCCGGCTGCACCGCGACCACCTCGACCTCCACGCCGAAGTCCTTCAGCTTGAGCTCGACCTGGCGCGACAGTGCCTGCAGGGCCTCTTCCGAATGCCCCTCGGAGGCCGCCGGGGGTTCGTCCAGCAGGCCCAGTGGCGGGATCGGATCGGCGCCCTCGCCGGCGGTAAACAGCGGGACCTGCTTTTCCTTCTCCACTCGCGGGCTGGGCGGCGGGGTCTCGACCTTCGGCTCCACCCGTTTCGGCGGACGGTCGGCGGTGCGTTTGCGCTCCTTGTCCACGCGTTCTTCGCGCCCGGCCCGCTGCTGGCGGCCGATGCGGCGGTCGCGCGCCAGCTCCAGCCGCGCCCTTGCGGCCTCCCAGCCGCGCACCAGCGCACGCCCCAGGCCATCCATCAGCGCAAACCACGACAGCCCGGTGAACAGCGTGACCCCGGCAAGGAACAGCGCCAGCAGCACCAGCGTGCCGCCGACCAGCCCCAGCCCGGCGACCGCCCAGCCCCCGAACAGGTCGCCCAGGATTCCCCCGGCATGCACCGGCATGCCACCCGGCAACAGGTGCAGGGCCGCCAGCGCCGAACCGGCGATCAGCGCCACCATCAGGGCCGCGCCGCGCACGCCGATCTCCAGGGCACTGGCCATGCGCGCATCCCGCCGGTGCCGGAACAGCCACCAGCCGATGCCGGCGACCGCCAGCGGGATCAGGAAGGCCAGATGGCCCAGCAGGTGAAAGGCGATGTCGGCAAACCACGCCCCGGTGGTTCCGCCGAGATTGCGCGTCCCGTCGCCATCGCCGGTGGTGGACCAGGCGGCGTCGCCCGGGTGATAGGTCACCAGGGCCACCAGCAGGTACAGCGCCAGCATGCCGAAGATCAGCAGCGCGCCCTCGCGCAGCCCGCGCAGCAGCTGCCCGCTGAGCGTGGGCGGCGTCGACGGCGCCGCGCCCTGGCCGGACTTCGGGCCGGACTTCGACCCCGTCTTCGCGCCGGATTTCTGCCCCTTGCCTGTGGATTTGGCCTTGCTTGCGGCCATGCGCTCCCCGTCGGTGCCGGCCCGCCAGCGCGGGCATCTCGAATCAGGGTGCAGTTTACCGGTTCAGAGAGTCCCCGTGGGGACTTGTGCCCCAGACCGCAAACACCGGATCGGCATGATCCAGGCGTCCGGCGTAGGGATCGTCCGCGGGCCGCGGCAGGCCACGCAGGCTGAACGTGGCCAGGTCCGCGAACCCCGCCTCCAGAAACCGGTCCAGCACCAGCCCCATGCGCTCGAAGTCGAACAGCCGTTCCCAGACCGCAATCGCTTTGGTGGGGAAACAGCGATCCGAAAACGTCACCACAAACACGCCACCCGGCCGCAGGACTTCCCGCACCGAGGCAAAGACCGCGCCGGGCCGGGTCAGATACTCGACCGAAGCGGTACAGACCACGGCGTCCAGGCTGTCCGCCGGGAACGGCAGGCCGGGACGGGTGTTCAGGTCCTGCACCAGGGCCTGGTTCAGCAGCGGGTTCGCGGCCAGCTCTTCCCGGTTCATGCCCAGACCGACGACCGCCTCCGGCTCGGCAACCCCGTCCAGATGCGATGCCCAGCTCGCCATGAGATCCAGCACCCGCGCCCCCGGCGGTACCAGCGCGGCGTACAGTGCCGCGACCCCGGCGCGCGCGGTGGCATCCAGATGGTGGACCATGCGCGGCCGGGCGTAGAACACCGCATCGTCCGCCGGATCTTCCCGCTCGCAGGCGCCGCCGCTCCAGAAATCCGTCGGAACCCCGCGCCAGCGGGCCTGCATCCCGGGCCCGCGTTCGGTCAGCCGCCCGGTCACGTCGACCGGGGACCCCTCGCAACCGCCGTAATGTACGCCCAGCACCCGACCGGTCAGACGCAGCTCGCGCCCCGCGAGGGGGTGATTCAGGTCCGCCAGCAGGCGGTCCTCTTCCAGGGCCCCAACGCGAAACAGGGCCCGGTCCCCTTTCTCGATCCCGGCATGTCCGGCGATGAACCCCCGCGGATAGAACCTTCCGGCCCGCGGCTCGACCACCCGGTGGCGCCGCAACCGCCGGTTGAAGGCCGCCGGCGACAACTCCACGACCCCGGCGGGATCGGCCGCGGGTACCAGGGACGCCGCCGGCCATTCGCAGGCCTCGCCCGGCGAACTTCCGCTCAGGCCGGAACCATCGCCGGCGGGCCAGAGATCCCGTTCGGGGTCCAGGCGCGGGAGATAAAGGCATTCGCGATGGCGGGCCTCGCCACTGCTCCAGTCCAGCGTCCAGCCGACATCGGCCGCCCCTCCTGCCGACAGTGCCCCGGCATCCGGGATCTCGACCATGCCCGACTCGGGTACAAACGGATCCAGCATGCCGTTCTCCTTTCGTTCCCCTGCGTTATCATGCGGCGAACCGCCCGTACGCGGCCACCCGGAGGGAGCCATGACCGAGCCTTCACCCGTCCTGCTCGTCGCCGTCATCGCCGGCGACCTGGAGGAACGCGCCGTGCATATCGCCACCGAGGAAGGCGCGCCGAAACCGTCGCTGCACGAGGGCTTCGGCATCGGCTTTCCGGAGCACATGCGTTTTTTCGGCGTGACCTACCAGGGACTCGAATCGGTGTGCATCTGGAAGACCGATCCGGCACGCGGTGAACGCATCGCGCGGCGGCTGAACCTGGAACTGGATCTGCTGCAGCCCTATAACGGCCTGGCCTTTACCCTGGAGGCCTCCGACGACACCGAGGCGCTGTTGGACATGGCCAGTGCCCGCCCACAGGCCCCGGCCTCCCCCGGACACGCGCCGCCCCCGCCGGCCACCGAACTGCCGCTGGCACTGCTGGCGGTGATGTTCCCCGACGCCGATCGCGATGCGGCGGTGGAGATCGTGCGCCGGGGCGGCGGCGCCGGGCTCACCCTCATGGATGCACGCAACGCCACCACCGACCACCATCCGCGCATCCTCAGCCTGCACTACGAGGGCGCCCGCACCCTGCTGCTGGCGATCCTGGAGACCGGTCACGGCGAACGCCTGCGCACCACGCTGGACACCGAACTGGGACTCGCCGCGCACGGACGCGGCCTCGGGCTGGTGCTGCCACTGCGCGGAGTGGCCGGGCTCAAACCGGAGCAGATCGAGCGGCTGCTGGAAGACGGCGACCGCTGACCCCCTGCGACCGCCCCGCCAAAGCCGGTACACTGCGCGGCATGGCACAGCTTACCTTTCAGGGCGCCACCGGCGAGGTCACCGGTTCGCGCTATCGCATCGACACCGACCACGCCCGTTACCTGCTCGAATGCGGCATGCAGCAGGGCGGCAGCGACGCCGACGAGCACAACCGCGCCTCGCTGGCCGAAGTGGCGGCGAACACCGACGCCGTAATCCTCTCGCACGGCCATCTGGACCACTCGGGCCTGCTGCCGAAACTGGTGCGCGACGGCTACCGCGGCCCGATCTTCTGCACGCCGGGGACGCTGGAACTGCTGGACATCATGCTGCGCGACTCGGCCTTCGTGATGGCGAAGGACATCGAATGGGAGAACAAGTGGCGCGCGCGCAACGATCGCGAGCTGCTGGAGCCGCTGTACGACGAACAGGACGTGGAGACCACGCTCGAACTGTGCGAGCCGGTCTCCTACGGCCAGCCCCGGCATCTGGACGACGGCTCGCGTCTGACCTTCCACGACGCCGGGCACATCCTGGGTGCCGCCATCGTCGAACTGGTGGTGCCGTCCGGCGGCCGCGAGCGGCGGCTGGTCTTCTCCGGCGACCTCGGCAACCCCGAGTCGGTGCTGATGAACGAGCCCGCCCGGCCGGAGCAGGCCGACCACGTACTGCTGGAAAGCACCTACGGCGACCGTGACCACCGCCCGCTGGAAGAAACCATCGAGGAATTCGCGCAGATCCTGCAGGAGGCCTGGGACGATGGCGGCAACGTACTGATCCCGGCCTTCGCCGTGGGCCGCACGCAGGAAATCCTCTACCACCTCGGCATGCTGCACCACGCCGGACGGGTGCCGCAGCAGAAGATCTTTCTCGACAGCCCGATGGGGATCCGCGTCACCGAGCTCTACGCGCGCTGCCGCCAGTCCCTGAACGCGAAAGACCTGGAACGGCTGCATCAGGCCGCCAACGGGAACCCGCGGGAATACCTCCCGCCGCTGGAGTTCACCCGCACGGTGGAAGAATCCATGGCCATCAACCGCATCTCCGGCGGCGCGATCATCATCGCCGGCGCCGGAATGTGCAACGGCGGCCGTATCCGCCACCACCTGAAATACAACCTCGAACGACGCAGCACGCATCTCGTGATCGCCGGTTTCCAGGCCGCCGGGACCCTCGGCCGCCAGCTGGTGGACGGCGCCCGCTCGGTCAGGATCCACGGCGACGACATCGCGGTGAAGGGCCATGTGCATACCCTGGGCGGGCTCTCCGCGCACGCCGGCCAGTCCCGGCTCGTCGACTGGGCCGCCGGCTTCCGCGACCGACCGGTCTTCCATCTGGTCCACGGCGAACCGGCCGCGCGCGAGGCCCTGGCGCAGGTGATGCGCGAACGCGACCTGGACGCCCGCATCCCGGACTATGGCGACACCATCGAGCTGTAGCCGCCACCCGATCCCGGGCCCGGAAAAGGGCTCGGGATCGGGCACCGGGGTACGACCATGACCGGGGCTCCCGACACCGGCGCCCTGGCGCTGATCGCCGGCTTCCTCGGCGGTCTGGGCCTGTTCCTGCTGGGCATGCACCTCCTCACCGACGGTCTGCGCACCGCCGGGGGCAAGGCCCTGCGCCGGATCCTCGGCAGCTGGACCCGCAGCCGCAGCCGGGCGCTGGCCACCGGCGTGGGCGTGACCGCGCTGGTGCAGTCCTCCAGCGCCGTCACCCTGGCGATCATCGGCTTCGCCAACGCGGGCCTGCTGACCCTGGGCCAGTCGGTCTGGGTCATCTTCGGCTCCAATGTGGGCACCACCGTGACCGGCTGGCTGGTCTCCATCCTCGGGCTGGAGATCCGCATCGAGGCCTTTGCCCTGCCGGCGATCGGGGCCGGCGCACTGATGTACATCATCACCCGCGGCGCGCGCCTGCCCTACCTGGGGCTCGCGCTGGCGGGGTTCGGCCTGCTGTTCCTCGGCATCGACGTGCTGCGGGTCACTTTCGTGGATCTCGGCGACACCGTGGACCTGGGGGCACTGGCGCGCCCCGGCTTCCTCGGCCTGGTGATCATGGTCGCCATCGGCATGCTGCTGACGCTGGCCATGCAGAGCTCGTCGGCGGCCATGGCCATGGCCCTGACCGCCGCCATGAGCGGCGCGATACCGCTGGAGGCGGCCGCCGCCGCGGTCATCGGCTCCAACCTCGGGACCACGGTCAAGGCGGTGCTGGTGGTGATCGGCGCCACCGCCAACGCCAAGCGCGTGGCCGCCGCACACGTACTGTTCAACGGCCTGACCGCGATCGTGGCCCTGCTGATGCTGCCGTGGTTCCTTGCCGCCATCGAATGGATCTGGGGCGGACCGGAGGCCGCCCCCGCCCCGGCCATGCTGCTGGCCCTGTTCCACACCGCATTCAACGTGCTCGGCGTGATCCTGATGATCCCGCTGGCCCGACCGATGATCCGGCGGCTGCAGCGGCACTTCGGCGGCGCGGATCTGGACGAGGCACGTCCCCGCCACCTCGACGACAGCAGCGCCCGGGTCCCGGAGCTGGCCCTGCAGTCACTCACCATGGAGGTCGACCGCGCCGGCGAACTGGCCTACCGCATGGCGCGCGACGCCCTCGCCGAGACCCCGCCGTCCGAATCGGGCCTGCGTCAGCGGCTCGATGTCGTCGAACGACTGGTGGAGGCCATCGGCGAGTTCGCCAACCGCGCCGGGCGGGTGTCGATGGCGGACGCCACGGCCGAAGGGATCGCCGAGGCGGTGCGGGTCGCCCGCTACCATCAGGACATCGCCGCGCGCGCCGCCGAGATCGCCGAACTGCGCCGCAGCGCCAGCGATGACACCACTGCGGAGATGACCGCGCGGCGCCGTGCCTGGCAGGGCCGCGTGATCCGCGCCCTGGACTGGGCCCGCCTGGAGGCCGACGAGGAGACGGCCGGGACGCCTGCGGAGGAGGTGTCCCGCGCGGTGGAGGACGTTGAAGCCGCCTATCAGGAACTCAAGGCGGCGCTGCTGCGCGAGGGCACCTTCGGCGCACTGTCGATGGCGGAGATGGACCGCCAGCTGCGCATCATCAGCCTCGCCCGCCGCCTGGCCGGCCAGGCGGCCCGGGCGCACGAGCGCGGGACCGCCCTGCACGCCCTCGCCGGCAACGGCCCGGGCTGAGGCGTGCCGGCGCAATGTACGCGCCCGCGGCCGGGGCGATACACTGAGGCATGGACGCCGCAACCCTCGAACAGGCCCTGGAACAGGGCCGCGCCCGCGAGCAGCAGTTCGCGGACCTGACCTCCCACCGCCTGCTGGAGAGTGTGGATGGCTTTCCGCGCGGCAGCGTGGTGCTGCCCGACGGGCGCGTGCTGCCCGGCTACCCGTCCATCGCCCGCATCCAGTCGCTGGCCGCCGGCCTGCCGCGCCAGTTCGACGGCCCGTTCCGGGCCGAGGAGAAGATCGACGGCTTCAACGTGCGCATCCTGCGCGAGGGCGACGCGATCTACGCGTTCTCGCGCGGCGGATTCGTGTGCCCGTTCGCCACCGACCGGGTGCCGGATTTCGTCGACCCGCAGGTGTTCGAGGAGGACCCGGAGCTGATCCTGTGCGCCGAGATCGCCGGCCCCGACACCCCGTACATGGAGGGCACCAGTGCTCAGGTGGAACACGACATCCAGCTGTTCGTGTTCGACATGATGCGCCGCGATCACGCGGGCTTCCTGCCGCATGCCGACAAGCAGCGCCGGATCGAACGCCATGGTCTGCCGCAGCCGGCGCAGCACGGTGTCTTCCACCCCGACGAGCTCGAGGCCCTGCGCCATCGGATCCTGGAACTGGACGCGCGCGGGGTGGAGGGGCTGGTGCTCAAGGCCGAGGACAACGGCACGCGCGCCAAGTACGTGACCGGCCGTTCCTGCATCAACGATATCCGTGTCTGCAGCGGGCAGCTGCTGGACCTGCCCGCGGAGTATTTCACCCACCGCCTGATGCGGCTTGCGGTCTTCCTGACCGAGCACGGACACACCGGCGACCCGGAGATCGAGCGCGCCCTCGGGCGCGCTTTCCTCGAAGGCATGGACGACGCGGTCGCCTCCAGCGAGCAGACCGGCCATGTCGGCCAGCACTATCGCTGCCGCTTCCGCGAGCGCGCCAACGCCCTGCGGTTCATCGAGCACATGCGCACCACTGGCGGACGCCATGTACGCGTCGACCCCGCCAGCCCGCAGCCCGAGACGGGCGAGCGGGAAGGCTACTGGCGGGTGGACCTGGAGCGCCGCTTCGACCGCATGACCGGCACCCTGGCCTCGGCCCTGCGCGGCGACTCGCAGTTCGACTGAATCAGTCGCGGGTGTAGGTGCCCACCAGCCGGTTCATGCCGATCACGTGCGGTTCGGCGCGTTCCAGGAATTGCTCCATGGTCAGCCCGGGCGGGGCCTGCAGATCGGCATCCAGGGCCATGACCCAGAAGAAATAGTGATGCACCCCATGACCGCCCGGGGGCATCGGCCCGCCGTAGCCGTTGCGGTCAAAGTCCGTGTGCCCGTTGGTCCCCAGCGAGGTCCCGGCCTCCAGCTCGGTCACATCGGGCGGCAGGTTGTACAGCACCCAGTGCACGAAACCGTAGGACCCGGGCTTGATCAGCGGGGCATCGGGATCGTGACAGAGGATCGCGAACCCGCGGGTGCCCTCGGGCGCGCCGCGCCACGCCAGCGGCGGGGAGACATCCTCGCCCTCGCCGGTGTAGCGCGCCGGGATCTTCCCGCGCGACTCGAATTCCGGGCTGGTGAGCTGCATGTCGGACAGCGCAAAACCCATAAGGACCTCCTGGCACGTTGGTGTGGCCTGTAGCCACCTCACCGTAGCGACCCTGCCGGCCGGATGCCAGAGGGCCGGGGCGAAAGCTGTGTCCATTTGCAGCGCCGGCCGGGCTGCCTGATCATACCGGCGTGATGATCCGCTGGCTGCGCAATCCGTTCCGTCGCAGGAATCCGCTGGACACTGCCGCGCGCGCGGTGGACCGGGGGCGCGCCGGCGTGGAAACCGTGCTGGGCCTGCCGCACCGCCTGGCGGTGCCGCTGCTGCAGCGACATTTCGGCGATGCGGCGGTGCCCTCCAGCGAGGGCTTTCGCGAACACGGCCGCGACGGTTCCTGGACGCTTCCCGCGCCCGCCCCGGAGTTCTCCGTGCGGCTGGATGCCGACTCCGAGGGACGCCTGATCCACGGCCGCATCACCGGATCCGGCCCATACGCCGGGCTGATCGTGTTCAGCGACTGGAGCCCGGACCACCCCGCCGCGGTCTGGCAGATCCGCGTCGAGGAACCGGCCGGAGAACAGGCCACTGCCCTGCATGACCATCTGCTTGACCCCGAACGGAACTGAGGAACCGCGCCGTGCCACAACCCCCAAGGACCGTCTCGCTCGTACTTGGCAGCGGCGGCGCTCGCGGTCTCGCCGAGATCGGCGTCATCCGCTGGCTGGAAGACCATGCGAACTACGAGATCCGGACGATTGCCGGCTCCTCCATGGGGGCAGTGGTCGGCGGCATCTATGCGGCCGGGCAGCTGGACACCTACGAGGAATGGGTGTGCACCCTGCGGCGCCAGGACGTCTGGCGACTGCTGGATTTCTCGTTCTCCGGAGCCGGTCTGTTCCGCGGTGAACGCCTGGTCGAAAAGCTCCGCGAGATGCTGGGCGATACCGACATCCGCAATCTGCCCATCCGCTTTACCGCGGTGGCCACGGACATCGAACGCGAGCGCGAGGTGTGGCTCAACGAGGGCGCGCTGTTCGACGCGATTCGCGCGTCCATCGCCATCCCCACGGTCTTCACCCCGGTGCGCCTGAACGGGCGGTTGCTGGTGGACGGCGGCCTGCTCAACCCGGTCCCCATCGCCCCGACCCTTTACGACGACAGCGACGTCACCATCGCGGTCAGCCTCAACGGACGGGTGGACGAGCGTCTGGGTCCGAAACGCAGTTCGCCCGGAGACCATCAGGGGGATTCCGCCGCCACTCGCCTGCGCGATGGCCTGCGCAGCGCGCGCGACGTGCTGCCCGACCGCATTGGCTCCTGGCTGCAGGACTGGCAGGGGCGACTGGGACTCGGCGAGACCGACTCGCGTCTGACCGAGGAGCAGGAGGCGCGGGCGCTGGGCCTGATCGACATGGTCTCGCATTCCATTGAGGCCATGCAGGGCAGCATCGCGCGTTTCCGCGTGGCCGCCTACAACCCCGAGCACCTGATCGAGGTACCCGTGAACGCCTGCGGGGTGTTCGACTTCCACCGCGCGCGGGAGATGATCGATCTGGGATACGAGCTGGCCGAACGCCGTTTCGCGCTGCAGCGGTAAGAAAACTCCGGCCGGTATCAGGTGCGCGGCAGCGTGACCCCGCGCTGGCCCTGGTACTTGCCTCCGCGGTCCTTGTACGAGGTTTCGCACTCCTCGTCCGACTGCAGGAACAGCATCTGCGCGACCCCCTCGTTGGCATACACCTTGGCCGGCAGCGGCGTGGTGTTGGAGAACTCCAGCGTCACGTGGCCTTCCCACTCGGGTTCCAGCGGCGTCACGTTGACGATGATGCCGCAGCGGGCGTAGGTCGACTTGCCCAGGCAGATGGTCAGCACGTCGCGCGGGATGCGGAAGTACTCCACCGTGTGCGCGAGCGCGAAGGAATTGGGCGGGATGATGCAGACGTCGGCATGCACGTCGACGAAGCTGCCCTCGTCGAAGCCCTTGGGATCGACGATGCTCGAGTTGATGTTGGTGAAGATCTTGAAGTGATCCGAACAGCGCACGTCGTAGCCGTAGCTGGACGTGCCGTAGGAGACGATGCGCTCGTCGTCGCGATAGCGGATCTGGCCGGGCTCGAAGGGATCGATCATCCCCTCGGCCTCGGCCATGCGACGGATCCAGCGGTCGGACTTGATGGTCATCCCTGATCGCCCGCCGTCATCAGTTGTTCTGGATGACGATGTTGGGGAACTTGCTGCTGTAGTCCCGCGCCTGTTCCGCCAGCCGGGCGCCGGTGCGCCGCGCGATCTCGCGGTAGATCTCGGTGATGCGACCATCGGGGTCGGCGATCACCGTCGGTTCGCCGCCGTCGGCCTGCTCGCGGATGCGGATGTCCAGCGGCAGCGCCCCCAGCAGGTCCACGCCGTATTCCTCCGACATGTTCTCCGCGCCGCCCTGGCCGAAGATGTACTCCTCGTTACCGCATTTCGAGCAGATGTGGATGCTCATGTTCTCGATGATCCCGAGCACCGGCACCTCGACCTTTTCGAACATTTGCAGGCCCTTGCGCGCGTCCAGCAGGGCGATGTCCTGCGGCGTGGTCACGATCACCGAGCCGGAGACCGGGATCTTCTGCGACAGCGTCAGCTGAATGTCGCCGGTGCCCGGCGGCAGGTCGATGACCAGGTAGTCCAGGTCCTTCCAGTTGGTCTCGTTGATCAGCTGTTCCAGCGCCTGGGTCACCATCGGCCCGCGCCAGATCATCGGCGTGTCCTCGTCGATCAGGAAGCCGATGGACATCGCCTGCACGCCGTGGCGCTCCAGCGGTTCCATGTGCTTGCCGTCCTTCGACTCCGGCTTGTCCTTGATCCCCAGCATGCGCGGCTGGGAGGGGCCATAAATGTCGGCGTCGAGGATGCCGACACGCGCACCCTCGGCCGCCATGCCCAGCGCCAGGTTGACCGCGGTGGTGGACTTGCCCACCCCGCCCTTGCCCGAGGCCACGGCGATGATGTTCTTGATCCCGGACATCGGCTTGAGGCTCTTCTGCACCGCGTGGGTCAGGACCTTGCAGCCGACATTCACCTCGACCGCCGCGTCCCCGGCGACGCCGCGCACCGCCTGCTCCACCGCGGCTTGCAGTTCGTCGTGGTAGCCGGAAGCGGCATAACCCAGCTCGATGTCCACCGCGACCCGCGAGCCGTCGATGCGGATATCCTTCACCTGGTTGGCGGACACCAGGTCGGTTTCGAGGTACTTGTCCTGCACCTGTTTCAGGGCGGATTCGATCTGCTCGCGCGAGAGTTCAGCCATGGTTGCCCGGTTTCCGTTGATTGGGAGTGTGATCGCGCGATTCTACTGCCCGGCGTCCGAGACGCCAATGACTGCACGCCACGGCCGACTTTCGGCGGCCCCGTTCGCGGGCTTGGAGGAGGCTTGTCAAGGCCTCGCCCCGACCGTTTGTCCGATTTGTGCACATCCGCCACGCGTGGCCATCCCGGCCGGGCAGGATAGCGAAAACAGTCGGAAAGGCACTCGACAAAACTTTTTCAAAGACCTGTTTTTGAAGTATTTTTAATAAACTGGTCGTTTTTTGACCAATCTGAGGCAAAGCCCCGTCTGACAAGGCCTGCGGACAAATGCCACGGGTTTTCCCACAGAGTTATCCACAGGTTCTGTGGACAGTCACGGGGCTTGACACCCGTCGCCCGATACCCCCGGCAATGTGACCCGGCCGACAGAACCCGCCCGCCGTGCATGCCGCGCCGTGCATCGCCCGGTCGAAGCCCGTAATGTGAAGACTTGCGCGACGCGTATCCAGCGGGAAGGGTCCGGACAAAATCATGCTCAAGGAAGTGGCGATCGGCGGTGCGATCCTGGTGGTCGCGGGACTGGGGTATCACCAGTACGAAATCGGTCAGATCGAGCGCAGCCTCGACGAACTCGCGGCGGAACTGCGCCCGCTGGGCGAGCTGGACTATTCCGGGGTGCGCATCGGCCTGAACGGCCACCTGCACGTCGACGGCGTGCGCTTCGACCCGCACGCCCTCCCCGGGCGGCTGCGGGCCGAGCGCATCAGCGTCGAGGCGGACGGCATCCCGGAGCTTCTGCGCCTGCGCCGCACCCTGGAGCGCGACCGCCTGCCGCGAGCCCTCGGCGCCTCCGTGCACCAGCTGCGGGTCCCCAGGACATGGTCGCGCGCCAACGCGGATGCCCCCCTGGCCCGTTTTTTCACCCGCCTGGACACCGCCGGCTGCAGTGCCCTGGCGGACGCCGGGCCCGGGCAGGTGCTTGACCGTCTTGGCATGGCGCAGGCGCCCGTGGACCTCGCGCTGTCCTATCGCATTGAAGGCAGTGGCGAGCGGCTGGAGCTGCGCGGCGCATACCAGGCCGGCGCCCTCGGCGGCTTCCACGGCCGGGTGGAGTTCGAGCCCCGCGCCGGTTCGCGCGACCTGGAACGCTTCGTCCCGGCGCTGCTGGAAGCGCCCATGCGCGAGTTCGGCCTCGAATACCGCGATGCGGGCTATTACACCTCCCTGCAGGACTTCTGCCTCCGCGAATCCGGCCTGCAGGCGGAGTCCTGGCGCGAACACCACATGGGCGAATGGCTGCAGACATGGGCCGATGCCGGATTGCAGCCGGGGCCGGCCCTGACGCGCGGCTATCGCGAATTCGTCGCGCAGCCGGACTCGATCGAGCTGCAGGCGGGTCGCGTGCGCGATCCGCTGCGGCGGGCACGCGGTCTGGATTCGCCGATAGAACTCCTCGACCGCGTGGATCTGCGCCTCGCGATCAACGGCGAGCGCATCGGGCCCGTGGTCCTGCACACCGGGGATTTCGTCGGCCTGCCCGACGCGACGGAGCCGGACACGGGGGGCGACTCTCCGGACATGGAGGCAGCGCGCGACCGCGAGCCCGAGCGCGCCACCGCATCCGCACCCGGCCCCGGCGTCCCCGCCACGCGCGAATCCGGGGCCCCGGCGGCCGGCGTCCTCGCCTGGGACGCCCTCCCCGACCGGGTCGAACGCTACGTGATCGTGACCACCGAACGCGGGCACCGCCGCCCGGGCCGACTGCTGGAGGTGGACGATGACGAGCTGCGCCTGCGCCAGCGCCTGCATGGCGGGTTCATCGTGGTGCGGCTGCAGCGCGACGCGATCCGCGAGATCCGCGCCGCCCGTTGACACGCCGCATCCTGCACGGTTTGTGCACAGACCGGGACGCCCCCGGGCGTAGTCGCCAACCGGGCACGCGTCACGCTCGGGAACGACATGCGGAAAAATCCCAAGTTGCTGTTTATAGGGCCTATTGTTCAGTCTGGTTAATGTTTGCCCAATCTGACGCAAGCCACGCACTGACAAGGATTTGGCTCGCCTGCCACGGTTTTTCCCACAGAGTTGTCCACAGGTTCTGTGGACAACGGCCGGCTTGACCGGCACCGGGAAATGGATTAACCCGGCCTCCTCGTCCGTTCCGGCGGCTCGACATCCCGCCGGCCACACCGGACAATATCCGTTTCCGGATCACCCGCCGGCCGCACTGCCCGTGGCCGGACACCCGCGACCCGACACCACAGATCCCGAGGCCCATGACCGACACGCCGCGCAAGATCCTCGTCACCAGTGCCCTGCCCTATGCCAACGGGCCGATCCACCTGGGCCATCTGGTGGAGTACATCCAGACCGACATCTGGGTCCGTTTCCAGCGCGCCCGCGGCCACGAGGTGGTGTACGTCTGCGCCGACGATGCCCATGGCACGCCCATCATGCTCAAGGCGCGCGCCGAGGGCATCGAACCCGAGACCCTGATCGAGCGCGTGCGCGAGGAACACGAGGCGGATTTCGCCGAGTTCCACATCGGCTTCGACCACTACCATTCCACGCATTCGGCAGAGAACCGCGAACTGGCCGGCGAGATCTACCGCGCCCTGCGCGACGCCGGCCACATCGCCACCCGCACCATCGATCAGGCCTATGACCCCGAGGCCGGGATGTTCCTGCCCGACCGCTTCGTGAAGGGCCGCTGCCCGAAATGCGGGGCCGAGGACCAGTACGGCGACTCCTGCGAGGCCTGCGGCGCGACCTACAGCCCGATGGAGCTACAGGAGCCGGTGTCGGCCATCAGCGGGGTCACCCCCGAGTCGCGCGAGTCGGAACATTTCTTCTTCCGCCTGGCCGACTTCGAGGCCTTCCTGCGCGAATGGACGGGCTCCGGACGCCTGCAGGACGCGATCCGCAACAAGCTGGAAGAATGGTTCGAGGCCGGGCTGAGCGACTGGGACATCTCCCGCGACGAGCCCTACTTCGGCTTCGAGATCCCCGAGGCGCCGGGCAAGTACTTCTACGTGTGGCTGGATGCGCCCATCGGCTACATGGCGAGCTTTCGCGCCTGGGCGCGCGAACACGGCGAGGACTTCGACGCCTGGTGGCGGCCGGATTCCGATGCCGAGCTGTACCATTTCATCGGCAAGGACATCGCCTACTTCCACACCCTGTTCTGGCCGGCCATGCTGCACGGTGCGGGCTATCGCACGCCCTCGGCGGTGTTCTGCCACGGTTTCCTGACCGTCAACGGCGCGAAGATGTCCAAGTCGCGCGGGACCTTCATCCGCGCCCGCGACTACCTCGACCATCTGAACCCCGAGGCCCTGCGCTACTACCTCGCCGCCAAGCTGGGTGACGGGGTCGACGACCTCGACCTCAATCTCGACGACTTCATCCAGCGGGTAAACTCCGACCTGGTCGGCAAGGTGGTCAACATCGCCAGCCGCTGCGCGGGCTTCATCACCAAGCGCTTCGACGGCCAGCTGGCCGCCGAACTCCCGCGCCCCGACCTGCACCAGGCGTTCGTCGACGAGGGCGAGGCGATCGCCGCGGCCTACGAGAACCGCGAATTCGCCCAGGCCATGCGCCGCATCATGGCACTGGCCGACCAGGCCAACCAGTACATCGACGAGGCCCGGCCCTGGGTGCTGGCGAAGGAACCCGGGCGCGAGGCCGAGGTGCAGGCCATCAACACCCAGGGGCTGGACCTGTTCCGCATCCTGATCGTCTACCTCGCACCGGTGCTGCCGAAGCTGGCGAACGAAGCGGCGGCCTTCCTGCGCGAGGACGACCTCTCCTGGGCCGGACGCACCCGGGCCTTCACCGGCCGTTCGATCGACCGCTTCAAGCCGTTGATGACCCGTATCGAGGGGAGCACGGTGGAAAGCCTGCTCGAGGCATCGAAGGCGTCGCTGGGCGGCGGCGAGGCCGCGGCAGACGAGGCGGCGAGCGGGGCGGCGACCGGGGACGCGGAACCGGACCCGGCGGTGGAGCCGATCGCCGATACCATCGACTTCGACACCTTCGCGCAGGTCGATCTGCGGGTCGCCCGCATCGAGGTCGCGGAACACGTGGAGGGCGCGGACAAGCTGCTGCGCCTGGAACTGAACATTGGCAGCGAACGCCGCCAGGTCTTCGCCGGCATCAAGTCAGCCTATGCCCCCGAAGACCTGGTCGGCCGCCACACCGTGATGGTCGCCAACCTCGCCCCGCGCAAGATGCGCTTCGGCGTCTCCGAGGGGATGGTGCTGGCCGCCGGACCGGGAGGCGACGAACTCCGGATCCTGAGCCCCGACGACGGGGCCCGGCCCGGCATGCGGGTCAAGTGATCCGCATGCCGGTGATGCGGGTCATGGATTTGCATCCGGTGCTCGCGTAAGCTGCCCGCCTTTTGCCAACAAGGGACGCATGGAAAACAGTCTCGAATTCAAGGCCCAGGTGAGCCTGCTCGCCGATGCCGGTGCCCGTCTCGCGGCACGCGGCTGGCTGCCGGCCCGCGCCGGGCACTTTTCCGCGCGCCTGGACGACCGCCATATCGTGGTCTCCGCTCCCGGGCGACAGAAGGACATGCTCGACGAGAACGACTTCATCATCGTCGATCTCGACGGCAATCTGCTGTCCCCGGCGGAGCGCACGCCGTCGCCGGAGACCTTCCTGCACATCATCATGTACCGCCGCGACAAGGACCTGGGCGCGGTCCTGCATACCCATTCGGCCAATGCCACGGTGCTCTCGCGCCAGCTGCCCGGCGGGCTGCATCTGAGCGACTACGAGGTCCTGCGTGAACTGCCGGTGGTGCAGTACCCCGCCGAAGGCATCGACGTACCGGTGTTCGCCAACGACCCGAACGTGCAGCAGCTGGCCGCGCAGGTCGATGACCGCATGAGCCGGCAGCCGGATCTGGCCGGCTATCTGATCGCCGGGCACGGCCTGTACACCTGGAGCCACACCGTGGAAACCGCGATCCAGCGGGTCGAGGCCTTCGAGTTCATGTTCGAGTGCGAGATCCTCGCGCGCCAGCTGCACCCATGACCCCGGCACCCCAGGCAATCGTGCTCGCGTTCGAGGGCGTGCTGGCCCCGGCGGACGTCCTGGCCGAGACCCTGGAGCCACGCGCCCGCGAGGAACTGGGCCCGTTCCTCGAGCAGCACGCCGATGACCCGCTGGTGAAGCGCACCCTCGCCGACCTGCGGGCCTATGCCGGGCGCGAGCTGGACGACGCCGAGCTGCGCGTGCGCATCGACGCCTGGATACGCGCAGGGCAGGACATCAGCCCGCTGCGCCAGCTGCAGGGCCTGATCTGGACCGAGGTGCTGGAACAGGGCGGCCTGCGGCCCGAACTGGACGCGGATACGGTGGCGGCGCTGACGCGACTGGCACGGGCCGACATCGCGCTGTACAGCTTTGGCGCCACGCCGGTCACCACCCAGCGCGAGTGGCTGCGGCGTGGCCCGGACCGCAACTTCGAGGCCCGCCTGGCGGGCTACTTCGATACCCGCCTGGGCGGACGCCGCGACGCCGGCAGCTTCGGGCGCCTGGTCGCCGAGACCGGGCTGCAGGCGGACCAGGTTCTGGTGCTGTCGCCGGACCGCCGGCAGCTGGATGCCGCGCGCCAGGGCTGGCTCCGGACCGCCCGCCCGGCGCCGGAGCCCGACGCCGGCCATGCGGATCCGGACGGGGAGCCGCACCCTGCCCTGAGCCTGAACGCCCTGGCCGAACGCTGGGGAACCGCCGCCTGACCACCCGGCCATGACCGTGGCCGGGGCAGGGTTGAGGTGCCATCCACGGGGGTCGATACTATGTTGTTGACCCTGTTACTCGGAAATTGCGGGCAGGAGCCGACTTGGAATACGTCCTGATCCTCATCAGCACGATCCTGGTGAACAACTTTGTCCTGGTGAAATTCCTGGGGCTGTGTCCGTTCATGGGGGTCTCGCGCAAGGTCGAGACGGCCACCGGCATGGGCCTGGCCACGACCTTCGTGCTGACGCTGTCGGCGGTGGCCTCCTACGTCATCAACGAATTCGTCCTCGCCCCGCTGGACCTGGAATATCTGCGCACCATCGCGTTCATCCTGGTGATCGCGGCCGTGGTCCAGTTCACCGAGCTGGTGGTGCGCAAGACCTCGCCGCTGCTGTACAACGTGCTGGGGATCTTCCTGCCGCTGATCACCACCAACTGCGCGGTGCTGGGCGTGGCCCTGCTGAACGTGCAGGAGGCGCACAACTTCGTCGAGTCGGCGCTGTACGGCTTCGGCGCGGCGGTCGGCTTCTCGCTGGTGCTGATCCTGTTCTCGGCGATCCGCGAACGCATCGCGGTGGCCGACGTGCCGGTGGCGTTTCGCGGCAGTGCGATCGCGATGATCACCGCGGGCCTGATGTCGCTGGGCTTCATGGGCTTCTCCGGGCTGGTAACCACCTGACATGGACATCCTGATCGCCATACTCGCCATCACCGCGCTGGCCGCCCTGTTCGGCCTGGTGCTCGGCTATGCCGCGCAGCGCTTCCGCGTGGAGAGCAACCCGGTGGTGGACCAGATCGACGCGCTGCTGCCGCAGACCCAGTGCGGGCAGTGCTCCTACCCCGGCTGCCGCCCCTACGCCGAGGCCATCGCCGCCGGCGAGGCCGACATCAACCGCTGCCCGCCCGGCGGGCAGGCCACGGTGGAGGCGCTGGCCGATCTGCTCGACCGCGACCCCAAGGCACTGGAAGAGGAAGAACAGGAAAAGACCGTCGCGGTCATCGACGAGAACCTGTGCATCGGCTGCAC
This sequence comes from Thioalkalivibrio sp. ALgr3, assembly GCF_000377325.1. Taxonomy (NCBI): domain Bacteria; kingdom Pseudomonadati; phylum Pseudomonadota; class Gammaproteobacteria; order Chromatiales; family Ectothiorhodospiraceae; genus Thioalkalivibrio; species Thioalkalivibrio sp. ALgr3. The sequence continues at coordinate 4,748 of NZ_KB897994.1, read as the reverse complement.
CCTGTGCATCCAGGCCTGCCCGGTGGATGCGATCGTCGGCGCGGCCAAGCAGATGCACACCGTCATCGAGGAAGAATGTACCGGCTGCGAGCTGTGCATCGAACCCTGCCCCGTGGACTGCATCGACATGGTGCCGGTGGAGACCGACATCAGCGAATGGGGCTGGTCGGAACCCGAACCCTCGCCCATCGAACGGCCGCGTGACGAACCGCGGGCCTCCGCCTGATACCGCAACCATGCAGCTGCACCGTTTTCATGGCGGCCTGAAACTGGCCGACAACACGGAAGCGAGCACCGCCGAGCCGGTGCTGACCATGGGCGTACCCGAACGCCTGACGGTCCCGCTGGGCCAGCACATCGGCGATCCCACCGAGCCCTGCGTACAGGTCGGCGACCGCGTGACCAAGGGCCAGCGCATCGGCCAGGCCGCCGGCTACATCGCGGCGCACGTGCACGCCCCCACCTCGGGCGTGGTGGAAGACATCGGCGAGCACCCGGTCCCGCACCCGTCGGGGCTGTCCGCCCCCTGCGTGGTGATCCGCGCGGACGGCCGCGACGAATGGGGCGACACCCGCATGGAGCCGTGGCTGGACTGGGACACCCGCGACAGCCGCCGGCTGCGCGAGCGCATCCGCGAGGCGGGCGTGGTGGGCCTGGGCGGGGCGGCCTTCCCCACCGCGGTCAAGCTCAATCCGCGCGCCGGCCAGAACATCCACACCCTGATCGTCAACGGCGCCGAGTGCGAACCCTGGATCAGCGCCGACGACATGCTGATGCGCACCGCGCCCGAGGCGGTCTTCGAGGGCATCCGCATCGTCGCCCACCTGCTGGGCGTGGAGCGCATCCTGTTCGCAGTGGAAGACAGCATGCCGGAGGCCATGCGCGCCCTCACCGAGAATGCGCCGGCGGAACTGGCCGACCGCCTCGAGCTGGTCTCCATTCCCGCCGTCTATCCCACCGGGGGGGAGCGCCAGCTGATCCAGGTCCTGACCGGCCGCGAGGTTCCCAGCGGCGGGCTGCCCGCCGATCTGGGCATGGTCTGCCACAACCCCGGGACCTTCCGCGCGATCTGCGACGCGGTGATCCAGGGCCGGCCGCTGGTCTCGCGGCTGGTCACCGTCACCGGCCCCGGGGTGCACAGGCCGCGCAACGTCAACGCCCTGATCGGCACGCCGTTCGCCGACCTGGTCGCGGCCACCGGCGGCTACGACGCCGAGGTCGACCGCCTGGTGATGGGCGGGCCGATGATGGGTTTCGCGGTGCACGACGACGCCCTGCCGGTGATCAAGGGCACCAACTGCCTGCTGGCCACGCGCCCGCAGGACACGCCCTCCCCGGGCCCGCGCATGCCCTGCATCCGCTGCGGCGAATGCGCGGCGGTGTGCCCCGCCCGGCTGCTGCCACAGCAGCTGTACTGGCAGGCGAAGGCCAAGGACTTCGACGCCATCCAGGACTACGGCCTGTTCGACTGCATCGAATGCGGCTGCTGCGCGCATGTCTGCCCCAGCAACATCCCGCTGGTGCAGTACTACCGCTACGCCAAGCACGAGATCTGGACCCGCGAGAAGGAGCGCCAGAAGTCGGACGTGGCGCGCGAGCGTTACGAGTTCCGTCAGGCCCGGCTGGAACGCGAGGAACGCGAAAAGGCCGAGAAACTGGCGAAGAAAAAGGCCGCGGTGAAGAACAAGGAAGGCCAGGACGACGACAAGCAGGCGGCCATCCAGGCCGCGCTGGAACGCTCGCGCGCACGCAAGGCGGCGCGCAAGGGCCAGGCGGACGCCAACGATTCTTCCGACGGTTCCACCGGGGATGCTCCCGAGGGCCACTCCGGGAACCACTCCGACACCCCCGGCGAGCCCGGCCGCTCCGAAGACACGGGTTCGGCGGACACCACGAACGCGACGGATGACAGTCAGGAGCACGGACGCTGATGCGCTTTCGCACCGAATCCTCACCGCACATCATCCCGCGCCACTCGGTCGGCGGGGTGATGCAGCAGGTCCTGCTGGCCCTGATCCCCGGCACCCTCGCCATGACCTGGTTCTTCGGCTGGGGCGTGCTGATCAACGTCGCCCTGGCGGTGGGCTTCGCGGTGGCGCTGGAGGCGGCCATGGTCGCGCTGCGCCGGCGGCCGGTGGGGCCAACCCTGGCCGACAACTCGGCCATCGTGACCGGCTGGCTGTTCGCCCTGGCCATCCCGCCGCTGGCGCCGTTCTGGGTCACCCTGATCGGCATCGCGTTCGCCATCGTGGTCGCCAAACACCTGTACGGCGGACTGGGCTACAACCCGTTCAACCCGGCAATGGTCGGCTATGTGGTGGTGCTGGTCTCGTTCCCGCGCGAGATGGCGCTGTGGCCGGCCCCGGAGACCCTGCCGCAGATGCCGCTGGGGCTCTGGCACAGCCTGCAGACGGTGCTCACCGGCAGCCTGCCGGCCGGCATGGAATGGGATGCCATCACGCGCGCCACACCGCTGGACGCCCTGCGCGAGGGACTGGTGTCCGGGCGCACGGTCTCCGAAGTGACCGCCAGCCCGGTATTCGGCAGCTTCACCGAGACCGGCTGGGAATGGATCGGCAATTTCTTCCTACTGGGCGGGCTGTACCTGCTGTTCCGCGGCGTGATCCGCTGGGAGATCCCGCTGGCGGTGATCCTCGGCGTGGCCATCCCCGCCGGGTTCTTCTGGATCCTGGATCCGGACGCGCACGCCTCGCCGGCGTTCCACGTGTTCAGCGGCGCGGTGATCCTCGGGGCGTTCTTCATCGCCACCGATCCGGTCTCCGCGGCCACCACGAAGCTGGGGCGCATCCTCTACGGCGCCGGCATCGGCCTGCTGATCTACGTGATCCGCACCTGGGGCGGCTACCCCGACGCGGTGGCCTTTGCGGTGCTGCTGATGAACATGGTCGCGCCCACCCTGGATCACTTCACCCGGCCACGCGTCTACGGCCATTCGCGCGGAGGCGGACCACCGCCGGGGGCCGGGCCGTGACCGGGCTCAAGCCGCGCGACATCGCGATCACCACCGCACTGCTGGCCGCCTTCGCCGGGGCCGGTACCGGTCTGGTCGCGCTGGTGCAGAGCGCGACCGAGGCGCGCATCGAGGCCAACCGGATGGAGGTCAATCGCCAGCGCATCGCCGATCTGCTGGGCGAGCTGGACTACGTCAACGAGCCGGTGACCGACACCACGACCCTGAGTCACGACGCCCTCGGCGGCGCAAACCTGCCGGCCTGGTTCGCGCGGGATGCGGAGGATCGCATCATGGGCGTGGTGCTCTCCGCCGTGGCTCCCGACGGCTACAGCGGCGACATCCATCTGCTGGTCGGGATCGACCGCGCGGGCGAACTGCTGGGCGTGCGGGTCTCGGAGCACCGCGAGACCCCCGGACTGGGAGACGCCATCGAGGCCGGACGCTCCGACTGGATCCACGCGTTCGAGGGCCGCCGCCTGGGCGATCCACCACTCGACGAATGGACGGTGCGCCGCGACGGCGGCGCCTTCGACCAGTTCACCGGCGCCACCATCACCCCGCGCGCGGTGGTGCATGCGGTGCGCCGGTCCCTGGAGTACTTTGAAGCCCATCGCGAGGAACTGCTGGCGACCGAACCCGGCGAGGGAGCGGCCGTGACCGAGCCGCTCACGCCCGACGATGATCAGGAGACAACGCCATGAGCACGCCCGCCGACATCATCCGTGACGGTCTGTGGCACAACAATCCGGGCCTGGTGCAGCTGCTGGGGCTGTGCCCGCTGCTGGCGATCTCCGGCACGGTGGTCAACGCCGTGGGGCTGGGCATCGCCACCACCCTGACCCTGCTGCTCTCCAACGTGATCGTGTCGCTGATCCGCGAACACGTGCGCTCGGAGATCCGCATCCCGGTCTACGTGCTGATCATCGCCTCCATCGTGACCGCGATCGAACTGGCCATGAACGCCTGGTTCCACGGCCTGTTCCTGATCCTCGGGATCTTCATCCCGCTGATCGTGACCAACTGCGCGATCATCGGCCGCGCCGAGGCCTTCGCCTCGCGCAACTCGGTCCCGCGCGCCGCGCTGGACGGGCTGATGATGGGGCTGGGCTTCACCGGCGTGCTGATCGCGCTGGGCGCGCTGCGCGAGCTGCTGGGTCAGGGCACGCTGTTCGCCGATTTCCACCTGCTGCTGGGCGAATGGGGGCATGCCCTGCGGATCGAGTTCTTCCCCGAGGAACACGGCTTCCTGCTGGCGCTGCTGCCACCCGGGGCCTTCCTCGCCATGGGCCTGCTGATCGCGGTCAAGAACTGGATCGATGCGGCCATGGAGAGCGGCCCCGAACCCGCCGAAGACGCCGCGGCGGAACCCGGTCCTTCCGCCGGCTAGGGCCGGGTCGGCTGCGCCGGGTCGGCTCCTGCGCCGGATCGGCCAGAGGCTGGCCTCCTACGGGCCGCACCCTGCCCCCCGGTGGGAGGCCGGCCCTCCGGCCGATTGTGCGTCCGGACAATCCCCCGCGCCGGATCGGCTCCTGCGCCGGATCGGCCAGAGGCTGGCCTCCTACGGGCCGCACCCAGCCCCCGGTAGGAGGCCGGCCCTCCGGCCGATTGTGCGTCCGGACAATCCCCCGCGCCGGATCGGCTCCTGCGCCGGATCGGCCAGAGGGCTGGCCTCCTACGGGCCGCACCCTGCCCCCGGTGGGAGGCCGGCCCTCCGGCCGATTGTGCGTCCGGGCAATCCCCTGCGCCGGGTCGGCTCCTGCGCCGGATCGGCCAG
>NZ_KB897993.1:0-41401 GCF_000377325.1 Thioalkalivibrio sp. ALgr3 | reverse complement strand
TCGAGCCCGAACCCGAGCCCGAACCTGAACCCGAGCCGGAACCCGAGCCGGAACCCGAGCCCGAGCCGGAGCCCGAGCCCGAGCCCGAGCCCGAGCCCGAGCCCGAGCCCGAGCCCGAGCCCGAGCCCGAGCCCGAGCCCGAGCCCGAACCGGAACCCGAACCGGAACCCGAACCGGAACCCGAACCGGAACCCGAACCGGAACCCGAACCGGAACCCGAACCGGAGCCCGCTGGCACGGCCGAGACGGTCGCCGAAACCGATGCTGTGGCCGATGAGCCGGGCGAAACGGACCCGACGGCCGACGAGTCCGGCCCCGCCGGGGACGCGGAGGGGGCTGCCGAGACGGATGCCACGGGCGGTGGCGACCCCGGGGCGGAGAGGGACTACCTTGCCGAACTGCAGGCCTGGGTCGAGCAGCACAAGCGTTATCCCAGAGCGGCCCAGCGTCGCCGGCAGGAAGGTACCGTGGAGGTCCGGCTGCAGCTCGCCCGTGATGGTTCGGTGATCGACTACGAGATCCAGGAGAGTTCCGGCTCCGGGATCCTGGATCGCGCGGTGGAAGACATGGTGCAGCGGGCCGACCCGTTTCCGGCGCCGGACAGTATCGGTCTGGACGGCTACGAGATCGTGGTGCCGGTGAATTTTTCGGTGCGCTGACGAACGACGGATCGACGCGTTGTGGAGGCAGGCGAGATGACACGAAAGCGGCAGATTCACGGCGGACTTGCGGCAGGCGTGCTGGGGCTGGTCCTGGCGCTGCCGGCACTGGCGGAGGACGGCGGCGGGATCGGCGTCCAGCTGAACAAGCTGGAGCCCGACGGCGACGACTGTCGCGCCCATCTGGTACTGGAGAACGGCCTGGATCAGGCGCTGGAGTCGCTGCAGCTGGATCTGGTGGTGTTCGGCGATGACGGCATCATCCAGAGCCGGACGCTGCTCGAGATGGCACCGCTGCGGGCGGGGAGCACCTCGGTGCGGGCCTTCCGCATGACGGATACGTCCTGTGATCGCGTCGGGCGCATCCTCGTCAACGACGTCGCCGCCTGCGAGGGCCCCGACGGCGCGGTCGCGGACTGTGCCGACCGCATCCGGCCTGAAAGCCTGGCGGAACCGCCGCTGATTCGCTGAAGCACCGTTCCGGGAACAGGCGCCGCCAGCCCCTGCCGTTTCTGGTTTTATATGGAGCTATTGAAAACAGTTCTCATTCGCTATAGCATTCCCATACCTTGAGGCCATCTTGCATCGCGGAGCCCCCGCGCAGGATCCTGACAGGGGGCGCAGGCCGCTTCATGGCGCGGCTGCCGGACGCGCGGTGCTCGCCGCAATCAGCAACACAACGAGAACGAGAAGGAGAGTCACGATGCAGGGTGATAAGGAAGTAATCCGTTACCTCAACCAGGCGCTCAAGGGCGAACTGACGGCCATCAACCAGTATTTCCTCCATTCCCGCATGTTCCGGGACTGGGGCCTGGAGAAGCTGGCCGCGGCCGAATACGAAGAATCGATCGACGAGATGAAGCATGCGGACGAGCTGATCAACCGCATCCTGTTCCTCGACGGCCTGCCCAACCTGCAGGATCTGGGCACGCTGAGAATCGGGGAGACCACGCGCGAGATCCTCGAGGCGGACCTGGCGCTGGAGCACGAGGGGGAAGCGGTCTACCGCGACGCGATCGCCCACTGTGAACAGGTCCGGGACTACGGGAGCCGCGATCTGCTCCAGAAGATCCTGGACAGCGAGGAAAGCCATATCGACTGGCTGGAGACCCAATTGCAGTTGATCGACCGGATCGGCCTGCAGAACTACGAACAGAGCCAGACGGGCTCCGCCGAGTAAGGCTCCGGGGCATTCAATGCGGCCGTCCCGCAAGGGGCGGGGCGGCCGGGGAGGCAGAATGAGTTCCAGCGAAAACCGCCACCAGCCGGGATCCGTTCCGGAGCACACCGGGCAGCCTCGTGCCGGGGCCGGGCCGGAAGGCCGGCCCGCCGGCGTTCCACGGGAAATCGCCTCGAGCGAGCTGCTGTGTGATGCTGATCGACTGTATATCCGCCATGAAGGCCAGTGTTACACCCTCCGGGTGACGTCCAGCAGGAAGCTGATCCTGACCAAATAAAAGCATTCCACGCCGTGGCGGCCGCCACGGCACCCGCCAGCCAGGGGACCCGCTCCCTCAGCCAGCCATTTTTCGTTACTTGAACCGCGACATGTCACCGGTCGAGGCGGTGCGCTGTCGTGCAAACCGAAGGGAGAAAGAAATGGCTCGCAGAGAACGAATGCGAATCGTTCATTCCTTTAGTTACGGGTGTGAGGCCGGCGTTGATCGGGAGCGCGGAATGGGGCCGGCAAGCTGGCGCCATCGCGCGGTAGCACTGGCGGTCCTGGGCGTCGCCGGGATGCCGATAGCCAACGCTCAGGATGCCGATACCGATCGTCTGGCACCGGTGGAGATCATCGGCGATTCGGCTCAGGCGCGGGAGCTGCCGGGTTCGGGGGCCGTCGTGGAACCCGAACAGCTGGAGCTCGACGGGACGACCGACATCCACCAGGCGCTGAAAACCGTCCCGGGCATGTACGTTCGCGAGGAAGAGGGCTTCGGCCTGCGGCCGAACATCGGGGTGCGTGCCGCACCTCCGGGGCGCAGCAGCAAGGTGACGATCATGGAAGACGGTGTGCTGATGGCTCCGGCGCCGTATTCCAATCCGGCGGCCTATTATTTCCCCACCACCAAGCGTCTCCATTCCATCGAGGTTCTCAAGGGGGCGCCGCTTCTGCGGCACGGGCCGCAGACCACCGGTGGCGTGATCAACCTGCGTTCCACGCCGATTCCGGCCGAACGCGCCGGCAGCATCGAGACCGTGGCCGGGGAACACGGCGGTCTCGACGTGCACGCGACCTGGGGAGATCGTATCGGTGACTGGAGTTACATGATCGAAACGGTCCAGCGTCGCAGCGATGGTTTCAAGGACATCGACCGCAGCAGCCGTGACACGGGCTTCCGCATCGAGGACTACGTGGCCAAGTTGCGCTGGGACGGGGCGCGCCAGAGCGTTGAACTGAAGGCCCAGCATTCCGAGGAGACGTCCAACGAGACCTATCTGGGCCTGACTGACGATGATTTTTCGCGTGATCCCAATCGCCGTTACGGGCTGTCCGAGATCGACCAGATGAACAACGATCATCAGGGTGTCAGCCTCATTCACGAGTTCGACTGGACCCCGGAAGTGCGGCAGACATCGACCGTCTATCGTAACGAGTTCGCGCGCAACTGGTTCAAGCTCGATGGCAACCTGGTGGCGGACGCCAATGAAGGCGATGCGGACGCGCTTGGTACCTTGCGGGGCACCCGGGACACTACGGGTCTCGAGTACAAGAACAACAATCGGGAGTACGTCTCGCAGGGCGTGCAGACCGAGTTCGATCTGGCGCTCGGCGACCACTGGATCCGGACCGGCGTGCGGTACCACGAAGACGAGATGGATCGGTTCCAGCCCGTGGAGATCTACGATCAGGTCAACGGTTCGCTGGTGCGTCAGGGCCGGGTCGAGCCCTCCGGGGGCAACAATCGTTTCGAGGATGGCGAGGCCTGGAGTCTGTGGGTTACCGACGAGTGGCAGGTGAACGACCGGCTGCGTCTGAATCTGGCCATGCGGTACGAAGACGTGAAGACCTCGCGGGTTCAGTACGCGGACGCCAGCCGCAATACCGTGGACTATCGGCGGTCGAACTCTTACAGCGAATGGCTGCCCGGGGCTTCCATGACCTTTGACGTGGACGATCGCTGGCAGCTGCTGGCCGGTGTGCACCGCGGCTTTTCGCCGGCCGGAGGTGGAGCCGAGTCCGGTACCGCCCCCGAGACCAGTATCAACTGGGAGCTGGGCGGGCGCTATCGCTCCGGGAATCTCTTCGCCGAGGCGATCGGGTTCCACAGTGACTTTACCGACCAGAAGGAAGACTGCTCCGTGGGTTCGCCCTGCTCGGACGGTTCCACCTCGGGTACGTTCACTACCGGCGAGGCGGAGATCTCCGGGGTCGAGGTGCAGGCCGGGACGGAGTTCGCGGCAGGTTCCTTCCAGGTGCCGGTGTCGGCAGCCTACACCTATACCCGGGCGCGCATCAGCAGCGACAACCCGGCCTCGGGCCTGGAAAAGGGCGATCGTCTGCAGGATATCCCGCGCCATCAGCTGAATCTGCGGGCAGGCCTGGAGCATCCGAGCGGGTGGGATAACCACGCGGTGCTGAACTATACCGGTGCTTCCTGCAGCTCCGTCGGCTGTAACAACAGTGATTCGGATTTTGATGAGACCGAGTCCCTGATGACCGTCGATCTGGTGAGTCGCTATGCGCTGACCGGGGATACCGACGTGTTCCTGCGGGCCCGCAATGTCTTCGACGAGCAGCGTATCGTGGCACGTACGCCCTACGGGGCCCGTCCGAACCAGCCCCGGACGATTTCCGTCGGACTGACGCACCGGTTCTGAGCCGCGGGCGACCTCGCTCGCCGGTTGATCCCGGCAGCAATAAAAAGGCCCGACCGGAGAAGGTTTCCGGTCGGGCCCCGGTGGCCGGGAAATGTGGTCGCATCGTCCCGGCGGAGCATTCGGGCGGGACAATCAGAACTGGGGTTCGTCGTCGCCCTCCATGTCGCCACCCATGCCGTCGTCCATGCCATCGCCTTCGGGTTCCATTCCCTGGCCTCCCATGTCACCTTCCGGCGGGGCGCCTTCCTGCATGCCGCCACCCATTCCGTCCTCGGCCGGCGGCGCGCCTTCTTCCATCTGCTGTTCTTCGAACTCGTCCATGCCCATGTCGTCACCGCCGCAGCCGGCGATCAGCAGGGCAAAGGGCGCGATGGCGGTGGCTGCCAGCAGTTTCGTGGAACGTTTCATCAAGGTCCTCCTCATTGGGACAAGGGTAAGAATCAGGGACAGGGTCCCGTCACCCCTGTGTCTCCTGCCCCCCGGGGGTGAGTTCCCGAGCCGCGCCGGGCGGATCCGCACGCAAGCGGGATACCGGTGACAAAATGAGAATGGCGTCACGCTCTGTGGTTCGCGTGCCCGGCTGGCGTGGGGGACATCGACGCTGCGTTGTCCGGTCGGTACATTGCCGGCCGACATGTCCCGAACCGAGTTCGCACCATGAATGCATCAAATGATCCGCGCGGGCTGCTCGAGCAGGCGCGCGCGGCCTGGAGGGACGGAGACACCGCGCGGGCGGTGGACCGCTGGCAGCAGGCCGCCACCGCGGGTGATCCGCTCGCGGCCTACAACCTGGGGGTGCTGCTGGATGAAGGCACGCACATGCCGCGCGACCCGGCGCGTGCCGCGATCTGGTATCTGCAGGCGGCCGAGGCGGGCTGGCCGGATGCCGCGTTCAATCTGGCGGTGCTGTTCGAACAGGGCGACGGCGTGGAGGCCAGCCCGAACGAGGCGGCGCGCTGGTTCCATGCCGCCGCCGAGGGCGGCAATCCGCAGGCGATGTTCAACCTGGGCCTGAAGTTCGACGAGGGGCGCGGGTTGCCGCAGGACTCCGAGCAGGCGGCGCAGTGGTATCTGCTGGCCGCCGAGGCCGGCGAGGGCCGCGGGGCCGCCAACCTGGCGCGGCTGTTCGCGATGGGCGAGGGAGTGGAGCGCTCGGATGTCTCCGCCTTCAAGTGGTATGCGATCGCGGCGGAGATGGGGGTGGCCAGTGCGGCGCGCTATCGCGAGCGGGTGGCACGCGAACTCAACGCGGACGAGCGGCTGCATGCGGGGGAGCGGGCGCAGGAGTGGCTGGCGGAGTTCCCGCGGCGGGGAGACGCCTGAGTCCGCAGGGCGGCACCGCCGCGGTCAGACAACGATGTTCAGCTCGCGGCGGGGTTCCTCGGCCGGGCCGGCAAAGCTGAAGGCCAGTTCCACACGCCGGCGCAGGGCCTCGACCCCGGAGTCCTCCAGTGCGCCGCCGTCGGCGATGCGCTCCTCGCCCGGACGGGCGTCGTCGGCGGTGCCGGACTGAAACGCCTCGATCTCGGCCGCCAGGCGCGCCTGGCCGGCCATTTCGCGCTCGTTGCGGGGCAGAACCAGGTCGGCACGCGGGTCGCCCTCGTCCCCGTTGCGGTTGCGCTGCTGCTCGGCGCGGTCCTCGATGGGACGGCGCGCGGCCCCGGCTTCGGGGTCGTTCAGCGGGCGATCGAACTCCGATGGCGCGGACAGCTGGCCGAGACCCAGGCGGTCCGAACCGCTCGGCCGGGTGGCCGGGACGGTCGGCGGTGCCGGATTGGTCAGCGGTGCTTCCATGGTGTCCCTCGCTTCCGCGTCAGGCGCGGACGTCGAGCAGGCTCCCGATCATGCGGTCTTCGGCTTGCAGGGTCTTCACGTTCGCTTCCACGTGACGCTGGCTCGGGCTCATCTCGACCATCGCCGTGTTGCTCTGGCGGCTGCCGGCGTTCTCGGTGGCCACGGTGTGGGCCTGCTGACGCATCTGCGTCATGCCCTTCTGGATGCCCTGCAGGCCGCTGCTGCCGTCGATCATTTTCCGGTCCGGATTCGCACTTGTTTCAAATTATAGACCAGACCCCGGGAGATATGCTAAGGGCGCTCAGGAAGGCGCGGGGGCAGCCGCGAGATGTTCGGCCAGGCGGGCCGCGACCCGGTCGCGGGCCGTGGCCTGTCGTTCCAGCCATCGGGTCAGCCGCGCCTGGCGCTGCCCGGCATCCGGCAGGGTCGAAAGGGTCTCGAGAATCGCGGCGGCCACGGCATCGGGATCTTCTCCGCGGCGGATCAGGCCGGTGGTCTCCGCGGCACGCCGCAGGCGGACCTCGTCTTCCGGGGCGTCGCCGCTGGCGGCCGGCCCGGTCACCACGGCACTGCCGCAGGCCAGGGGGCGTGCCAGATCCGGCGGGGTCCGCGTGGCTGCCAGGGTGCCGCCGGGCAGGGTGATGTCGGCGCAGGCGTAGGCGGCCTGCAGGGTCTGCGGATCCTCGATGTAGTAGACCCGGTTCTTGCGCGGGACGTACGAGGTCATGAACCGGTTGTGGCGCACGATCGGCAGCGAGTACTTGATTGCATCGCGGTAGACCGGCTCGTGGCGTTCGGGGTCCGCCGGCGCCAGCAGGAGCAGGGCGGCGGTCTTCTGCAGGACCGCGAACAGTACTGCGAAGGCGAACGCCTCCTCGTCCGGGCCGGTGTTCGGGGCCAGCAGAATCGGGTGGCCGCGCTCGCGGTATTCGGCGAAGCGTTCGCAGAACGCCCGCTCGGGATCCGGGTCTTCCGGTGCGGGGGGCAGGGATATGGCCCCGGCGAGCGGGTCGCCGGTGGTCTCGGCGCCCAGTGCCGGGTCCACGGCGCCATCCCGGGCGGCCAGCACGGTGGCAAAGGGGAGGCCTTCCGGGGCGGGGCCCTCGGCGTTGACCCAGGCCACGCGGGCCCCGGCGGCCACGACGGCCCGCAGCGCCTCGCCGGGGAGATCGACCGGGCCCAGCAGTACCACGGCCCGGGGGCGCAGGCGCGCCAGGCGCACCGGGGCGAGTTCGGGGGGCAGGGCCACCGCCGGCAGATCATCGGGGGCTCCGGGCACGGCGGCCTCCCTGTCACGGGGGGCATCGCTGACGCCCAGCAGCAGCGGGCCCAGGGTCTCGCCGAGACCGGCGAGCCAGTCGGGCGCCCGCGCGAGTTCGCGGTGCGAGGCGATGATCAGGGTGCGGCCGGTGTATGTGGACGGGACCGAGCGGGCCGTGATCCAGGCAGACAAACGTGAGATCATGCGTGATCGGACGCGGGGCGCCGGGTGGTTTGCGAGCCGCCCAGTATAGCGACCCCGCGAGGATTCGCGCAGGGGCGGCTCGGGAGCAGAAGTCGGCATGAATCTACGCTGGACCATCGGGGCGGTCGCCCTCGCGGGCATTCTGGCCCTGGCGATGTTCGTCTACATGCAGCCCGGCGGGCAGCAGACCCGGCAGTTCGACAGTCTGCCCTGGCAGGTGGAGGTGCTGGACCGGCAGCACACGCGGGTGCTGGGGATTACCCTGGGCGAGACCACCATGGCGGATCTCATGGGGCGGTTGCCGGTGCCCGAGATCCGGATGTTCGAGGATCCCGACGGGACGCGCTCGGTGGAGGCGTATTACGTGAATGCCCGCATCGAGCCGTTCGAGACCAACCTGATCCTGCGCCCCGATCTGGACGAGGCCGACCTGGACCGTATCGAGGCGGGGACGACCTCCGAACGGCCGATGCCGTCGGGTGCCCGGCGCTACGGCCTGGACGACGACACCCTTGCATCGCTGGGTAACGTGCCGGTGGTGGAGATGAGCTATATTCCCCGGGCACGCTGGGACGCGGATCTGCTGCGCCGGCATTTCGGCGAGCCGGCCGAGCGCATGCAGATCGACAGCGACCACGCCTACTGGCTGTATCCCGATCAGGGTGTGGCCGTGCTGCTGCCCGACCGCGGACGGCCGACCATGCACTACACCACGCAGGAGCGCTGGAGCCGGGTCGAGCAGCGCCTGCAGGAAGAGGGGCGCCGGCGGCTGGGCGAAGAGGACCACCGGGCGGAGACGCCGTGAGCGACGAACGGCCCTTTTACCAGCGCCCGCTGGAGGAGCTCAACGCGGCCGAATGGGAGGCCCTTTGCGACGGCTGCGGGCGCTGCTGCCTGCACAAGTTCGAGGACGAGGATACCGGCGAACTGGCCCACACCTGGCTGGCCTGTGACCTGCTCGACTGCGAGACCGGCCATTGCTCCGACTATGCCCGGCGTCGCGAGTCCGTGCCGGACTGTCTGCAGCTGACCCTGGAGAAGGTGGCGCAATACGACTGGCTGCCGCCCACCTGCGCCTATCGCCTGCGCTTTGCCGGGCAGCCCCTGCCGAGCTGGCACCCGCTGCTGACCGGCGATCCGGACAGCGTGCGCCGCGCCGGGGTGTCGGTGGCCGGGCGGGTCCTGCGCGAATGCGATGCCCCGGATCTGCCGATCATCGATTACGTGGTGGACTGGCCGGGCGAGGTTCCGCTGGCTGCCCGCCTGTTGCAGCCGGCGTCGGAGCCGGAGGGTGACTCAACCGCAAAATAGAGCGGAGGTGGGGATCGGATCATGTCTTCCCCGTTCATCGACCTGTTCGTCTACGGCACGCTGAAGCGCGGTTATGCCAACTTTGCCGCGCATTGCGGCCATGCCCTGGAGGTGGTTCCGGCGAGCGTGCCCGGCTGGCTGTATCACCTGCCCCATGGGTACCCCGGGGCGGTCATTCCGCAGGAACGTATCCTGGCCGAGGGGTCGGACGACCCGGAGGCCGATGCGGCCCTGCAGTGGCGGCATGATCCTCCGGCCAGCCCGGCGCCGGTCTCCGGTTACGACCGCATTCAGGGCGAGATCATGCGTCTGCCCGAGCCACGCCGCAGTCTGCCGCCGGTGGATCGTCTGGAGGACTTCCGGGCGGACGGGCGGGGCATGTATCGCCGCGCCCTGGTACTCGCCGATCCCGACCCCTCTTCCGGTTCCGGGCCTGCGTCGGGGCCGCGTCCGGTGTGGATGTACTGGATGCCCGAAATCCCCGCCGGCCGGTATCTGCGGCGCGGGGTCTGGCCCGAGGGGTGATCAGCCGTCGCGCAGTGCGGCCGCCAGTTGCCGGGGCGCGGTGCCGGTCTGGCCATCCAGGTAGGTGGCCAGGCGCTGCGAGAAATCCGCCGGCACCGAGTCGCGTACCGCGTCCATCGCCTCCAGCCACTGCCAGCGCGCCGCCAGGCGCGGGAAGGATTCGGGGTCCCAGGGGCTGTCCTCGTGGGTGAGCAGCGCGTAGCGCATCAGCAGCGGCGCCAGGGTCGCATCCACCAGCGAGAACTCCACTCCGGCCAGCGCGTGGTCGCCGGCCATCTGGCGTTCCAGTCGCTCCAGACCTCGTGCCGCCTCGTGTGCGGCCCGTTCGAAGGCGTCCTCGTCGGCTGCGGTCATCCAGCGGTACTGCGCGAAGGTCTGTTCCGACAGGTACTCGATCCAGGCGCGGGCCCGGGCGCGTTCCAGCGGTTCCGGAGGCAGGCGTTCGGGCGGGGTAACGGCGTCGATGTATTCGTTAATGACCGCCGATTCGAACAGGACCGTGTCCCCGTTCACGATCAGGATCGGGACCTTGCCCAGCGGCGAGCGTTCCCGGAACCAGTCGGGCGGGTCGGCGAGGTCGATGCGGGTGAGTTCGTACGGCGCTGCCTTGTAATTCAGCGTGATGAGGCTACGCTGGACGAAAGGACAAATATCGAAGCTGACCAGGTGCAGATGCGGAAAGTCCATGGCATGGCCCGGTGGCCCGCGGGCGACCGGTTCCCCCTCCGGAAATATCGGTGCATGAAGGCGGCATTCTGGTCGCTCCGGTCCGCGGATAAAAGCCCGGGCCGACTACCGGTCCCGGGTGTGCGCGGGGCGCCCGCAGTGCTCGCGCGGGGGTGCTCATGAGCCGGACGGGTGCAGCGGCGACGCCTGCGTCCAGCCTGCGTCTGGACAAATGGCTGTGGGCGGCGCGTTTCTTCAAGACCCGCGCCCTGGCGACGGAGGCGGTGTCCGGCGGCAAGGTCCATGTCAATGGCGAGCGCTGCAAGCCCGCGCGCAAGCTGCATCCGGGGGATCGCGTACGGGTGCACAAGGGGAGCTGGTCCATGGAGGTCGACGTGGTGGCGCTGGATGATCGGCGGCGCCCGGCGACCGAGGCGGAGCAGCTCTACACCGAAACCCCGGAGAGCCGCGAGTCGCGCGAGCAGGAGGCATCCCGCCGGCGGCTGGAACGCGAGGCACGGGCCCCGGCGCCCTCGGGGCGTCCGGACAAACGCGAGCGCCGCAAGATCCGGCGTTTCGTGCGGCAGGATCAGGGAGGAACCGATGAGTGACCGACGCCCGCGTACGCCGGCCCTGGCGGTGGATCTGGTGATCCGGCATGCCGCCGAGCCCGGCCGGATCCTGGTCATCGAGCGTCACAACCCGCCGCACGGGTGGGCGCTTCCCGGGGGCTTTGTCGACGTGGGCGAGAGCGCCGAACATGCCGCCGTGCGCGAGGCCCGCGAGGAAACCGGTCTGCAGGTCGAACTGCAGGCCCTGCTGGGGGTGTATTCGGCGCCCGATCGCGACCCCCGCGGGCACACCGTGAGCGTGGTGTATCTGGCTCAGGGGAACGGTCAGGCGCGGGCCGCTGACGATGCGCGCGACTGTGCCTGGCTGGACCCGGACGACCCCGGTCTGCCACTGGCCTTCGATCACCGCCGCATCGTGGACGACTACCTGCGCTATCGCCTTACCGGCGAAGTGGCTCCCCTGAGAACAAGGACGGATTAGCTGTTAAGATACGCCACCGAAGCCATTTTGACGGCCCTGCGTGACCCGCCCTGATACCGACATCCCGGCCCCGGCCGAAACTGACCCCCGCGACGATGCCCCGCGCGCCGGCGACGCATCGGTCGTGCCTCGCGTCTACAGCCGCGAGGAGCACGGCATCTCGCGCGCGGCCATCGACAACAACGCGCTCAAGGTGCTCTACCGCCTGCGTGACGCGGGCTACCGCGCCTGTCTGGTCGGCGGCGGGGTGCGCGACCTCCTGCTGGGGCGCGAGCCCAAGGACTTCGACGTGGCCACCGACGCCACCCCTGAAGAGGTTCGCGGGGAGTTCCGCAACTGCCGGCTGATCGGCCGCCGCTTCCGCCTGGCGCATGTGCTGTTCGGCCGCGAGGTGATCGAGGTCGCGACCTTCCGTGCGCCGCACGATGCCGGCGGTGACGACGATGACGACGACGGCGACGTGGCCCTCAGCGACGACGGCCGCATCCTGCGCGACAACCGCTACGGCACCATCGAACAGGACGCCCTGCGGCGCGATTTCAGCATCAACGCGCTGTACTACGACATCAACGACTTCTCGGTGCTGGACTACACCGGCGGCGTCGAGGACCTGCGCGAGGGCGTTCTGCGCCTGATCGGCGACGATCCCGAGACGCGCCTGCGCGAGGATCCGGTGCGCATGCTGCGGGCGGTGCGTTTCTCCGCCAAGCTGGGGCTGCGCATCGACCCGGCGGTGGACGAGGCGATGCACCGGCTGGCGCCGCTGATGCAGGAAGTCGCGCCGGCACGCCTGTTCGACGAGGTGATCAAGCTGTTCCACAGCGGCGAGGCCGTCACCTGCCTCGACGAGCTCGAACGCTTCGGTCTGTTCGAGGCGATGTTCCCGTCCACCGCCGAGGCCTTCGACGACCCCGACGATCCCGAGGCCGGTCTCAGCCAGCGGGCCTTCCTGGTCGAGGCGCTGCGCAACACCGACAAGCGGCTGGCCGAGGACCAGGGCGTGCACCCGGCGTTTTTGTATGCCGCGCTGATGTGGGCGCCGCTGCAGTGGGAGGCCAGTGCGCGCATCGAGGAAGGCGAGAACCCGGCGCCGGCCTGGGACCAGGCGATGTCGCAGATCCTCGACGAGCAGGGCGAGACCATCACCATCCCGCGCCGCTTTGCGCTGGTGATTCGCGAGATCTGGGACATGCAGAGCCGGCTGGAGACCCACTCCGGGGCGCGGGCCCTGAAGCTGCTGACGCATCCGCGTTTCCGTGCCGGTTACGACTTCTACTGCCTGCGGGCGCAGGTGGGGGATGCCAGCGAGGCGACCTGCCGCTGGTGGACCGAACTGCAGGAAAAGGACGAGGCCGGACGCAAGGCAATGACCGGGGCCTCGGGCGGGGATGGCAAGCGCAAGCGCCGCAAGCGCAAGCCGCGGGGTCGCGCCGGCGGCTCGGGCGGGAAGAAGGCGGGGGAAGACTCGGCATGACCCGGATCCAGCCCGGCAGGCGCACTGCGGCCGTGTCGGCCTACATCGGCATCGGCGCCAACCTGGGGGATCCGGTGGCACAGGTTCGCGACTCTTTCGCCCGCCTTGCCCGCGAGGTGCCCGGGACGCGTCTGGCCGGGCGCTCGCGGCTGTACCGCAATCCGCCGATGGGACCGCCGGATCAGCCGGACTACGTCAATGCCGTGGCCCGGCTGCACACCCGACTGACGCCGCGCGAACTGCTGCATGCGCTGCAGGCCATCGAACAGCGCTGCGGGCGCGTGCGCGACGGCCAGCGCTGGGGGCCGCGGCTGCTGGATCTGGATCTGCTGCTGTACGGCGACCGGGTGCTGAACGAGCCGGGGCTGGCGGTGCCGCATCCTGGGGTGGCCGAGCGCAATTTCGTGGTCCTGCCGCTGCAGGAGCTGGCACCGGGGCTGGAGATCCCCGGGCGCGGCCCGCTGGCGGCGCTGGCCCGTGCCTTTGATCCGGCCGCCCTGATCCCGGTGGAGGAGTCGGGCGACAGCGCAGCGGAGGCCAACGCGGGGGAGCCACCACCGGGCCGTCGCGCGGGGGCGGGCGCATGAGCCTCGCGGATTTCGACTTTATCGCGGTCGAGGGCCCGATCGGTGTGGGCAAGTCCTCGCTGGCGCAGCGGCTGGCGGAACACCTGCGGGCGGAGCTCCTGCAGGAGGCCCCCGACGAGAACCCGTTCCTGGAACGTTTCTATCAGGATCCGGCCAAGCATGCCCTGGCCACCCAGCTGTATTTCCTCGTGCAGCGCGTGCGCCAGCTGACCCCGGTGGCGCAGAAGGGGCTGTTCCAGCAGGCGCATGTGGCCGACTACCTGATGGACAAGGACCCGCTGTTCGCCGAACTCAATCTGGCCCCGGACGAGCTGGAGATCTACCACGAGATGTTCCGCCGGCTGCGCCAGGGGCTGCCGCAGCCGGATCTGGTGATCTATCTGCAGGCGCCGGTGGACGTGCTGCAGGAACGCATCCGCCAGCGCGGACGGGCCTATGAACGCCGGATCGAAACCGCCTATCTGGAACGGCTGAACGCCGCCTACGCGGATTTCTTCTATCATTTCGAGGGACCGGCGCTGGTGATCGTCAACGCGACCGAGATTGACTGGGTGAACAACCCGGCCGATTTTGACCAGCTGCTGCAGTTTCTCGAACCGATCCAGGGCGGGCGGCACTACTTCAACCCGCTGCCGATCACGCTGTAGGGGACACGCATGGGCGCGATCACCGTCAACACCCTGGCCGAGCGTCGGCGGGCCGGCGAGCGCTTTGCCTGTCTGACCGCCTACGACGCCGCGTTCGCGCGCCTGCTGGACGAGCAGGGCGTGGAGGTGATCCTGGTCGGGGATTCGCTGGGCATGGTGGTACAGGGACATGCGACCACCCTGCCGGTCACCCTGGAGGACATGGTCTATCACACCGCCGCGGTGGCCCGCGGTACGCAGCAGGCGCTGATCATGGCGGATCTCCCGTTTCTGGGGGACGCCGATCCGGCCACCGCGCTGGCCCAGTCCGGCGCCCTGATGCGCGCCGGGGCGCAGATGATCAAGATCGAATGCAGCGCGACCCAGATCCCGGTGGTCGAACGCCTGGTGGATGCCGGCATCCCGGTGTGCGCCCACCTCGGACTGACCCCGCAGGCGGTGCACCGCATGGGCGGGTACCGCGTGCAGGGCCGCGACGCCGCCGCGGCGGCCGAGCTGGAATCGCTGGCCGGGCGCCTGGAACAGGCCGGGGCCCAGGTCCTGCTGCTGGAGGGCGTGACCGAGGCACTGGCCACCGCGGTGGCGCGGGCGGCCGACGTGCCGGTGATCGGGATCGGGGCCAGCCCGGCCTGCGACGGCCAGGTGCTGGTGATTGCCGACGTGATCGGCCTGACCCCGAATCCGCCGCGCTTCGCCCGCGATTTCCTCGCCGAGGGCGGCTCGCTGGCCGGAGCGGTGCGGGCCTATGTCGGCGCGGTGCGCGAGGGGCGCTTCCCCGAATCCGGCGTGCATACCTTTTTGTAGAGAACCCCGGTTCAGACGAGGCTCGGGACGGCCATGAGAATCCTTCGAGATCGACCCCAGATCCAGGCGATGCGCCGCGAATGGTCGCGCCGTGGCGGGCAGGAGACCATTGCCCTGGTGCCCACCATGGGGCACCTCCACGAAGGGCACATGGCACTGGTGCGCGAGGCGCGGGCGCGGGCGTCGCGCGTGGTGGTGTCGATCTTCGTCAATCCGCTGCAGTTCGACCGCGAGGAAGACCTCGCGAACTACCCGCGCAGCCTGGAAGAAGACTCCCGCCGGCTGGCGGATGCCGGCGTCGACGCCCTGTTCTGCCCGGACGAATCGGTGATGTACCCGGACGACGGGCTGCCGCCGGTGAAGGTGGTCGTGCCGGTGCTGTCGGAGATCCTCGAGGGGGCGTTCCGTCCGGGCCATTTCGACGGTGTGGCGACGGTGGTCGCCAAGCTGTTCAACCTGGTGCGCCCCGACATCGCCCTGTTCGGCGAGAAGGATTACCAGCAGTTCCGCCTGATCGAGCGCATGGTCGGCTCGCTGGACATGCCGGTGCGGGTGGATGCGGTGCCGACCGTGCGCGAGTCCGACGGGCTGGCCTGTTCCTCGCGCAACAGCCGGCTGACCGCGGAGTCGCGCGCGCGGGCGCCGGCGCTCAAGCGCGTGCTCGACGAGGTCGCCATCGTCTGCCGGCGCGACCGCAGCGGCGCGGCCGACCGGGTCACCGAGATCGAGGCGGAGGCCTGCGACCGCCTGCGCGAGGCAGGGCTGGATGCCGAATACGTGGCCATCCGCCGGGCGATGGATCTCGCCGAGCCGGTAGCCGGCGAGGCCCTGTGCGATCAGGACCTCGTGATCCTCGGGGCCGCCTGGCTGGACAGCGTCCGCCTGATCGACAATCGCCGGCCCTGAGTCGGACGCGGGACATTGCCGCTCCCGCGTGCATCGCGCATAATTCCCGGCCCCGTGAAAAGACCGTTCGCCGACGGAAGACGCTTATGCTGGTCACCATGCTCAAGGGCAAGCTGCACAAGGCCCGAGTCACGCACTGTGAGCTCGAGTACGAGGGGTCCTGCGCGATCGATACGCGTCTGCTGGAGGCCTCCGGGATCCTGCCGTTCGAGCAGATCCAGATCTACAACGTGGACAACGGCGAACGCTTCACCACATACGCGATCGAGGCGGAAGCCGGGTCCGGGGTGATCTCGGTCAATGGCGCCGCTGCGCACAAGGCATCGGTGGGCGATCGCGTGATCATCTGTGCCTACGGCCAGCTGGATGCCGCCGAGGCGCGCGAGTTCACCCCCGATCTGGTGTATCTCGACGCCGACAACGCCATCGCCCGCACCGGGCACGATATCCCCGTCCAGGCCGCCTGAGTACGGCATTATTGGCCCGGGGCCCTGCATGAGCCCCGGGCCCCGGCCAGTGCGTGTCCCGCTCCGGTCTCAGCCGGTGTTGCGCATACCCGCGGCGATCGCGTTGATCGAGCGCAGCAGCGGCGAGATCCAGGGGTTCTCCCGGGCGTCCCCGTTCCCTTCGTTCTCGGCCTCGAAACCCCGTGACTGGCGCAGCAGGTGGATCTGGATGCTGTTGAGCGGATCCAGATAGGGGTTGCGCCGCTGCAGCGAGCGCGCCAGCAGAGGCGTTTCTTCCATCAGCCCGTCCAGCTGAGCCACCCGCAGCACCTCGTTGACGGTGCGGCTGTGTTCCTCGCGTACCCGCGAATAGATGCGCTCGGACAGGTCGGTGTCGTGCGACAGCCGGGCGTACTCGGCGGCGGTGCGCATGTCGGCCTTGGTCAGGGCCATCTGGCAGTTGGACAGCAGCGAACGGAAGAACGGCCACTCCTGATACATGCGCTGCAGCTGTTCCAGGCGTGCCGGATCGTCGCCGCGCCAGCGTTGCAGCGCGGTGCCGATGCCGTACCAGGCCGGCAGGGTGTGGCGCGACTGGGCCCAGCCGAAGACCCACGGGATCGCGCGGATCGAACTCTTGGAACGGTCGGTCTTGCGCCGGTGCGAGGGTCGCGAGCCGATGTTGAGATAGCCGATCTCCTGCACCGGGGTGATCTCGTAGAAGTAGTCGAGCGTGCCCGGGGTGTGGTCGATCAGATCGCGGTAGGCATCCTCGCCCAGGCGCGCCAGTTCCTCCATGGTCTCGCGGTAGTCGTCGCGGTCGCAGCGCGGCGGGCGGATCAGGCTGCGCGAGGCCAGCATCAGGCCGGTCGCGCCCATGCCCAGTTCGTACACCGCGGTCTCCACGTTGGAGTACTTGTACGACAGCACCTCGCCCTGCTCGGTGAACTTGATCCGCCCCTGCACGGTGGCCGGGGGCTGGGCGAGGATGGATTCGTGGGTCGGGCCGCCGCCGCGCCCGACGGTGCCGCCGCGGCCATGGAACAGCTGGCAGCGCACGCCGTAGCGGTCGGTGATGCCGACGATCTTCTTCTGCGCCTCGTACAGGTTCCAGCTGGAGGCGAGGATGCCGCCGTCCTTGCAGGAGTCGGAGTAGCCCAGCATCACGTCCTGGACGTTGCCGGAGGCGGCCAGCAGGCGCGCGTAGACCGGATTCGACAGCAGGCCCTCCAGGACGTCCTCGACGTGCAGGAGGTCCTCGATGGTCTCGAACAGCGGCGAGATGCGCAGGTGGCAGTACGCTCCGGTTTCCGGGTCTTCGCCGGCCAGTCCGGCCAGGCGCCCCAGCAGCAGGACTTCCAGCACGTGCGAGGCCGCGTGGGTCATGGAGATGACGTAGGTGCCGATTCCGTCCGGGCCAACCTCGCCGCGCATGCGGCGGATGACCTCGAACACCTCCAGGGTCTCGCGGCTGCGCTCGCCGAGCGTGTTGCGGTCGGGCTGCGGCAGATCGTCACCGCGGCCGATCAGCTCCGCCAGACACTGCTGACGGGCGGGCTCGTCCATGGCCGCGTAGTCCAGGGCCGGATCGATGTGGCGCAGGATCTCGGCGACCGCCTCGGTGTGCACGGTGGATTCCTGACGCACGTCCAGATGGTGCAGGTGGAAGCCGAAGGTCTCGACCAGACGGATCAGGTCGGTGAGCGCGCCGCTGGCGATGTTGCGGTCACCGTGGCTGATCAGGGAGTCGCGGATCAGCTTGAGGTCGTGCAGGAAAGAGTCCGGCGTGGCGTAGGCGCTGTTGGTGGGCAGCACCGCGGCCTCGCCCCGGATCCGCCGGCTGACCGTACCCAGGGTCTCGCGCAGGCGGTAGCGCATGATGTAGAGCTTGCGCCGGTAGGGCTCGGTCTCGAAGCGGTCGGAGGCCCCCTGGAACACCGCGTTGGAGATGGTCGCGTCCGATTTCAGGCTGGCGAGGAATTCGGCCGATGGCTCGCACATGTAGGAGGAGTGCGTGAGGACGTTGCGCAGTTCGTTGACCCGCTTGATGTACTCGCGCAGCACCTGTTCCATCGCCAGACGCGAGGCCAGCGCGGTGACCTCCGGGGTGACGTTGGGGTTGCCGTCGCGGTCGCCGCCGATCCAGGAGCCGAAATGCAGGAACGCAGGGATGCGCACCGGCAGGGAGCCGTCCGGGTTGACCCCGTAGATGCGGCGGATCGCCTTCTCGAGGAAGCGGTAGCTCTGCGGCACCGCCTCGAACAGGCTCTCCTCGAAATAGAACAGGCCGTACTTGATCTCGTCCTGGACCTCCGGCTTCCTCACCCGGACCTCGTTGGTGCGCCACAGGATCTGGATCTGGCCCTCCAGCTCTTCGGTGATCAGGCGACGTTCCTCGTCGCCCAGTCCCGGCTGGTTGAGGCGGTCGGCGGTCTCGAACACCCGGCGCTGATTCTCCATGGTGGTCCGCCGCCGGGCCTCGGTGGGATGCGCGGTGAACACCGGCTGGTAGTGCAGCTGCCCCAGCAGTTCCTCCAGTTCCTGCGCGGTGACGCCATCGTCGTGCAGTTCGCGCAGGGCCTGGTCGAAGGAGCCCAGCCACAGCGGCTCGCCACTGGAGACCTGGGCGCGGCGCCAGCGGTAGAACAGGTCTTCCTCGGCGATGTTGACCAGCGAGAAGTAGATGCTGAAGGCGCGGATCACGCGCTCGGTCAGGGTCGTGTCGAACTGCGTGATGTCATCCATCAGCCGCTGGCGCAGCTCCGGGTCTTCCTCCTTGCGCAGGCTGACGAATCCACGGCGCAGGGTTTCCACCGCGTCGAAGACGGTCTTGCCCTCGAGTTTCCAGATGACGTTGCCCAGCAGTTCTCCGAACAGACGCACGCGCGCGCGCAGTTCCTTGTCCTGGGGCAGGAAACGGTCGTTGTGATCGGCTTGGTTCATGAGGCGGCCCGCGCAGCAGGGGGCCGGCCGCAGCCGGCCCCGCCGTGGTGGTTGCTTGCCTGCCGGCCCGTGCCGGTCGGCGGCGAAAGCCGGCGATTATAGCGCAGATGCGCCCGCGCGCGCCCGGGGGCGGTGTTCGCGATAGAGTTCGAGATAGGCCCCGGCGGCGACCTGCCAGTCGAAGTTCTGCTGCATCCCGGTGCGCATCAGCTGTTCCCAGCGGCCGTCGGCGCGGGCATGGTAAAGCGCCAGGGCCCGCTCCAGGGCGTCGCCGAGCGCCGGGATGCTGTCCGGAGTGAAGCTGAAACCGGTGGCGCGGCCGTCCGCCAGGGCTTCGGGGGTGGCGTCGACCACGGTATCGGCCAGGCCGCCGGTGGCATGCACCACCGGCGGGGTGCCATAGCGCAGGCTGTAGAGCTGGTTGAGCCCGCAGGGCTCGAAGCGCGACGGCATCGCGAACAGGTCGGCACCGGCCTCGATCTGATGGGCCAGCGGTTCGTCGTAGCCGATGTGGACACCCACCCGACCCGGGTGGGCCCGCGACAGGGCGCCCGCGGCGTGCTCCAGATCGGTCTGCCCGGAGCCGACCAGCGCCAGCTGAATGCGCCCGGCCTCGGCCAGCGGGGCGGCCACCGCCAGCAGCAGGTCCATGCCCTTCTGCTCGACCATGCGCCCGACGTGACCCAGCAGCGGGATGTCCGGGTCTTCGGCCAGTCCCAGGCGACGCTGCAGGGCGGCCTTGCAGGTGGCCTTGCCGGAGAGGTCGTCGGGCCCGTAGGCGGCGGCGATGTGCGGGTCGCGGGCGGGGTCCCAGGCGCGGTAGTCGACGCCGTTGAGGATGCCGTGGAACACGTTGGCCCGCGCGCGCAGCACGCCGTCCAGGCCCATGCCGTGTTCCGGTTGTTGGATCTCGCGGGCATAGGTGGGCGAGACGGTGGTGATGGCGTCGCTGAACATCAGCCCGGCCTTCATGAAGGACAGCTGCTGGTGGAACTCGACGCCGTCCGGGTGCCAGAGCTCGGCGGGCAGCCCCAGCGCGGTCGCGGTTTCGGCAGGGAACAGGCCCTGGTAGGCCAGGTTGTGGATGGTGAACACCGACGCCGGGCAGCTCCCCGTTCCGCAGGCCTCGCGCAGGTAGATCGGGAGCAGGCCGCATTGCCAGTCATTGCCGTGGACGATCTCCGGTGCCCAGTCGAGTCCGGCGTCGTCGGCGGCCACCCGGGCCACGGCCCGGGCGAAGCCGGCGAAGCGCTGTGCGTTGTCCGGCCAGTCCTGACCGTTGGAGGCGGTGTAGGGGTTGCCGGCGCGCTGGAAATACTCCGGCCAGTCGACCAGGTAGACCGGCATGCGCGTGCCCGGCAGGTGGCCTTCGATCAGTTGCCACGGGGCGTCTTCCGGGCCCGGGTGGGTGACCGGCCGGCGCAGGCGCTGCACCGCCTCTGGGTAGGCCGGCAGGATCAGGCGCGCGTCCTGTCGCCGGCGCCGCAGGGCAACGGGCAGGCTGGCGCTGACATCGGCGAGGCCACCGGTCTTGACCAGACCGTAGACCTCGCTGGTGGCAAAGAGGATGCGCATGACGGCTTCTCCGTGACGGGATGTCCAGTGTAACGCAGTCGCAGGCGGTTCACGGCCGCGCAGGCTGACGGGCGCCGGGTCGCGGATTATGCTGGACCCGTATCCACGACGCGAGTTAAGTGCATGAACCGTTCCGATCGAATCGCCGCGCGCGAAGCCCTGCAGAACGAAGCCCGGCGCCTGGAGCAGGAGCACCTGCGCGAACTGCTGGCGCGCGAGCCGGAACGGGTGGAGCGTGATGTCCGCGAGGTGGCCGGCCTGCGCCTGGACTGGACGCGCCAGCGGCTCGATGCCGATGCCTGGGAGGCGCTGTTCGCGGCGGCGCGGGCCGCCGATATCCCTTCGGCGCTGGAGCGGCTGTTCGGCGGCGAGCGGGTCAACGTGACCGAGGGGCGGGCCGCGCTGCACACCGCGTTGCGCCTGCCCCGCGAGGCTCGCTGCGAGCTGGACGGCGAAGACGTGGTGCCGGCAGTGCATGCGGTCCTGGACCGGGTGGAGGCCTTCGTGCGGGAGGTGCAGGACGGGACCCACCGGGGGTTCACCGGGCGGGCGATCGACACGGTGGTGAACATCGGGATCGGCGGCTCCGATCTGGGGCCGCGGATGGTTTGCCGGGCGCTTGCCGAGCATGCACGCGCGACCGCCGATGGGAGTCCGCCGGAGATGCACTTCGTTTCCAACATTGATGGCGAGGCCCTGTGGCAGGTGCTGCGTCAGGTGGATCCGGAGACGACTCTGTTCGTAGTGGCCTCCAAGACCTTCACCACCCAGGAAACCCTGACCAATGCCCGGGCCGCGCGGGACTGGCTGGTGCGCCATGCCGGTGGTGACGAGTCCGCGGTCGCGGCCCATTTCGTGGCGGTGTCCACCGCGCGCGAGCGGGTTGCCGAATTCGGGATCGCCCCCGAGCGCATGTTCGGTTTCTGGGACTGGGTCGGCGGTCGCTATTCGGTGTGGTCGGCGATTGGCCTGCCGGTGGCGCTGATGCTGGGCATGGACGGTTTCCGCCGGTTCCTGGCCGGAGCCCATGCGATGGACGAACACGTGCGCACCGCGACGCTGGAGGACAACGCGGCGGTGCGCATGGCGCTGGTGGACCTGTGGAATCAGGATACCCAGGGTGCGGAGTCGCGCGCGGTGCTGCCCTACGACGAGCGGCTGTACTTCATGCCGCCGTATCTGCAGCAGGCGGAGATGGAAAGCCTGGGCAAGCGGGTGCGGCTGGACGGCACGCCGGTGGAGGGGGATACCGGGGCGCTGGTCTGGGGCGCGGTGGGCACCGACGGGCAGCATGCGTTCTATCAGCTGCTGCATCAGGGTACGCGGCGGGTGCCGGCGGAATTCATCGGCGTTGCGCGCGCCGAACACGACCTGCCGCAACAGCACCCGATGCTGCTGGCCAATCTGGTGGCCCAGGCCGAGGCGCTCGCCCTGGGGCGCAGCGAGGACGAGGCCCGGGCGGAGATGGCCGCCGCCGGTCGCGATGCGGCCGAGATCGAGGCGCTGGCGCCGCATCGCAGTTTCCCCGGGGACCGTCCGAGCACGCTGATCCTGCTGGAAGACCTGGATCCGGAGCGCCTGGGGGCGCTGATCGCCCTGTTCGAGCACAAGATCTACGTGCTTGCGAGCCTGTGGGAGATCAACGCCTTCGATCAGTGGGGCGTGGAGCTGGGCAAGCAGCTGGCCGGCCGGGTGCTGGCGGATCTGGACCCGGCCGGCGAGCCGGGTCCGCACGACCCGGCAACCATGGCCAGCATCGACTGGCTGCGCCGGCACATGCGCTGAAGCGCCCGCGGAGGGACCCGGCGGCGCGCGTTCAGGCCTGAATCGCGTCTTCGTCGTCCGGCAGCACCGGGACGTCGGTGGGCAGCGTGATGGTGCGGGTCTCGCCGTCCAGCCAGAAGCGCAATTCGGCTTCTTCGTCGTCCGGGGTGGTTCCCACGGCCTCGAGGAAGTCGATCGGGGTTTCCGGGCTGCGTCCGTTGACTTCCAGGATCAGCGCGCCCTGCTCCAGGCCGGCCTCGGCGGCGGCTCCCTCGGCACGGCTGACGAGGACGCCGGGCTCGTCCGGCAGGCCCAGGGCCTCGCGCAGATCCGCACGGGCCTCGATCACGGTGATGCCCAGCGCGGTGACGATCTCGTCGTCACCGGGGGGCTGGAAATCGAAGGGGACGTCGGCCTCGAGGATTTCCGGTGCCACCGCGATGGGCGCGCCGGTGCGCACTGCCAGCGCGAGGGCGTCGCTGGGCCGGGCATCGATCCGCCGCGGTGCCCCCTCGCCGGGGACACGCAGCTCCAGCATGCCAAGATAGGTGCCGTCTTCCAGCCCGTCCACGATGACCCGTTCCAGCTCCGCGTCGAGTTCGCGCAGCAGGTCGACCATCAGGTCGTGGGTCATGGGCCGCGGTACGTCGACATCCTGCATGGCCAGGAGGATGGCGCGGGCCTGGTCGGTGCCGATGACGATGGGCACGACCTCGGCGGATTCGGGGTCGCGCAGCAGGGCAATGGGCAGGCCGCTGTGCGAGTCCACCCCCACGGTGGCCAGCTCCACCGGCAGGAGGGTGTCCGGGTCGCTGGCCGGCTCGCGTGCGTCGGCGTGGGAGGTGGCGGCCACGGCGCCGAGGAGCAGCCCCAGGGCGGTGGCCCATGCAAAGATCCGGGAGCGGGCGGGACGATGCGGGTAGCGGGACATGGGGGCTCTCCGTAAAAGGGACCTGAATACGGATCATGGCAGTCCCGCACCTGCGGGGTCCATCGCGGACCCGCTGAACGTGCGGTCTTGCACCTGGTCGCTTCGGGCGTCGCTTATGCTGGGCCGGAATCCGCACACTGCAGATCCGGAGAATCCCATGGAAGTGCCTCAGCGCCCGTATGCACCGGCGGCCGAACAGAACCGCGAGCCGATCCTGGAGGTTCTGGAACGGTGGTTCGTCCGTCCGGGTGCCCTGCTGGAGCTGGGGGCGGGGACCGGGCAGCATGCGGCTTTCATGGCGCCGCGCCTGGGACATCTGCAGTGGCTGCCCACCGATGTCGTCGAACACCTGCCGGGGATCGAGGCGTGGCGGCGCGAGGCGGCGGCGCCCAACCTGCAGCCGCCGCGCGCCCTCGACGTCGCCGCTGATCCCTGGCCGGACGGTCCGTTTCGTTACGTCTACAGCGCGAACACCGTCCACATCCTGCACTGGCCGGGGGTGGAGGCGCTGTTCGCCGGGGTCGCCGGGGTCCTGGAACCGGACGGGCTGTTTGCGCTGTACGGGCCGTTCGCGCATGACGGGGAGCACACGGCCGAATCCAATGCGCGCTTCGACCGTTCCCTGCGCCAGCAGGACCCGGGGATGGGGGTGCGCGATCGCGCCGACCTGGACGCGCTGGCGAGCGACTGCGGCTTGACCCGGCAGGCGGTGGTGGACATGCCGGTGAACAACCAGATCCTGATCTGGCGGCGGGATCCGGTCTGAGTCGTACGGTTTGTGGACCGGGTCACTGTCCGGCGGGAACTTCGGGCGAGGTGGCGACACCAATGGTCTACCATGAAGTGGCCATGGAAATGGATCCAGGGCGAATCATAGGATCAGGCGATCGGTGTGATTGATATAATAGAATTCACATCATAAGAATTCGCCGATATAGTGATGCACATGATCGATAACGATCATCTGCCACCAACCGAATGAACGGAAACAAGCAAAGGAGATAGCGATATGACGCTTCGTCTGGGCGATACCGCACCGAACTTCCAGGTCGACACCACCTCCGGCAAGATCGACTTCCACGAGTGGATCGGCGATTCCTGGTGCTTCTTCTTCAGCCACCCGGCCGACTTCACCCCGGTGTGCACCACCGAGATGGGTCGCACCGCGCAGCTCGCGAAGCAGTTCGCGGACCGCAACGTGAAGCCGCTGGGCCTGTCCACCGATACGGTGGAAGAGCACAACAAGTGGATCGAGGACGTGAACGACACGCAGAACACGACCCTCGAATTCCCGATCGTCGCCGACGCCGACAAGAAGATCTCGGAACTCTACGAGATGATCCACCCCGGCGAGAGCGACACCGCGGCGGTGCGTTCGGTCTACATCATCGATCCGAACAAGAAGATCCGTCTGATGATGACCTACCCGATGTCGCTGGGCCGCAACTTCGACGAGATCCTGCGCGCCATCGACGGCCTGCAGACCGCCGACAAGCACGGCATCGCGACGCCGGCCGACTGGACCCCGGGTGACCAGGTGATCATCCCGCCGACGGTCAGCAACGAAGAAGCGCAGAAGAAGTTCCCGCAGGGCTTCGACGAGATCCGCTCGTACCTGCGCTACACCAAGGTCTGAACCTCCGGGTTCCGACCACCGGTCCCGGGGTTCTGCCTCCCCGGGCCGGGTCTCTCCGGGCCCCTCCGGTTCTGCCGGGCGGGGCCTTTTTCGTGTGTGCGGCGGGCGTATGCTTCAGGGCAGCAGCGGGGCGAAGCCGGCCCGGTAGTCGGGATAGCGGAAGCGGTAGCCGGAGTCCTGCAGGCGCCGGCTGTCGCAGCGCCGGCCGCGGGCCCCGTCGCGGGCATCCACGCGGTGGACCGCCGCATCTGCCGGCAGGGTACCCAGGCGCGCGGCGAGCCAGTGCAGCACTTCGCTTTTCAGGGCCGGTTCGGTATCCACGCCGAGATAGACCGGATCGGGATCGGCCAGCGTGAACAGGTGGTGCAGGATGCCGACCGCATCATCGCGGTGGATGCGGTTGGTCCAGGTCGGCGGTTCGTCATCGCCCAGTTGGCCGGCGCGCGCCAGATCCAGCATGCGTTCGCGCCCCGGTCCGTAGATCCCGCCCAGGCGCAGGCGGATGCCACGGTACGGCGAGGCCTCCAGCAGGCGTTCGGCCTCCAGCAGGCGGCGGCCGGAGAAGCGTTGTGGCAGGGCGGGGGTGTCTTCGTCGACCCGGCTGCCGTCATCGACGCCGTAGACGCCGGTGGACGACACGAAGATCACGCGTTCCGGCTGCAGGCCCTGGCGCTCCAGGGCGCCCAGCGCATGGTGCAGCGCATCGACATAGGCGCGACGGTAACCCGTGTCGTCCATCCGGTCGGGCGTGGTGATGAAATACACCGCCCGTGCCGTTCGCGGCAGCTCCGGCAGGCCGTCGGGGTCCGTCAGGTCGCCCTGAAGGGGCCGGATCCATTCGGGCAGGTGTTCGGGATGGCGCCGCAGGCCCCAGACCCGGTGCCCGGCGTCGTGCAGCCGACGGCCCAGCCCGGTGCCCAGGTCTCCGCAGCCGAGGATCAGGATATCGTCCATGCGGTTCACTCCGGTGTGGCTGGGGGTTACGCTACTCCCTGCACTGGCGTGGGGGGATTTCCCGCGTCCTGATCATTTTTTCTCGGGGGATCGAGATGGGGAGCCGCAAGCCGAAACCGGACAGCGTGAATTGCCCCTGCGGGTCCGGTCAGCCGCGTGAGCGGTGCTGCGGGCCGCGCATCGACGGCAGCGCCCCGGCGGAGACCGCCGAGGCACTGATGCGCTCGCGTTACACCGCCTACACCGAGCATAACGAGGCCTACATCCTGGCGACCTGGGATCCGCAGACCCGCCCGGCCTCGCTGGAGCTGGATCCGGACCGGCGCTGGCTGGGCCTGAACGTACGCGGCACCGAGGCCGGCGGCCGCGAGCACACCACCGGGGTGGTCGAATTCGTTGCCCGCGCGCGGCTGCACGGCCAGGGCATGCGGCTGCACGAACGCAGCCGCTTCCGGCGCATCGATGGCCACTGGTACTACATCGACGGCGACACGCCGGACGCCTCGTGAACCCCGTCGTCGATGTCGCCGCGGATGCGCGTACCGGGGTCGATACCGAGGTCGATCCGGGACTGCTGGCGGCGGTGGAGCAGGGCGTGCGCGCGCAGGCCGCGGGACAGACCGAGCACGCCCTGATCGCCCGCCTGCGCGACGCCGGCGTGGTGCCTTTCGCCGGGGCCGACCTGCGCGAGCCGCTGGGGCTGTTCCGCACCCATTTCCTGCTGTTTCACTGCCTCTATCGCCTGCGCGACCGGCTGGCGGCCGAGGGCGAATGGCTGCGCATCCACTGCCTGGATATCGGCATTCAGGCGCGGGCCATGGACGGGGCCGGGGCCGCGGCAACCGCCGGCACGGTCTCCGCGGCCCCGGTGCGCGAGGACCCTTTGCGGGCCTATTACCTCGACCTGAGCACTCTGGATCAGATGGATGCGGCCGCGGTGCAGGCCTTGCTGGACGGCTTCTGGCGGCGGATGGGCGGTGGCGACCGCCGGGCTACGGCGCTGGCGGTGCTGGAGCTGGCGGATCCGGTGGAGGACGCGGAGATCCAGTCCCGCTACCGCCGCCTGGCCCAGCGCCACCACCCCGACCGGGGCGGTGACACGGCCACCCTGCAACGCCTCAACGAGGCGCGCTGGATCCTGCTGGGGGGGTGATGCGGGAGCGTCAGTCGTCGGCGTCGTCCATGGTGGTGACGAAGGCCTGCTCCACGGTGTAGGTGCCGGTCCCCTTGTAGCTGGTCTGCACCCAGCCGTGTTCCTCCAGCCACTGGCTCATCTCGCGGTTCATCGCCGGGTTGCCGCACAGCATCACGCGATCCTGCTCCGGATCCGCCGGCGGCAGATCCAGCGCCCGGAACAGCTCGCCCGAGCGGAACAGCTCGGCGCCGCGCTGGTTGTTGTCGAACGGCTGCTGCGCCACCGGGCAGGCGAAGTCGTGATCCTCGCGGGTCACGGTGGGCATATACCGGAAACGATCGCTGATCTTCGCTTCCAGTTCCTCGCGATAGGCCAGTTCCTCCACGGTCCGGACGCTGTGCACCAGGATGACCCGTTCGAAATGTTCGAACACCTCGTCGCTGCGGACCAGGGAGACGAACGGCGCGATGCCGGTGCCGGTGGCCAGCATGTACAGATGCCGCCCGGGCTGCACGTAGTCCACCGTCAGCGAGCCGGTGACCTTGTTGTTGATCCAGATCGAGTCGCCCGGTTCGACATGGGCGAGGCGGCTGGTCAGGTCACCGTCGGGCACGTGGATGCTGAGGAACTCGAGTTCCTCGCTGGACGGGTCCGACACGATCGAATAGGCGCGCGGGATCAGCTTGCCCTCGGGGCGCAGGCCGAGGGTGACGAACTGGCCGTTGCGGAATTCGAAGCCTTCCGGCCGCGTGGTGGTGAAGCTGAAGGTCTTGTCCGACCAGCGATGCAGGGACGTGATCTGCTGTTCCGAATAGGGCATGACGAGCGCTTATCTCCTAGTGTTGTACTCAACAATTTAACAGCCGCGGGGCCGGCCTGCCGAAAGCGCCGGTAAGGGCGGGGGCTTCCCGCGCGCCGCAGGTGGACCCGAGAACGCGCACGGAAACGGGAATTTGTGGCCGCGGACTTGAACCCGGGTATGCGTGGCCCCATGGTTCAGGTCAGTTGCCAATTTCGAAGCGAGGATCAATCCAATGCGAATGGATCGCCTGACGACCAAATTCCAGAGCGCGATCTCCGACGCCCAGTCGCTGGCGGTGGGCCGGGATCATCAGTTCATCGAACCCGCCCACCTGCTGCTGGCCATGCTGGATCAGGAGGGCGGCACCACCCGCCACGTGCTCGACCGTGCCGGGGTCAACGTGCGCCAGCTGCGCTCCGCGCTGGGCGAGGCGCTGGATCGCATGCCGAAGGTAGAGGGTGCCGCCGGCGACGTGCACGTGTCCAGCGACCTGGGGCGCATGCTCAACGTGTGTGACAAGCTGGCCCAGGAGCGTAAGGACCAGTACATCCCCAGCGAGCTGTTTCTCCTCGCCGCCATCGACGAGAAGGCCGGCGTGGGCGAGATGCTGCGCAATGCCGGGGCCAACAAGGACAGCCTCGAGGACGCGGTGGACCAGATCCGCGGCGGCGCCCAGGTGGACGACCCCAATGCCGAGGAGAACCGGCAGGCGCTGGAGAAATACACCACCGACCTGACCGAACGTGCGGAGCAGGGCAAGCTGGATCCGGTGATCGGGCGTGACGAGGAGATCCGTCGCTCGGTGCAGGTGCTGCAGCGGCGAACCAAGAACAACCCGGTGCTGATCGGCGAGCCCGGGGTCGGCAAGACCGCGATCGTCGAGGGCCTGGCCCAGCGCATCGTCAACGGCGAGGTGCCCGAGGGGCTCAAGGACAAGCGCGTGCTGGCGCTGGACATGGGCTCGCTGCTGGCCGGGGCCAAGTATCGCGGCGATTTCGAGGAGCGCCTGAAGTCGGTGCTCAACGAGATCTCGCAGGAAGAGGGTCGCGTGATCCTGTTCATTGACGAGATCCACACCCTGGTGGGCGCCGGCAAGGCCGAGGGCGCGATGGATGCCGGCAACATGCTCAAGCCGGCGCTGGCGCGCGGCGAGCTGCACTGCATCGGTGCGACCACGCTCAACGAATACCGCGAGAACATCGAGAAGGACGCCGCGCTGGAGCGCCGCTTCCAGAAGGTGCTGGTGGACGAGCCGACCCAGGAGGACACCATTGCGATCCTGCGCGGGCTGAAGGAGCGCTACGAGGTGCATCACGGGATCGAGATCACCGACCCGGCGATCGTCGCCGCCGCGCAGCTGTCGCAGCGCTACATCACCGACAGGCAGTTGCCGGACAAGGCGATCGACCTGATCGACGAGGCGGCCAGCCGGATCAAGATGGAGATCGACTCCAAGCCCGAGTCCATGGACCGGCTGGAGCGGCGGCTGATTCAGCTGAAGATCGAGCGCGAGGCGCTGAACAAGGAATCCGACGAGGCCTCGAAGAAGCGCCTGGGCACGCTGGAGGAGGAGATCGAGCGCCTGGAGCGCGAGTACTCCGACCTGGAAGAGGTGTGGAAGTCCGAGAAGGCCTCGGTTTCCGGCGCCGCGCAGCTCAAGGAAGAACTGGAACGCGCGCGCCAGGAGCTGGAGACCGCGCGCCGTGCCGGTGACCTGTCGCGCATGTCCGAGCTGCAGTACGGGAAGATCCCGGATCTGGAGAAGTCCCTGGCCATGGCCCACGAGATGGAGAGCCAGGAGACCCAGCTGCTGCGCAACAAGGTGACCGACGAGGAGGTCGCCGAGGTCGTCTCGCGCTGGACCGGGATCCCGGTGGCCAAGATGCTGGAGGGCGAGAAGGACAAGCTGCTGCGCATGGAAGAGGCCATCGGCGAGCGCGTGGTCGGCCAGAACGAGGCGGTGACCGCGGTGGCCAACGCCATCCGCCGTTCACGCGCCGGGCTGGCGGATCCCAACCGTCCGAACGGCTCGTTCCTGTTCCTCGGCCCCACCGGCGTCGGCAAGACCGAGCTGACCAAGTCGCTGGCCGGCTTCCTGTTCGACACCGAGGAGGCCATGGTGCGCATCGACATGTCGGAGTTCATGGAGAAGCATTCCGTGGCGCGGCTGATCGGGGCGCCCCCGGGCTACGTCGGTTACGAGGAGGGCGGCTATCTGACCGAGGCCGTGCGCCGCAAGCCGTACTCCGTGATCCTGCTGGACGAGGTCGAGAAGGCGCATCCGGACGTGTTCAACGTGCTGCTGCAGGTGCTGGATGACGGCCGCCTGACCGACGGTCACGGGCGTACCGTGGACTTCCGCAACACGGTGATCGTGATGACCTCCAACCTGGGCTCGCAGCAGATCCAGGAGATGGCCGGCGAGGACAACTACGATCGCATGAAGGGCGCGGTGATGGAGATCGTCGGGCAGCACTTCCGCCCCGAGTTCATCAACCGCGTGGACGACGTGGTGGTCTTCCACCCGCTGGAGCGCGAGCAGATCCGTGCGATCACCGAGATCCAGCTGCGCTATCTGCGCGAACGCCTGGAGGAGCGCGAACTGGGGCTGGAGGTCTCGGACGCGGCACTGGATCACCTCGGCGAGGCGGGCTTCGACCCGGTATACGGGGCGCGGCCGCTGAAGCGGGCGATCCAGACCCAGCTGGAGAACCCGCTGGCGCAGCAGCTGCTGTCCGGCGAGTTCGTCTCCGGCGACACCATCCGCGTGGACATGGAGGGCGGGGCCCTGCGCTTCGTCAAGCACGCCGAGGCGGCCTGAGCCGCCCCGGTTCGTCCCGACTCCACTTCACAGGGATGACACGAAGGCCCGCCATGTGCGGGCCTTTCTGCGTCCGGGCCGGTTGTCGGCTAGTCCGCCGGGTCCAGGCGGTACAGGCCGCTGTCGCCGTGGTCAGTGATCACGTACAGATGGCCATCCGGCCCCATGGCCACGTCGCGGATGCGTCCCGGGGTGCCGTCGAGGATGATCTCGTCCTCGATCACCTCGTCGCCGTCCACCCGCAGACGCCACAGCTGGCCGCGCACCAGCGAGCCGGCGAACAGGTCATCTTCCCAGGCCCTCACCGGTCCGCCCTGGTAAACGGTCAGGCCGGACGGAGCGAACGAGTCTTCCCAGTAGAAGATCGGCTCGTTGACCCCGGGGGCCTGACGTCCGATCCCGACCGCCTCGCCGGTGGAATATTCGTCGCCGAAGGCGACCTGCGGCCAGCCGTAATTGGCCCCGGCCTCCAGGCGATGCAGCAGGTCACCGCCGGACGGACCGTGTTCGGTAGTCCACAGCTCGCCGGTCTCCGGGTGGCGGACCATGCCCTGGTTATTGCGATGACCGAAGGAGTAGATCTCCGGCAGCGGGCCGGCCGGATCGGCCGCATCCGCGAACGGGTTGTCGTCGGGGACCCGGCCGTCCTCGGTCAGGCGGATCATGGCGCCGCCCGGGTCGCGCACGTTCTGCGAGGGATGGCGCAGGCCGCGGTCCCCGATGCTGAAGATGACCGTGCCGTCGCCGGGGAACAGGATGCGCGAGCCGTAGTGCCGTCCGGGGTCGTAGCGCGGGGTCTGCGCGTACAGGGTCTCGCGGTCCTCGAGCTCGGTGCCGTCGTCGCTCAGGCGGGCCCGCGCCAGCGCGGTCCCGGTGCCGTAGTCGGCGTCGCCGACCACGCTGTCGGTGTCCCCGGGACTGGAATAGGTGAAGTAGATCCAGCCGTTGTCGGCGTAATGCGGATGCACCGCGACATCCAGCAGGCCGCCCTGGCTGCCGCCCTCGGGGGCGGTCCTCTGAGTCGCTTCAGCCTCGATGGCGGGCAGATTGCCGATCTCGGTGGCCTCGTCCCCGTCGATCAGCCACAGCCGGCCGGGGCGTTCGGTGATGAGCTTGCGCCCGTCGGGCAGCCAGTCCACGGCCCAGGCGTGTTCCAGCCCTTCGACCACGCGCACCACGTCCAGCTCGGTGGCATCGGTGGTGAGCCCGGAGGCCACGGTTTCGTCGCTGACCGCGACCCCGGCGCCGGCAGCCGTGCTGGCCGAGAGCAGAGCCACGGCCAGGCCGCCCGCACCGGCGCGGCGGGCCGTGGGGCGCTTGTTCGGGAAAGCTGTCTGCATCGCGCATGCCTCCGTCTTTCTGACTGGATCTGTCATCCTGAAACCGCATGGACGGGGTTGCAATCGCGGACATGCGCCGGGACGCGGTTTCGCTTAATCTGGCCGGACTGCCACGGTGGCAGTGTGCGATTTACCCACGGACACCTACGGAAGGGTTGCTCATGGAACAGAACGGATGGCGTACCCCCGCTGCGCCCGCACAACGGCCGATGCCCGAGCAGAGGCAATCGGGCCCGGGCATCGGCTCGTTTGTGGTCAGTGCCACCTGCGCGGTGCTGATGTTCCTGCTGCTGGTCGTGGCCGGCATGCTGGAACTGTCGACCCCGGGCGGTCTGGACGAGGAATCCGCAGAGGCCATGCTGATCGGCATGTTCATGTTTCTGCTGATGGGCGGGCTGCTGGTGGGGCTCGGTCTCGGGATCGGCGGGTTGCTGCAGCGGGAGCGCCGGAAGACCTTCGCGATCCTGGGAACGGTGCTGGCCGCGGGCACGCTGCTGCTCACCGTCGGGATCTTTCTGCTGGGAATGATGCTGGCATGAGGGCCCGGCGCATGGAGCGCCGGGCCCGGGACCTCAGATGTGGCCCATGGCCTCCATGGCGCGGGCGACCTTGACGAAGCCGGCGATGTTGGCGCCGACCGAGTAATTGCCCGGTGAGCCGTATTCTTCGGCCGTCTCGAAGCACGTCTGGTGGATGTTCGCCATGATCTCCTGCAGGCGTGCTTCGGTGTGTTCGAAGGTCCAGGAGTCGCGGCTGGCGTTCTGCTGCATTTCCAGCGCGCTGGTGGCCACGCCGCCGGCGTTGGCGGCCTTGCCCGGACCGAACGCGATGCCCGCCTCGCGGAAGGTCTGAATGCCCTCCGGGGTCACCGGCATGTTGGCGCCTTCGGCGACCGCGATGCAGCCGTTTTCGACCAGCGCCTTCGCGTCCTTGCCGGTCAGTTCGTTCTGCGTGGCGCAGGGCAGGGCGACCTCGCAGGGGATCTCCCAGATGCAGCCGTTTTCGCGGTATTTCGCGCTCGGCTTGCGTTCGGCGTAGTCCGAGACCGGGCCGCGTTCACGCTCCTTGATCTGGCGCAGCAGGTCCAGATCCAGGCCGTCCTCGTCGAGGATCACGCCACGCGAGTCCGAGCAGGCGATGACCTTCGCACCCAGCTGCTGTGCCTTCTGCGTGGCGAAGATCGCCACGTTGCCGGCGCCGGAGATCACCACCCGCTTGCCTTCGAGGGAATCGTTGCGGGCCTTCAGCATCTCCTGGGTGAAGAACACCGCGCCGTAGCCGGTGGCCTCGGTGCGCGCGCGGCTGCCGCCCCAGTCCAGACCCTTGCCGGTGAACACACCCGACTCGAAGCGATTGGTCAGGCGCTTGTACTGCCCGAACATGTAGCCGACCTCGCGCTGGCTGACACCGATGTCGCCGGCGGGGACGTCGGTGTATTCGCCGAGGTAGCGATACATCTCGGTGATCAGGCTCTGGCAGAAGCGCATGATCTCGCCGTCGGAGCGGCCCTTGGGATCGAAGTCGCTGCCGCCCTTGCCGCCGCCGATCGGCAGCCCGGTAAGCGCATTCTTGAAGACCTGGGAGAAGCCGAGAAACTTGACGATCCCCAGATACACCGATGGATGGAAGCGGATGCCGCCCTTGTACGGCCCCAGCGCGCTGTTGAACTGCACGCGGAAGGCACGGTTGATCTGGAGTTCGCCGCGATCGTCCTGCCAGGGCACGCGGAAGATGATCTGGCGTTCCGGTTCGCAGACGCGCTGGATGATCTTCAGGTCGGCGAATTCCGGGTACTTGACCAGAACCGGGCCCAGGGTCTGCAGCACCCCGTGCACGGACTGGTGAAACTCCGTCTCGCCCGGGTTGCGGTGCAGGACTTCCTGATAGATCGGCTCGAGTTTCTCGTCGAGACTTCCGTTCATGAGTGTCTTCCTGTGTGAATCATGGGCGCGCATTAAGGCATAACCTGGTACCCGGGACAATCCTGTCTGCTCTTTTGTGGTGCAGAATGCACATGGATGGTGCGGGCTGGA
This sequence comes from Thioalkalivibrio sp. ALgr3, assembly GCF_000377325.1. Classification (NCBI taxonomy): domain Bacteria; kingdom Pseudomonadati; phylum Pseudomonadota; class Gammaproteobacteria; order Chromatiales; family Ectothiorhodospiraceae; genus Thioalkalivibrio; species Thioalkalivibrio sp. ALgr3. Next base: position 7,308 of record NZ_KB897993.1, on the reverse strand, counting down.
CGGGCGGCGCGCGGCGCGGGAACATGCCCGGAATGGAAGTGTCGGGGGCCGCCGGAGGCCGGGCCGGAGGATGAAACCATGGATGAGCGGGCAGGGGTGCGTGACGTGTTCCGCCGGCTGATGTGGCGGCTTGCGTGGATGCCGGTGCTGCTGGCCGTGGCGGTGGCCGGGACCGGCTGCACCCTGCTGGAGGCGCGCGGCCAGTTTGCCGCGATGCAGGGGGCCTGCGTACTGGAGGGCCACATCGCCGGGGCCGGAGAGGCTGGCAAGGATTCGGACGACGGGGCCTACGTGGTGCTGGCGGTGCGCGAGCGCGGTGAGGGATTGCCGCCGGAGGTAGTGGATCACGTGCTCACCGGGTCCGGCGGGCAGTGGTTCTTTGCCCTCGAACCGGGCGTGTGGTCGGTGCTGGGTTACTGGCAGGATGGCCGCGATGCGGGCGCCGTGCCGGGGGCCGCCCATGCCTGGGAGCGCGGTGCAACGCTCGATTGCGGCGCGGGCGAGCGCTACCTGGACCAGCGCATCCGGGTCGACGACCCCGCGAGGCGAATCGACGGGGCGTTCGACGAGGGCGGACTGACGTTCCCGGGCGCGGCGGCGGAACGGGCGGCACACGAGGATGATTCGCTGCCCAGCCTCGGGCGGGTTACGGCCTTCGGTCTTGTCACCACGCTGGCGGACCCGCGATTCGATCCGGCGATTGCCGCCGCCAGTCAGTGGCGGCCGCTGGATTTCGTCCGCGATGGCTACGCCGGGGTGTATTTCCTCGATGGTCCCTACGACCCCGCGCGCGAGCCGGTGCTGTTCATCCACGGCATGAACGGTTCGCCCGTCTCCTTCGAGGCGCTGGTGGAGGATCTGGATACCCGCCGTTTCCAGCCCTGGGCATATTACTACCCGTCGGGTGTCCCGCTGGAAGCGGCCGCGGTGCACCTGGCGCAGGTGATGGAAGAGCTGGAGCTGCGCTATGGCCTGGAACGGTATCAGGTGGTGGCGCACAGCATGGGCGGTCTGGTGGCGCGCGGCTTCCTGCTGGAGCGTGAGCGCCGCGGCGCGCCTGCCCGGGTTCCGCGCCTGGTGACCCTGGCCACGCCCTGGGGTGGCCACCGGATGGCCGCGACCGGGGTCGCGCATGCGCCGGTCGTGGTGCCGGTCTGGCGTGACATGGCGCCGGGCAGCGAATTTCTGGAAGGGCTGTTCGCCGGCTCGGCCGGGATCCCGGCCGAGACCCATCTGCTGTTTGCGCATCGCCGCGACAGCGGGCGCAGCCGCGAGCTCACCGACGGTGTGGTGAGCCTCGAGAGCATGTTGCGGCCGGAGGCCCAGGCGGCGGCCGCGAGTCTCTACGGGGTGGATGCCACGCATGCGGGCATCCTCGAGCATCCACGAACCCTTGAGCGGGTGCGGACACTGCTCGAGGGGCCCTGACGCGGGGCGCCGGAGGGCGTACTCTGGAGCGGTACCGGCAGACCGGGAACGGCGGGGAAGATCCATGCAGTTGTTCGAGTGCGAGGCCTGTGGCCTTGCGGTTCATTTCGACAATACCCGCTGCACCCGCTGCGGCCACCGCCTGGGTTTTCTGCCCGACCGCATGCGGGTGGCGGCCCTGGCCCCGGTCGGGACGGGCACCGACCGGCAGGGCCGCGAGGTCGCGGGGGGATGGTGGCAGGTGGCCGGGGAGCCGGACGGCCCGCGCTATCGGCAGTGCCGGCATTATGCGGTGGACGGCATCTGTAACTGGATGGTGCCGGAGTCGGATCCGGATCCGTTCTGCCGCGCGTGCCGTCTCAACCGGACCATCCCCGATCTGAGTGTTCCCGGGAACCGGACGCTGTGGGCGCGTCTGGAGGCGGAGAAGCGGCGTCTGGTCTATGGCCTGCTGCGGCTCGGCCTGCCGGTGACGCCCAGGCGCGATGACCCCGCGGGCCTGGCATTCGATTTCCTGGCGTCCACCGCGCCGGCGTTTCAGGAGGGGGGTGGCGTGGTGACCGGGCATGCCGCCGGTCTCATCACCCTGGATATCGCCGAGGCCGATCCGGCGGTGCGCGAGCGCATGCGCGAGGCGATGGCCGAGCCCTATCGCACCATTCTGGGACATTTCCGCCACGAGAGCGGCCACCATTACTGGGAACGCCTGGTGCGCGGTGGCCCGGCGCACGAGGATTTCCGCCGGCAGTTCGGCGACGAGCGCGCCGATTATGATGCCGCGCTGCGCCGGCATTATCGCGAGGGGCCGCCGGCCGACTGGCAGGAGCGCTTCGTCAGTGCCTATGCCAGTGCTCATCCGTGGGAGGACTGGGCGGAGACCTGGGCGCACTATCTGCACATCGTGGATACCCTGGACACCGCGCGGGCCTATGGCCTCGAGGTTGGCGCCGAGGGGCTGGCCGGGTCGGCGATGAGCCACGCACCGGATTACGATCCCTATCATGCCCCGGACATCGATACCCTGATGGATCACTGGCTGCCGCTGACCAATGCCCTCAACAGCCTCAACCGCAGCATGGGGCATGGCCACATCTACCCGTTCACGCTGACCCCGGCCGCGATTGCGAAGCTGCGGTGGGTCCATGCGATCATTCGGGCCGCGCGCGACCGTGCAGGGCCGGGATGCGGGACGAGCCCGGCCGGCGAGTCGTTCACGCCCCGGCGGTCGTCCGCCTGACCCGCCCGCATCGGATCCGGAAACCAGGGGAATCCATGTACAACGTTGCCACCCGCGGTCCGTTCAAGGGCCTGAACCCCCGTGTCGCCTTCGTCTCCATCGTTGCCGTGCTGATCATCGTGGCGCTGGCGATCTACCGCACCGATCAGGTGGATGCCGCAGTCAGCGGGGCACGCGATTTCCTCAGCCCCCTGCTGGAGTGGTATTACGTCGCCGCCATGGCCTTCTTCCTGGTCCTGGTGATCTGGCTGGGCATCGGCCGTTACAAGGACGTGCGCCTGGGACGGGACGACGAGGTCCCCGAGTTCACCACCCTGTCCTGGCTGGCGATGCTGTTCGCCGCGGGCATGGGCGTGGGCCTGCTGTTCTGGGCGGTGGCCGAACCCCTCAGCCACTATGGCGGCAATCCGTTCGTGGCCGGCGACGGCGACCCGGCGGCGGCGGACATGTCCATGGTGCTGACCTATTTCCACTGGGGGCTCAACGCCTGGGCGGTGTTCGCGCTGCTGGCGCTGATGCTGGCGTATTTCGGTTTTCGCCGGGGCCAGCCGCTGGCCCTGCGTTCGGCCCTGCATCCGATGCTGGGCAAGTACGTGCACGGCTGGCCGGGCGACATCGTCGACCTGCTGGCCATTCTCGCGACGGTGTTCGGCATCGCCACCACCCTGGGCCTGGGCATCCAGCAGCTGGGGTCGGGGCTGGACCACCTGACCGGGATGGGCACCTCGGCGACCACCGAGGTGGTGATTACCGCGGTACTCACGGTGATTGCGGTGCTGTCGGTGGTGACCGGGCTGCAGTCCGGCGTGCAGCGGATCTCGCAGGCCAACATGTGGCTCAGCGCAGGGCTGCTCGCGCTGCTGTTGATCTGGGGGCCGACCCAGTACCTGCTGGCGCTGGTGGTGCAGTCCACCGGCTCCTATCTGCAGAACCTGATGGGGCTGTCGCTGTACACCCATGCCCACCATACCGACGGCTGGCATGCCGACTGGACGGTCTTCTACTGGGGCTGGTGGCTGGCCTGGGCGCCGTTCGTCGGGCTGTTCATCGCGCGCATCTCGCGCGGGCGCACCCTGCGCGAGTTCGTAATGGGCGTGCTGCTGGTGCCCACCATGATCACCTTCGTGTGGCTGGGCCTGCTGGGCGGGACCGCACTGTACGCCGAGTCCGAGGGGATGGCCGGCATCGCCGCCGCGGTCAGCGAGGACATGACCCGCGCGACCTTCCTGACCATGGAGACCCTGGAGCCGGGGATAATCGCGATCGGCGGCAGCCTGCTGGTCACGGTGCTGATCGCGACCTACCTGCTGACCTCCGCGAACGCCGGCATCGTGGTGATCAACACCCTGCTGGCGCACGGCTCCACCGAACATCGCACGGTGCACCTGGCGACCTGGGGTGGCGCCATGGGCCTGCTGACCGCGGTGCTGCTGCTGGCCGGCGGACTGGAGGTGCTGCAGAGCGCGGTCATCCTCGCGGCCCTGCCGTTCTCGCTGGTGATGCTGGTGATGATCGTCGGCCTGATCCGCGGGCTGGAGGAGGAGCGCTGGGCGCCGCGGCCGGGCGAGCACAACATCGTGCCCTCCGAGCCGTGGCAGGTGCCGCCCGACCGGGCCTACGAGGATTTCGACGTGGAGGACGACGCCCCGCTGGCGGAGGACTCGCCCGAACGCGATGACGAGGGCTGGCGGTCGCGCCAGGGCTGACCAAAGGCCCGCCGCTGCAAGGGCGGACTTTCCGTGCGCCCGGGCATGGCTTAGGGTGCCCGCCGCGAATCTTACGAAAACTTCAGAGCGCGAACGGAGACCGCTACATGAGCGACGAAACCCTGCAGCTGTCCGGTGAACTGATCCAGAAGGTCCAGGGCGTGCTGGCCGAGGCCGACCCGCGTGCCCAGCAGCCGCTGGTGGCCGTGCAGTATCTGAGTGCGATCACCGGCTTTCTGCTGGCGCAGATGCCCGAGTCGGTGGATGAACGCAAGGATTACCTCAAGCAGCTCGCCGCCTTCACCGAATCGGTGTTCGACGATGTGGAAGGCCAGAAGCAGCAGCAGCCCGCTGCGCCGCAGGAAGCCAGCGGCGTATGGCGCCCCGGCGACGACTGAGCCGGCGGTTGGCGACGGGGGCGCCGGGGCAGCCGGTCAGTCCTCGTCGTCCTGACGGCGCTGCCGCATCTGCCGCAGCATCGCCTCCTGTTCGTTGAAGCTGGGCATGCGGCGTTTCCCCCCGGCATCGCGATCGCGGTCGTTGGCACCGGCGGGGCCCGGCTGGCCCGGGCGTTCGCCTTCCTTGACCTCCTGATATTCCTGCAGCTCGCGCTGGGCGTCCTCGTCGGAGGTGTAGCGTCCGCGATAGTCCTGCGGCGGGCGGTTGCCCTTGCGCAGAAAGGCCCGCATCCGCAGTTCCTTGTTGTAGCGCGTTACGCGACGGTCGATCCACACCAGGTCGAAGGCCGCCAGCGCGGCGACCGGAGCCGCCGGGAGCAGCCACCAGAGTGCGGGTGCCAGGACGGCGAGGGCGGCGGTGGCCGCGCTGCCGGCGATGAACGCCACCGCACCGACGGGTTCGTGGAGATAGAAACGGTGCCCGCCGACGGGGAACAGCAGCCACGCGGCATAGGCCGCCGGCCGCGAGCGCATGGTACTGGCCAGCCGGGCGTTGACCGCCTGCAGCCCGCCACCTTCCAGATCGAGTTTCTTCCAGGCCTTGCTCATGCGGCGCAGTCTAGGGAAACGCCGGGCAATGTGCACATTCGCACTGGCGCCCCGGGTTTTCCGGAAGCCCCGTCCCCGGCTCCTCAGGTGGCCGGCGCCGGCGGCGAATTCGCGTGTGTCCAGCGGATCACGTCGTCCAGCGGCATTGGCCGGGCGATGCCGTAGCCCTGAACCGCATCGCAGCCCAGATGCTCCAGCTCCAGCAGGGTCCGGTCGTCTTCGACGCCCTCGGCCACGACCCGCAGCCCCAGGTCATGGCCCAGACCGATGGCGGCGCGGGTGATCTGTGCGTCGACCGGACGCCGGGTCATGTCGCGTACGAACGCCTGGTCGAGCTTGAGGGCGTGCACCGGGAGTCGGCGCAGGTAGGACAGCGACGCCTGGCCGGTGCCGAAGTCGTCGATCGCCACGTCGACTCCGGCGTTCTGCAGGCGGTCGAGGGCGGCGATGACCTCCTCGGGGTTGGCCATGACCGCGGTCTCGGTGAATTCCAGCTCCAGGTCGCGGGGTGACAGACCGGCCCCCCGGATGATTGCGAGCACGCGCTCGGCGAACTCGGGATCGAGGAAATTCCGGGCGGACACGTTCACGCTCACCGGCACGTCGATCCCGGATTCGCGCAGGCGCAGCGTGTCGGCGGCCGCGCGATCCAGCAGTTCGCGGGTCAGCGGGTGGATCAGGCCGGTGTGTTCGGCCTGCGGCATGAACTCGTCGGGCGGGATGTTGCCGAGCCGCGGGTGCTCCCAGCGGAGCAGGCCTTCCAGCCCGAGGAGGCGGCCGTCGTCGGGGCGGGTCTTGGGCTGATACCACAGGTGCAGCTGGTCGCGGCCGAGTGCCTCCTGCAGTTCGCCGAGACGCTCGACCGTGCGCCGCGAGCGCTCTTCCTGCTCGGCGTTCCAGATGCGGCAGGGAAGCCCGCTGGTGCGCGCTTCGTGCATGGCCATCCAGGCGCGGGTCAGCAAACCGGCAGGATCCTCGCGAGGCCCGGTCGGAAAGGCCGTGACCCCGGCGTGCGCCCCCAGATAAACCGGGATGCCGCGAACCAGGAACGGGGCCTGCAGCCGCTCCACGGCCAGACGGGTGATCTCGGTGCAGGGGGCCTCGCCGTTGGCCGGAACGATCAGGGCGAAATGGTCGTCGTGGATATGGTAGAGGCGACTGCCGGTTTCCCCGGCCATGGTCTGCAGCCGCTGGCCGATGGCCTGCACCAGGCGGCGTTCGGCTTCCAGCCCCAGGGCGCTGACGGCATCCGCATAGTTGTCCATTCGCAGGCTCGCGAGCCATGCCGGGCGGGGGATGCCCGGCTCCGCCAGGTCGCGCTCCAGTGCTTGGCGGTTCGGCAGGCCGGTTAGCGGGTTGGCAAGCGCCTGGTCCACCAGACGCCGCGCGTGCCCGTGGAGCTGGGCGAACATCCAGCCGGTGACCCCGCCGAGGAAGGCATAGAGTCCTGCACGGGTGGTCCAGTTGAGCAGCGGCTGCATCTGTCCGGTGCTGGTGTCCAGGGGCATGAACGGGCCCAGGGCCAGGCCGGCGAGCAGGCCCAGCGCGGCGCCGCCGCGCGGGCCGAAGATCGCGGCCCCGGCCAGGATCGGGATCAGGATGAAATTCAGGTAGGCGGTGGCGGTACCGCCGGTGCGCAGGACCAGGGCGACCACGGCACCCATCTGGATGAGGATGAGTACCAGGGCGGCCAGCCGTCGGCCACCGGAAATCTCCAGCCAGGGTTCGGGCCGCCAGCGGGAGTCGAGCAGCTGTTGTATGTCCATGATGTCCCTTTCTGGAGTATTGCTGCCGTGGATGCAAGGGAAACACTGATCCATGTACACGCTCGCGCTCGAGTCGCTTTTGCGAGTGAACAAGGCGCGGCGACCGCCGTGCAGTCATTCTGCACAAGGGAGCCGCAACGCCGTGCGCGCGCAAAAGCGGCCGA
>NZ_KB897992.1:0-41520 GCF_000377325.1 Thioalkalivibrio sp. ALgr3 | reverse complement strand
CCCGATCCGCTGAGCCGTTACCGATGTTGCCATCGTTCACCTCCCGAGCTAGCGTAAAACCGTCTGTCGGGGCCTCACCGAACGCTGGCTTGCCATCGATCGTCGGTCCCGAGCCGATCGATTCCTTATCGGCGCTTCAGGTGAGGGGTGGGACGAAGTCTCCTACTGTCTGTGCCGCAGGCCAGATGCCGGCCTCGTCCCTCCACCCCGACAGACCCTTTCTAGGCCTGCCGGGGGTAAACATACAAGGCCGGCCCTCCGGCCGATTCCACGTCCGGCCGATCTCCTGCGCCCGATCGGCCAGAGGCTGGCCTCCTACGGTTGCACCCGCGCCTGATCGGCCAGGGGCTGGCCTCCTACCGGGGCTGTCCGACCTGCGCGGCCCTTCCACCTTTCGGCCCCGGGCGGTAGCCTTCCTGACACGGCTCGCTGCGGGGATCGGCCTCGGGCCCGAAAGGAGGGACATGAACCTGGACTGTTTCAAGGCGTACGACATCCGCGGGCGGGTCCCGTACGAGCTCAACGAGCGGGTGGCGTACACCATCGCGCGGGCCGTTGCGGAGGAGCTGGGGCCGCAGATGGCCATCGTGGGGCGGGACGTGCGCCTCACCAGCCCGGCGCTGGCGGCGGCGGTCATCGACGGGCTCTCCGCCGGCGGCTGCAACGTGGCCGATATCGGCCTGTGCGGCACCGAGGAGGTGTACTTCGCCACTGCCTACTACCGCGCCGGGGCGGGGATCATGGTCACCGCCAGCCACAACCCCATGGACTACAACGGGCTCAAGATCGTGCGCGAGGGCGCGCGGCCGGTGAGCGCGGACACCGGGCTGGAGGCGATCCGCTGGCGGGCGGAGCAGGGCGGGTTTACCCCCCGGGTGCGCGGGCGCACCGGGCGGCTGTACCACCGCGAGGCGTACATCCGCCACCTGCTGAGCCTGGTTGAACCCGAGGTGATGCCGCCGCTGAACCTGCTGGTGAACCCCGGCAACGGCGGGGCCGGCCCGGTGCTGGACGAACTGGATGCCCACCTGCCGGTGGAGATGATCCGCGAGAATGCGGAGCCGGACGGCAACTTCCCCAACGGCATCCCCAACCCCATGCTGGAGGAAAACCGCCGTTACACCAGCGACGCGGTGCTCTCCTTCGGCGGCGACCTCGGCCTGGCCTGGGACGGCGACTTCGACCGTTGCTTCTTCTTCGACTCGCATGGCGAGTTCGTCGAGGGCTACTACATGGTTGGCCTGCTGGCCGAGGCCAGCCTGCGCGCGCAGCCGGGAGGCGGGCAGGGGAACCGGGTTGTGCACGACCCGCGCCTCACCTGGAACACCATCGAGATGGTCGAGGCCGCCGGCGGCGTACCGGTGCAGAGCAAGGCCGGCCACGCGTTCATGAAGGAGACCATGCGCCGCGAGAACGCCGTGTACGGCGGCGAGATGAGCGCCCACCACTACTTCCGCGACTTCTACTACTGCGACTCCGGCATGCTGCCCTGGCTGCGGGTGGTCGAGCTGATGGGGCGGCGCGAGCAGTCCCTGCGCGAGATGGTGCGCGAACGCATGGAGCGCTTCCCCTGCAGCGGCGAGATCAACTTCCGTGTGGACAACATGATGGACGTCATCCACCGCGTGATGGTCGCCACCGACGCACAGTCCGGCCACATCGACCGCACGGACGGCATCAGCGTCGAATTCCCCGAATGGCGCTACAACCTGCGCGGCTCCAACACCGAACCCCTGCTGCGCCTCAACGTCGAGACCCGCGGCGACCGCCACCTCCTGCGCCGCCAGGTCGAACACATCTCTGCCATCATCGAAGCCGGGGAATAACCCCGATGCCCGATCGGCCAGAGGGCTGGCCTCCCACGGGTGCCCCGGCCGGGTCGGCGGGCCCCGGCGGATCGGCGGGCACGGCCCGTAGGAGGCCGGCCCTCCGGCCGATTTTGCGTTCGGGCGACCCCCCCGCGCCGGATCGGTCAACGCCCCGATCGGCCATGGGGCTGGCCTCCTACGGGTGCCCCGGCCGGGTCGGCGGGCCCCGGCGGATCGGCGGGCACGGCCCGTAGGAGGCCGGCCCTCCGGCCGATTTCGGGCTCGCCTCCTGCAGGGCGCGGTTACAGCCATATCGCGTCCCAGTGCGGATAATCGCCCAGATTGCGGACCAGCCCGGCACGCAGCGGATTGGCTGCGATATAACGGGCGATCGGCAACAGCTCCTCCTCTCGCCGCAATGCTCGGTCATGGAACCCCGGCTGCCACACCGCATGCCCCAGACGCCTGGACGTTACGGCCTTGATGGCTCGAACCACGGTGGATAATGATTCCACCTCGCCCAGCGACATCAACCAGTGCAGATGGTCGGGCATCACCACGAAAGCGAGGGTCTCCGCGTGGTTCTCCCTGTCCGCGTAACGCAGCGTACCGATCAGGGCGCGGGCGGCCCACAGATCCCGAAAAACCGGCTTGCGGTCACGCGTGACCGTGGTCACCAGATAGATACGGCCGGGTTCGGAATATCGGCCCCGGCGAAGGGCCTCGGCATGAGGGCGGCCATCCATGGCGCGTTTCTCCAGCTTGTGTTCCCTGAGCCAGAAAGCCTATCGCGCTCCCCGCCGTCCGCCAACCTCCGGGGCTGGTCGGCCGGAGGGCCGGCCTCCTGCCCGTCCGGGGTGGGGTTTGTGGGAGGCCAGCCCCCTGGCCGATCGGGCGCAGGTGGTTGCCCGGACGTGAAATCGGCCGGAGGGCCGGCCTCCTACACGGCCGGGTGCAACCGTAGGAGGCCAGCCCCCTGGCCGATCGGGCGCGGGATGTCGGGGCCTGCGGTTGGCCGTGGTTCGTTGCGCCTTGCTGTGCCATATTGGAGCTGTATGTGGCAGAGGATGAGAGCTGTGGCACAAAACGAAAACGAGGTGCAGGTTGGCGCACAAGGCAGGGTGGTGATCCCGGCGGCACTGCGCAATACCCTGAAACTGCGCCCGGGCGACCGCCTGGTCGCGCGTCTGGTCGGGGAGAGCCTGGTGCTGGAACGGCGTGAGATCGTCGAGCAACGGCTCCGTGATCGATTCAGGCACATCCCGCGGGACGTCAGCCTTGCGGACGAACTCATTGACGATCGGCGGCGCGAAGCCGGGCATGAACATGGTGAACCATGACCACCGTGCTGGATGCTTCCGCCCTGCTGGCCTTTTTGCATGACGAGCCGGGCGGAGACAGGGTGGCGCGTGCCCTCGACGGCGGCTGCGTGTCCACCGTGAACTGGTCGGAGGTTGTCCAGAAATCCCTGCAGAGCGGGGTGGACGTCCGGGGCATGCAGCAGGAGTTCATGGATGTCGGGCTGGTGTTCGAGCCATTCACGGCGCAACAGGCCGAGCTGGCCGCACAGCTGTGGGAATCCTCCCGCCGACATGGCCTGTCAATGGCCGACCGTGCGTGCCTCGCGCTGGCCAGAGACAAGGCCCTCCCGGTCCTGACCGCCGATCGGGCATGGAGCCAGCTGGACCTGGACATCGAGGTTCGCTCGCTGCGGTAACCCCGCCAGCCGCTCGTATCCGGGGCCTGGCCGACGGGGCAAGACTGGCACCGGGCAGATCGACCGGAGGGCCGGCCTCCCACAGGGCGGGATGGGGTCGTAGGAGGCCAGCCCCCTGGCCGATCCGGCCCTGGAGACAGCCCGGACGCACAATCGGCCGGAGGGCCGGCCTCCTACAGGGAAGGGAGGGGGTAGGAGGCCAGCCCCCTGGCCGATCCGGCCCTGGAGACAGCCCGGACGTACAATCGGCCGGAGGGCCGGCCGCCCACAGGGCGGGATGGGGTCGTAGGAGGCCAGCCCCCTGGCCGATTTGGCCCCGATTCGGCCCCGATACGGCCCCGATACGGCGGTCGGAGGCCCGCACTGGGGTATGATGCCGACATGGACGATACCGTGATCCAGCCCGTGATCCTCGCCGGCGGTTCCGGGACCCGCCTGTGGCCGCTCTCGCGCGAGGCGCATCCCAAGCAGTTCCTGGCCCTGCCGCAGGCCGATGGCCCGACGCTCCTGCAGCAGACCCTCGGCCGCGTAACCAGCGCCTTCGCCGGCTCGACCACCCCCCGCGGGAGGCCGGCCCTCCGGCTGACCAGCTCCGGCGCCCGATTGGCCGGAGGGCCGGCCTCCTACCGGGCAGGGTTTGGTTGTAGGAGGCCAGCCCCCTGGCCGATGCCCCCGGAACCTGCTGCGGAGCCAGATCCGGGGCCAGCCCCACACCCCGCGCCAGGCTTCGCCCCCGCCCGGATCATCGTCGGCGCCGAACACCGCTTCCTCGCCGCCGAACAGCTCCGCAGCGCCGGATACACCGACCTGCCGCCGCTGGTGCTGGAACCCGAGGGCCGCAATACTGCCCCCGCCATCGCCCTGGCCGCGGCCTGTGAAGAAGCCGCCGGCCGCGACCCGCTGCTGCTGGTCCTGCCCGCCGACCACCACATCGCCCGCACCCGCGACTTCCACGCGGCCGTGGCCCGCGCGACCCCGCTGGCCGAAGAAGGCTACCTCGTCACCTTCGGCGTCACCCCCGAGCGCCCCGAGACCGGCTACGGCTACATCCGCCGCGGCGAGTCACTGGGTGATGCGGGCGCCCGCGTGGCCCGCTTTACCGAAAAACCCGACGCCGCCACCGCCCGGCAATACCTGGAAGAGGGCGACTACCTGTGGAACGCCGGCATCTTCCTGTTCCGCGCCTCGCGCGTACTGGCCGAACTCGAACGCCACGCCCCCGACATCCCGCGCGCCGCGCGCGCCGCCATCGCCGATGCCCGGCACGACCTCGACTTCCTCCGCCCCGACCCCGACGCCTTCCGCCAGGCCCCCGCGCGCTCCATCGACTACGCCGTGATGGAAGCCACCGAGGCCGCCGCCGTCACCCCGCTGGACGCCGGCTGGACCGACATCGGCTCCTGGGAAGCGCTGGCCGCCCTGCAGGCCCCGGACGCACAGGGCAACCACACCCGCGGCGATACCGTCCTGGAAGACTGCACCCGCAGCCTGGTGGAAGGCCACGACACCCTGGTCGCCGCCCTCGGCCTGCAGGAGACCGCCGTGATCGCCACTCCGGACGCCGTATTCGCCGCACCCCGCAACCGGCTCCCCGAACTGCGCGCCCTGGTCGAACGCCTGCGCGAACAGTCCCGCCCCGAGGTGCACCAGTACCCCACCGTGCACCGCCCCTGGGGCCACTACCGCAGCATGGAGACCGGCGAACGCTACCAGGTCAAACACCTGCACGTGCGCCCCGGCGCGCGGCTCTCCCTGCAGCGCCACCGCCACCGCGCCGAACACTGGATCGTGGTCGCCGGCACCGCCCGCGTCACGCGCGGGGAAACCGTATATGATGTGCGGGAAGACCAGTCGACCTACATCCCCCTGCACGAGATCCATTGCCTGGAGAACCCGGGCGAGGAACCGCTGGAGGTGATCGAGGTGCAGACCGGGGATTATCTTGGAGAAGACGACATCGAGCGAATCGGGTGAGTGAATGTTGAGGCGAATGATTGGCGTCGGAAATGGGGTATTGCCAAGGTTGCGCCGCTCAGAACATAGGTCGAGGACTGTCCCATGGTGAGGGAATCCGAATGCTTTCTGCTGGATTGCACCTTCCGCGACGGTGGTTACTACACCGACTGGGACTTCCCCGCCGGGTTGATTCAGGACTACCTGCGCGCAATGGCCGCGGCCGGTGTGGACATCGTCGAACTGGGCATGCGTTCGCTAAAAAACGAAGGGTTCAAGGGGGCCTGTGCCTTCACCCCCGACGACTTCCTCAGGAGTCTGGAGATCCCCGACACTCTGGCCCTGGGTGTCATGGTGAATGCCGCCGAACTGCTGCAGGACGGTCAAGTGAGCACGGCCGCCCTGGAAGCCCTGTTTCCCGAACCCGCGCAGACCTCCCCCGTCGACCTGGTTCGCATCGCGTGCCATGTGCATGAGCTGGTGCCTGCGCTCCCGGCGGCTACCTGGTTGAACGAGCGCGGCTACCGCGTCGGCTTCAACCTGATGCAGGTGGCGGATCGCAGCGAACAGGAAATCGCCGGTCTGGCCGCCGAGGCCACGCAGTGGCCGGTGGAGGTCCTGTATTTCGCGGACAGCCTGGGCAGCCTCGACCCGGAGCGCACCGCCGCCATTGTCCGGACCCTGCGCGAGAACTGGTTCGGCGCCATTGGCATGCACGCCCACGACAACATGGGGCTGGCACAAACCAACGCGCTGCGGGCCGTCGACGAGGGTGCGACCTGGGTGGATGCGACCGTGACCGGCATGGGCCGCGGGCCCGGCAACCCGCGCACCGAGCACATGGCGATCGAGATAGCCGAACGACGGGGCGAAGCGCCCAACCTGGCCCCGCTTCTGGAGCTGGTGCGGCGGAACTTCGAACCCATGAGGCAGCAGTACGGCTGGGGCACCAACCCGTATTACTACCTGGCTGGCAAGCACGGCATCCATCCGACGTACGTCCAGCACATGCTTTCGGATGCCCGGTTCGACCCGGAGGATTTGCTCGCCGTGATCGATTACCTGAAGGGCGTTGAGGCACATCAGTTTTCGCCCTGTACGCTGGAGTTTGCCCGTCACTTTTACCCCAGCGAACCTTCCGGATCTTGGGATCCAGCTGAGGAGCTTTACGCTCGTGAGGTGCTGATCCTGGGTGCGGGTCCGAGTGCGCATGCCCACCAAGATGGCCTTTCAGCATTCATTCGCTCACGAAAACCCGTGGTGATCGCCCTAAACACCCAGCAGCCCGTAGACGAATCCCTGATTGACTACCGCGCTGCCTGCCACCCGATCCGCCTATTGGCCGATGTCGAGGACCACTGCCGTCTCAGATCGCCCCTGATTACGCCCAAGACCATGCTGCCACGCCCCGTGCAGCTTGCGCTGGGCCCAAAGGAAACCCGAGACTATGGCTTGCAGATCGTGGCGGACCAGTTTGCCCCGCAGAGCAAATATGCTGTGATCCCGAGTTCCCTCGTGATCGCTTATGTGCTAGCCGTGGCTGTTCGTGCTGGACCTTCTAATATCTATTTGGCGGGATTTGATGGGTATGGTCCAGGTGATCCTAGGACGCTTGAAGTAGACCATATTCTTGCTGTGTATCAGGGGCTTTCTGGTTCGCCTCCGCTCATCTCTCTAACCCGGACGCAGTACTCGTTGGCCGCGCGTTCTCTGTTTTGTCCCTTCCACGAGTAGATGATAATTTTCTATTTCCGACCGAAAAAACTATCGGAGCCGTACTAGCTGTGCGCCATGGTCTGTATGAGATAATAAAAAGATCGAAGCGATTGTCGGTCGATTCAGCGGAAAATCCACCAAGCTGATCGGCCTGTTATTAGGTGTAATAAATCATGGAACCACTTATCGTTATTCCTGCGCGTTATTCATCAACGCGATTCCCGGGTAAGCCATTAGCAGAAATCGCCGGAAAAACATTGCTCCGACGGGTCTGGGAGCAGTGTGCCCCTGTCTTGGGGGCCGAGCGTGTCGTAGTAGCCACAGATGATGAGAGAATCCTTGAGCACTGTGTGGAATATGGCATGCGCTACGTCCTCACGCCAAGTGCCTGCGCCACCGGGACTGACCGTTTGGCGGTGGCGGCGAATAAGCTAGAATCCGATTTGTATATTAACGTCCAGGGCGATGAACCTCTTGTAGACCCTAAAGATATTGAGAAAGTTATTTGTGCTGCGAAAGAGGCACCTGGGGAGGTTGTGAATGCATATTGTGTTATCGATAATGAAGACGATTATCTGCGCAGAACCATCCCTAAGGTTGTGATGCGCCCTGATGGCCGCCTGCTATATATGAGTAGAGCCCCTATACCGGGTGAAAAAGGAGGTATGTTTGTCAAAGCCTGGAAGCAGGTCTGTATATACGCTTTCCCGCCGATCGCCTTGCGGGACTTTTCGGCTCATGGGGAAAAGTCTGAGTTGGAGGCCATCGAGGATATCGAAATTTTACGGTTTGTCGAGTTGGGCTATGAGGTGAAGATGGTTCCGGTCGGGATGAGCTCCATTGCCGTAGACACCCCGGAAGACGTTCGTCGCGTCGAGCGGGTCTTGGCAGGGCGTCTCGTAAAATAACTGGGACTCGTTTTTGAAGGTGTGGTTTTTGTTGATTTTGCATCAGGGGTGTGGTGGTTGGTGTGAAAGTGCTTGTCTTGGGTTCGAAGCCGTCGGCCCCATTGCCATTAATATCGCCGGATCACATATATTGTGCAAATGGAGCAGTAATGCGGGCCCGGTATGAAGCATATTGCGATGCTTCTCGCGTGACTTCCATTATCGCGACGGGGCAGTTGGGAGATCACCGTATCCGGCAAATGGTGATCGACGCTAGACCTGATGAGATAATTGGTAGAAAAAGCAAGCCGCTCGCGAGCGACGTTTTTTCTAAGTATCTACCAGGTGTGCACATTTGGAATATTGATACTGAGAGCCAATTCAGGCTGCAGAAGAAGTACTTTGGGGTTGCGGCTTATATCGGTTTGGTCAATTCGCCGAAAATTTCAAAAAAGGTGTTCCGTATCGGCAGATGGTTGTTCGGGCGCGGTGAGATCTTTGGTTGTAGTACTGGCCTATGGTCTGTGGTGTATGCATTGGAGGAGAATCCAGAAGCGACGGTGTATGTGTCGGGCGTAGGTTTGCAAGGCGGGAGTCATTGGTATCGGGATGGGGTTTTCAATGACGATACGGCGATGAAGGACCGGATCTTGGCGCCTCGTTTGCCAGAGAGGGAGAAGAGGCGGGTTAAGACAACGGACCCCGTGTTCTCAGAACTTGTCGGGGTGGAGTTGGTGGAGGGTTTTGTTTTGGACTGAACGAGTCAGCTTATGCGTTGGCTATAGCAGAGTCTGAAGGTCACGTTCTATGTTCTCTACGAGTGTAGGCCCTTGTATTGTGGCACCTTCGGTGGATTTGGCTATGTGGTCTGCGAGTTCGATATAGCTGGCCATGTTGGAAGTGTGATCGTGCAGGGGCTGTTTGCGGTTTTGAATTCTTTGTGTGGCCGTGTCGGTGTCGACATGGCAGTGAATGATTCTTAATGGGTTGGATGGGGCCTGGTTACGAATGGCCAGGTATTGATCGAGGTAGTTCTTGGGGTCGGGATGATGCAGTGCCAGTGCAATGCTGGCCTGGGTAATCGATTCGTCGCAGAGTACGGGTCCTGCGGGGGAGTGATACTGGCGGGTCTGAATCAACGCAACATCAAGGCAGGCGCGATAAAGTAACTGGGTGCGCCGCGCGATCTGTGTAGCGTCGCCGCGAAGCGGCCCCAGTTCGCGATGGGTGTGTTCGATCACGGGGATAAGGTCTTCACTTCGGTCTGCGAGGGCACGCCAGGCGCTGGACGGGGTAAGTTGCTCGGCGAGGATATACCGCAGTGATGGAATGGTGCAGGCGGCCGTGTACCCTAACGCGGCCAGTCGGGATTTTCGGCGGATCTCGCGGGCGAGAATCTTCGCCTTGGCCGTGGACGCGGATTCGGGACGCGGACGCAGAGTGGATGCTCGGCTGAGTTGTCGGACCAGGGTGGTCTTTCCGGATCCCGGGGCACCGATCAGTTCGATGATTGGAGGAGAGGTGTCCATGGCCATATTTTATGGGCGCGAGGCGAGCGGGTGAACAAAGTCGATGAATGAATTGGCGCGATCGTGCCACGTGTCGCGTGCCGTTGAACCGGTCCACTCCGGGGGGGTGGCGAGCGCGTTTTCGATTGCGTTGGCGAGTTCGGCCGGGGAGTCGGGCGGGTATGTCGAGACGACGCCATGGGGAGTGTGTGTTGAAGCAAACGGCCCGGTACGGGCGGCGACAACAGGCAAGTGGCACGCCAGCATCTCGTGAAGCTTCTGGGGGTAACAATAGCTTCCGAATTGGCCGGGGACGTTGCAGATGACCCCGACGTCGAGAGCGTTCAGAACCAGTGGCACCTGCGCGACGGATATGTGTCCGAGGTCGTGAACCGGGAGATTGGTGGGTGGTTGCCAGGAGTCATCACGGGGGCCGGCGACCAGCAGGCCTGTGTCTCCACGTTTTGAGCCAAGGATGGCGGCGGCACGACTCAGGATGTCGATTCCGCGGTCGGAGGTGAGTGATCCCGCCGTTCCGAACAGACGCAGATCGGTGGACAGGTCCAGTTGTGCCCGGACCTGGTTCCGGTCGATGGGGCGAAATCGGTGGCCGTCCGCGGCGTTGGGCAAATGCAGGGTTCGGTGGGCACCGTGTTGCGATGCATATCGGCTGAGATCCTGTGAAGCGCATGTTACCGCATGGGCGTTACGGATTGCCGAGTGGAGCAGACGACGGAGCCCGGGAAGCCGGGTGAGACCGAAGGCTTCGTAGTTATCTTTCAGGTCAATGACTGAAGGGATGCCGTACCGGCGGGCCGCGCGTTCGCCGGCGACCGTAATCAGCGCATCCGACCCGGTCCAGATGAGATCCGGTTCAAAGGTCCGGATCGTCGCGCGGATCGCTCGAAGATAGCGGTCGAAGCGCAGCAAGGGACCGGAGCGGATTGGCAGGACTTCCCAGCTAACTGCCGGGTCGGAGGGCGAGCCATTGTTCCCCTGGTCGGGTCTGTAATCTGCGACCAGGCCGCGGACGTCGTGGCCCTGGTGTGCGAGCTCTTCGGGGATCGCGAAGCATCGGCCATGGAGATGGGTTAGCGCGTCCAGGCCCATGTGATGGCGTTTGGTGAGGACGAGGATCTTCATCCGAGGTCCCGGTAAAGGAGTTGGAAACGCCGGGCGGTCGCTTCGCGATCATAATTCTGCAGTGCGTGGCTCCTGCCCTGGCTCGCGAGGTTTCGTACCCGTTCGGGGTCATTCATCAGGGAGTGCAGAGCGCTGGCGATCTGCTCTGGATCGCCGGGGCGGACACGCAGGCCGCTCTGGTCGTCAGGTATCGGGTCGCGGACCGCGGGCAGGTCGGACGCGATAACCGCGCATCCGCAGCCCATGGCTTCCACGACGACCAGTCCGAAACCTTCCTGGTCGCCGTCCGCGGCTTCAACGAAAGGGAAGACGGCGATGGCCGCGCGTCGGTAATACTCGGGTAGCGCGTGGTGGGGTACCGCGCCATGAAACCTTACCTGGTCGTCTATTCCGAGTTCGCGGCTCTGCGCTTCGAGTTCCGCGCGGAGGGGGCCTTCGCCAACAATGTCGAGGGTCGGGCGTTCCAGTGGTTCAAAGCGTTGGAGGGCGTCGAGGAGATGAGTGAGGCCCTTTTTCTCGACAAGGCGGCCCACAAAGATGAGGCGTCGGGGATCGCGGTCCTGAGGAGGCGAGTCGCCGGGGGTGAACCGCTCGGTCAGGTTGGTACCCATGGGTATGACCGCCGGTGAGGACTCGGGGTGCAGACGCCGTGCTTCTTCGGCCATGGCCTGGCTGACCACGCTGGTGGCGTCTACGTGTTGAAGAACCCAGCGTTTGATACGGGTCATCAGGCCGCCCTTCAAGCCAAAAAGGTCGCCCCCGTGGGAGGTGCAAAGGATCGGGATGTTCGCGCGACCGGCGAGGCGGCGAGCGATCAGCGCGGCCAGTCCCTGAGGAATGAGCCAGTGGGCATGGATGATGTCGACTTTGGGCTTGCGGCGCAGTCGGAGGGCAAGACTGACGATCTGGGCAAGAAAGAAGAAGGGAAGCTGGAGCGCCCGAACGGGTTTCTGTTTGAGCCGTTGCGTCATGCCTCCTTGATAGGCGGCGGACTGCCAGCGAGGGACCCAGTAAACGAAACGGGAGACGGGTATCTCCTCCAGTGTCTCGCGTCTGGCGGCGCCGGGGGCATGCGGGGCCAGGATCTCGACGTCGACATTGGGGCGCAGTGAGCGGGCCAGGTCGAGGATGAAGCGCGGCTCGGAGTCACCGGCCCAGCGCGGTAGCGTGGAGGCCGTCATCAGGACCCTTAAGTGGGGTGAATCCTGTTGGGAAGCATCAACCGTCATGGGCTTGGGCGTCATCCCTGGCTGCGCCGTTTCCTTGCGGCCCGGGGTGTGGTGCCCGGTCCGCAGGTCGAGGTCGGTTACGCGAGTTAGCGTACCATGGCGGGCAATTGACGGGGGCGGTAACACTGCGGGGGCAGCACGGAGTGGGCGAGGCGAAGGATCAGCAAACGGAATCGCTGCGTGATAGCTGGCGGGGCAACGGTCTTGCCGGACGGCTCTTGCGCGGCGGTGCCGGCAGCCTGTTGGCACAGATGGCCGAGGTGCTGCTGGGCCTGGTGCTGCTGGTGCTTCTTGCGCGCGGTCTTGGAGCCGAAGGGCTGGGTGTGTATGCCTTTGTTCTGGCCTTGATGACGCTGCTTTCCGTGCCTACGCGCATGGGGTTGCCGCCGTTGATTGTGCGGGAGACAGCCAGGGGACAGGTGTCCGGCGCATGGGGGCCAGTCCGTGGGCTCTGGCGCTGGGCGCACGGCGTGGCTATGGGGCTATCGGTTCTAGTTGCCCTCGGGCTGGGGGCCGTTCTGGTGGTTGCCGGAGTTGAAGACGAGACGCTCCGTTCAACGTTGCTCTGGGGCGTGTTGCTGGTCCCGCTGCTGGCCCTGCTCGGTATCCGCGCTGCGGCGTTGCGTGGGCTGCGGCATGTGCTGGCGGGGATCCTTCCCGGGCAGGTGATTCGGCCGGGTCTGGCGGTCGTGTTCATCGGGCTTTTGCTGTGGGTGCCAGCTGTGACGCTTACGCCGGATCTGGCGATGGCGATGATGGTCTTGGCCGCTGTGCTGGCCTTTGCGCTGGGGGCGTTGTGGCTTTATCGCGTGCGGCCGAGGGAGATGACGCGGGCGGCGCCCGAGTATGACGCAAGGGCCTGGTTTGCGGCCGCCTGGCCCATGGCGCTGACCCAAGGGTTTCAACAGATCAATCGTTACGCGGACGTGATCCTGCTGGGGATCCTGGCGGCATCGGTGGAAGTGGGCGTGTATCGCACGGCGGCGCAGGGGGCTCTGCTGGTTGCCCTGGGGTTGAAGGCTTTGGATATGGTGGTCGCGCCTTACATCACGCGACTTTACAACAAGGGGGAGTTCCATAAGCTGCAAAAGATGGCGAGGCGAACCGCGCAGGCCGCGCTGGCGTTTGCGGTGCCGGCGGTGTTGGCGTTCGCGCTGATCGGCGAATGGTTACTGGTGACGGTCTTCGGACCGGAATTCGAGGCAGCATGGCTGCCGCTGCTGATCCTGGGGGTGGGGCAGGTTGCGAATGCCGCGTTTGGCACGAATGGAAAACTGCTGAACATGACTGGCCACCAGCATGACCTCACTCGAGTGGTGGCGGTGGCGGCGGGGCTGAACGTGGTGCTGAACCTGGCGCTGATCCCGCTATTTGGTGTGGCGGGCGCGGCGGTGGCCACCAGCGTGAGTCTGGTGGTGTGGAACGTGTGGCTGTGGTTCGTGGTGCGGCAGCGGCTTGGGATTAGCTGTTCGGCGTTTTAGTCGCCTTCGGAGTGTGCATCCTTGTACATCAGCTGGGTAATCTGCTCGGATACCAGGCCGATCAGGAAGATGGTGACGCCGGCGGTGAGCATGAAGATGGTGGCCAGTGAGAGCCGCCCCTGGGTAAGAAAGGTGAACGCGTAGTAGCCCACGCCCAGCAAGCCGTGCAGGAACGCCACGGGCACGAACAGCTTGAGTGGCGAATAGAGCGTGCCGATCTTGAAGATGATCAGCAGGAAGCGGATGCCGTCCTGGATGGGGCGGATATGGCTCTGGCCGATGCGTTTGGCGGCGTGGATGGGCACGTAGCAGACCGGGTACCCGGCGCGGAAGAACGCCATGGTGATGGTGGTCGGGTAGGAAAAGCCGTTGGGCAGCAGGTGCAGGAACTCGCGGAACAGCCGCGCGCGTACCGCGCGAAAGCCGGAGGTCAGGTCGTCGATGCGCTGCCCCGTCATGAAGCTGGCCAGGCGGTTGTAGAAGCGGTTGGCCAGGCCGCGGCCCACGTTGGCCTGCGAGCCGCGCTGGCGCGCCCCTACCGCCATGTCGTAGCCGTTGTCCAGGCGCTCCAGCAGGCGCGGGATATCCGCCGGGTCGTGCTGGCCGTCGGCGTCCATGAACACCAGGATCTCGCCATGCGCCGAACGCGCTCCGCGCTTGATTGCGGCGCCGTTGCCCATGCTGTAAGGCTGGGTGACCACCCGGGCGCCAGCCTCGCGGGCTACCTGTTCGGTTTGGTCGGTGGAGCCGTCGTTCACCACCAGCACCTCGGCCTGCGGGAACTGTTCCACCAGCGCCGAGATCACCGGGCCGATGGCGGCCGCTTCGTTTTTTGCCGGGAGGATGATGCTCAGCTGCGGATCCATGCGCTTTACTCCGGGGTGTCTCGATCGGGCGCCGGAGTCGGTATCGGGTGGCCCGGGTCGAGCAGGTCTTCGTGGATGGTCGAACGCAGGTGCTCGCGTTCGCGCTCATAATACCCGGTCCGTTGGGTGTAGCGTGCGCGCAGGCCGTCGATGAAGGTACCCCGCTCGCGCGTCTCCAGGGACGTGGTCTCCAGGAACGTGAGGGCATCTTCAAGATGGCCGGCGCTGGCGATGCGTGCGGTCACGGCCAGTACCCGGCCGGGCCGCGGTTCCTCGCCCAGGGATCGGCGGTAGGCGGCCACTGCGGGCTCGACTTCGCCCTTGCCGAGCAGTACGTGCCCGCGCCAAAGCTCCAGCGAGGAACCCAGCCCGGGGCGGTTGCGGGCCCGGTCATCGGCCTCCAGTCGGTCGATGATGGCCAGCATCTCCTCGGGTTCGTCCAGCCCGGGGCACTGTCCGCCATGCAGGTATTCCAGAAGCGAGTCGACGTGCGAGCGCTGCACCGAACGGACGGCGCTCATGGACCCCAGGACCTCCAGGGTCGCCTCCAGCGGTTCATGCGGATCGCGGCCGCGTTCGCAGGCCATGCCCACCGCACGGATCCGCCATGGGATCCCGTGCGGGTCGAGTTCGATGGCGCGCCGGATCAGCCGTTCTTCCTCCTCATAGTGGCCGGTTTCGCGCCAGAAATCGGCGAGGTAGTGCTGGGCACGCGCCGAATCGTCCCGGACCTCGGCCCAGGCGCGGGCCTGTTCGAAGGGCTGCCCCCACAGATCGGCCCGCAGCGTGGTCACCAGGGCCAGCGCGGCCACGACCAGCAGGGGCACCAGCGTGCGGGTGAGGGCATCCGGCCGTTTCCAGCGCAGCCAGGCCAGCGCCAGCGGCAGGCCGAGCAGAGCGGCGGCGAGGTGGTTGCGGTGCTCGAAGTAGAGCTCCAGCTGGATGAAGCTGGATTCCAGCAGATGCGCGGCCAGGAAGAACAGGATGGCCGCCGCCAGCGCGGGGAAGCGCAAGCGCCACACAATGGCCAGCGCGGCCAGGGCAATCCAGGCCGCCCAGGCCAGTGCCGTGGTCCAGGGGCTGAACAGCCCGGTAGAGACCGTAATGTGGTCCTGGAACACCCCGCCCGTGACCGGTCGGGGCAGGGCCAGGTGGCCCACGTAATCCCAAAGGATCCGCCCCTGAGTAAGCAGTCGCTCCAGTGCCGTAAAGCCGCGGGTGCCCGGGTCGTCGCTCAGCAGGGCCCCGGCGCGGGTGGCCAGATAGGCGAGCAGCAGTGCGATCGGAACCCCCAGCACGATCCGCCGCCACCAGATAAACCCGCGGGTCGGCTGCAGGCTATGCCGACGCGCATGGGCCGCCAGGATGGTCCCTTCCAGCACCAGCGCCAGCAGCGGCAGCAGGGCCCCGTTTTCCTTGGAGAGGACCGCCAGCAGGCCGAACCCGCCGATACCGCCGGCCATGCCGAGCACCGTGGCGGGCTGCACCTCCGGCGGGTGTGCCAGCCGCGTGCGCACGTACAGCCACAGCCCGGCCAGCACGAACAGCGTGGCGAGCTGCGCCATCCGCTGCACCACGTAAAGCGTGGTGGAGACCCATAGCGGGTGCAACAGCCACAGCGCCATGGCCAGCAGGGCGACCAGCACGGCGGTGCGGGCGTCCGCGTCCAGCGCCCGTGCCAGCCGGTTCAGCAGGCCGAACAGCACCACGCCGATCGCCAGGTGGATGAGGACGTTGGTGTGCTTGAACGGCTCCGGGTCCGCCGGCCAGTTGCGCGCATCGATCAGGAACGAGGCCATTGCCACCGGCCGGCCGGTGGGGCCGGCAAAGCCCGAGAGCACGTACAACCAGAACGCCTGCAGGTTGTCGATGGTGCCGTAAAAGCCCAGCACAGCCAGGTTGGTCAGGTCATCAAAAATGAAATCGCCCGACAGGCCCGGGCGGTAGACCAGCCAGGCGACTACCAGTAGCACGAGCATGGCCAGCCATGTTTGCAGCCGGCACACCAACATGGAGCTCTTCATCGCCTTTTCAGACTCCATTCGCTGGTTCCTCATGCGGCACGCTCATGGCCTGCCCTCGCAGGGATTGGATCAGCGGGTGGTAGCGCGCGTGACGGTCGGTTTCTGCTGCGCGGTCCAGGCTGGCAAGCGCATGCGTATTTCGGTGGAGGGCGAGCTGCACCTGTGCCAGCTGTATCCACGCAATATGGTCGTTGGGACGTGACCGGGCCATGGTCTTGTAGACATCTAGCGCGCCATCCAGATCGCGTTCGATATTGGCAAGGAAGTCGCCATAGACCTGGGCTACCTGACCTCGGGGCTGGAGTTTATATGCCAGCCGGAGTGTTTTGCCGAGCTCCTCGACGTCCAGCTGGATCAGGCTATCCCTGTGCCCGCGTACCAGTGACCGTAGTGCGCCCCGGTCCTGTGGTGTCAGGGGGCTGGTGCGGATGTGCTCCCGCATCCCTGACCACCATTGTGGCCGTACATGCAGCCCGTGCCGGTTGTGTTCAAAGATCAATGCTTGATAGGCCAGAAGTCCTCGCGGCTCTAGACTGGCCGCGCGCTCGAATTGCTGCATCGCAAGGGAGAAACGGGGATCTCCGGGAGTGCCCCCCGTAACAATCAGCATGTGACCGAGTTCGTAAGAAGCCCGGGGGGACTGGTCCTGACGCGTCGCTTCGAAGTACGCGAGTTGTATCGGATCACTCCATTCACTGGCGCGGAGGAAGGTCAGGAAGCTGTAGAGGACGATGAATCCGATCACGGCGGCCTTGCGAGCAAAGGCCAGCGAGTCGCCCTGGCGCCCGGACAGCAATACCCCGAACACCGCCATGATCAGGCCGGCCGACGCCATGTGGTTGCGGTGCTCGTACACCAGCTCCAGGCCGATGACGGTAGAAACCAGCAGGTGCGGGATGAAGAAGAACAGTACCCCGAAGGTGATGAGCGGGTAGCGGCGCCACAGCGCGAAGGCCCCCGCGACCAGTCCGAGCAGGCCAAGCGTCGCCGGCAGGGTGGTCCAGGGCTCGTTCCAGCCCCGCGCAAGCGGGAAGGCATCGTGATACAGCGTAAGCGCGCCGGGGTCGGGTGCCACGATGTTGCGCATGTAGAACCACATCGCGTGGGCCTGGGTCCACAGGCGTTCCCACAGGTCAAAAGGTCGGTGGGGGAATTCCGGATTGATCGGCAGCACGGTGGCCAGCCCGGCCACGCCGGGCAGTACAAGGACCAGGCCGAACAGCCAGTAAAGACCGCGCCGGATAGCGGTGCCGGCCGGGCCGAAGCCGAACAGCAGCCATTCGGCCAGCAGCGCGAACACCGGGAGCATCACCCCGCTTTCCTTGCTGAGGACGGCCAGGGCCGTTCCGAGGCCCACTCCTCCCAGCACCAGCGCCCATCCGCTGCGAAGCCGGCCGCGTTCGATATGCAGGCGCCCAAGGATGTAGGCAATGAGGCCGGCGAGCATGAAGAGTGTGGCCAGGGCCTCCATGCGCTGGACGACGTACAGCACGCCGGTGAGATTGATGGGGGCCAGGGCCCAGGCAGCGGCCACGGCGACGGCAAACAGCGGAAGAGGCACGACCAGGCCCAGGCCATGGCCGCGCCGGTCCGTAAGGCGCTGCTCGAGGCGGCGCGTAACCAGCAGCGCCAGGGCAAACACGAGCAGCGTGTTGATCAGGTGGATCACCACGTTGGTGATCTTCATCGGGAACGGGTCCAGACCGAAGAAATGACGTTCCAGGGCAAAACTGCCCATGGCGATGGGTCGGTTCAGACGGCCGGAATCGGAGGAAAACGCGGCGCGGGAGAACTCCTCGATCGTCAGGGCCTCCATCTCCAGAACATCGTTGTCCAGGATGTTGGGCATGTCGTCGAAGACATAACCGCCGGTAGTGCCGGGTGCGTAGACCAGCGCGACCAGTGTCAGCAGCGCAATCAGCAGAGTCGTGGTCAGGCGGGTCTCGTTGAAACTGCGAAGGCCTTGGGTCACTGTGACCTCGTCCTGGCTAGCGTCGCGGGTGGGGATTGGAGGAAAAAGAACACCCCGCCGGAGCGGGGTGTTCAGTTCCGGGGTCAGCCAATGGCTGGCTGTCCGCCGGACAGGTCGATCCTATCAGGATCAGTTGCGGCAATCGGCCGGCAGGTACTGGGAGGAGATCGAGGTGGAACTAGATTCACCGCAGACCCAGTCGACCGACCCGCCCCTGGTCACAGCAGAGAAGGCCAGCACGTTGCTACCACCTTCACTGATATTGTTGTGAGCGTTGCCGCCGAAGGTCACCAAAATCTTGCCAGGTTCCGATCCAGCGTCGACCGAATCAACGTAGCCACCCTCAATGCTGCCCGGCTCCGCCAGACCATAAGAGCTATGGGAGCCGGCGAAAGAACCGCGGGAGCTGTAGTACTCGCTGACGGCCGTGCGGGCGCCGGCGGCCAGAGACATGCCTTCCGAGACCTGGGCGCGGATGGTGTAGTCCTGGTAGGCCGGCAGGGCGATGGCCGCGAGGATACCGATGATCGCGACCACGATCATGAGTTCGATGAGGGTGAAACCCTTCTGGACTTGCTTGCGCATGGTGTTGCTCCTTGCTTTGGGGAGTTGGTCAGGGTCCTGCTAAACCCTGCCTGAAAGTATGCAATCGTAATGCCAGGTATTGCAATACGCCGGGCAGGGAAATTTCGGAGGTCAGTCTTCGCGGCAGCCCGACGGGAGGAGGCGAGTGGGCACATCGTCGCGTCCGCTGCACCGCCAGACGACGCCGGAGGTTGCGGTGGAGGCGGAGAACACCATGTAGCCGCCTGCCACGCGCGCGCTGGCGTCGTTGCCGATTAGCGCGCGGATGGTGCCGTCGTCATGGACCTCGATGGATTCGGTGTAACTTCCATTGTAGCTAGCAGGGCTCATAAGCCCTGCCGCGGCGTTGTCGGGCGGGAAGGCTCCCCGTTCGTTGTAGAACTCTTCCACGGCATTCCGCGCCGGACCCACGAGCGAAACGCTTTCGGCGAGCTGTGCCCGCACCTGGTAGTCCGCGTAGGCAAACAGCGCGAGGCTCGCGAGGATGCCGATGATCGCGACCACGATCATGAGTTCGATCAGGGTGAAGCCCTTCTGGATGAGTTGTCGCATGGTGCTGCTCCTTTGTTTTTTGTGCGGGCAATCACATTCCGTGCCAACTCATTCACCCCGAGTGTGACGGCGATTGTCAGTCTCGGGTGACGAAATTGGTCACCTCGAGTGACAACCTTGGTCAGTTTGCGGGTATTCCCGAGTGTGCCCATCGGGATTGTCGCCCCGGCTCGTAATCGCTCTTGTATGTCCCCGCTCCCCCGCCAATAATCCTTCCTCCCCCACGCAGGAGCGCAGCCCCTGCGCGTGCTGGTGTCCCCGGCGCAATCCACCGTCGACACGAGCAGCGCAGTCCCCTGCGCGTGGGGGTGCTGGACATGCCCGATCGGCCAGAGGGCTGGCCTCCTACGGGCCCGGCACCCTGTGGGAGGCCAGCCCTCTGGCCGATCGGAGTCTGGATGCGCCCCATCGCGCAGGGGCCTGCTTGCAGGCGAACAGCCGGAGCCCGGGGCGCACGCACGTCCGGTTCGCGGCCCCCGCCACACCGGTCTGTGGGAGCCTGCTCGCAGGCGAAACGCCAAGGTTGTATACAAAGAACAATGATTAAATTCCGGGAAACACGCTACGTCGCCCGCTTCGCCATGCTCGCCGCCGCCCTCGTGCTCCCCGGCGCTGCCGCCGCCGACGTCACCGTCCACGCGGTATTCGATGGGCAAGCGGTGATCTCCGTGGACGGCGAGCGGGCCGTGGTGGCCGAGGGCGAGAGCGGTCCCGGCGGGGTTCGGGTGCTGCAGGCGGGCGGCGGACGCGTACAGGTGGAGTTCGCGGGGGAGACCCGCTGGCTGGAGCGCGGGGCGGGGGAACCCGCTTCCACAGGGGCTGGCGATGCGGATTCGGCCGATGGTGAAGCCGCGGGCCGTGAGAGAGAGGCCGCCGACCCCGGGATCACCGTGTACCCCGATTCTCGCGGGGTGCACAGCCTGACCGTGGGCGTGAACGGCCGGGCCATCACCATGGAGGTGGACCGCGAGGCCGAGTCGGTGATGCTTCGCGAGCGCGATGCCGAACGCGCCGGGGTGGATGCCGACGCCGGCAATACCGTGCACCTGCGTACCGAGCGCGGCCGCGTGAACGCCCGCCGCGTCACGCTGGATGAAGTGCGGGTGGGCGGCATCCGCCGCAGTGGCGTGAGCGCGGTGATCGTGCCGGACGATCACATCCACCGGGCGCGCCTGGGGCGGACCTTCCTCGATCGGGTGGAGGTGGAGCCCAGCGGTGATGCGCTGATCCTGCGGTAGGGGGTGCCCCGGTTCGCCTGCGAGCAGGCTCCCACAGGCCGATGTGGGGGTGCGTGGGAGCGGCCTCGGCCGCGAACCGGACGTGCGTGCGCCTCGGGCTCAACCTGTTCGCCTGCGAGCAGGCTCCCACAGGCGGGTGGCGGGTGCGTAGGAGCGGCCTCGGCCGCGAACGGACGGGCGTTTGCCTCGGGCCCAACCTGTTCGCCTGCAAGTAGGCTCCCACAGGCCGGTGGGGAGGCTGTTCGCGTGCGGGCACACTCCCACGATGGGCGATGTGTCCTTGCCGGTCCACGGGGGGTATGATCCAATACGGCCCGTTCGTTCAGGGGGTGAACGGCGCCGGCCGTGCGCCGCCGTGCGGATGCATCCGCGTGTTCGCGGGTCGCCCCTCCCGGTGCCGACGTGCCGAAAGCCCCTCGAAGGCGGTGAATTGCAGCGAGACGAGATCCAGTACCGCATTCTGAAGATCCTTCAGGACCATCCCGAGCTGAGCCAGCGCGAACTGGCGGAACGGCTGGGGGTGTCGGTGGGCAGTGCGCATTATTCCCTGAGGGCGCTCATCGACAAGGGCTGGGTCAAGGCGGGCAACTTTGCCCGCAGTGAGAACAAGACCCGCTACCTGTACAAGCTTACCCCTCATGGCGTGGCGGAAAAGGCCCGGCTGGCCCGTGCGTTCCTCAAGCGCAAGCGCGAGGAGCATGCCGCCATTCAGGCGGAGATCGCGGCGCTGGAGGAAGAGCTGAGGCAGAGCCGGGAGGAGGGGTGATCGGCCGGAGGGCCGGCCTCCTACGGGGTGCCGGGTTGTCGTAGGAGCGCAGCCCCCTGCGCGATTGGGGTGTGCCCCGGGGGCGATCGGCCGGAGGGCCGGCCTCCTACGGTGTTGTAGGAGCGCAGCCCTCTGCGCGATGGGCGTGTCCCGGGCCCGATCGGCCGGAGGGCCGGCCTCCTACCGTGTTGTAGGAGCGCAGCCCTCTGCGCGATGGGGCGTGTCCCGGGCCCGATCGGCCAGGGGGCTGGCCTCCTACGGGGGCGGGAAATCAAAACAGACCAGGAAGGATGACGGAATGAAGATTGCGGTGGCCGGAACCGGTTATGTGGGCCTGTCGAATGCCGTGCTGCTGGCGCAGCACCACGAGGTGGTGGCGCTGGACGTGGTGCCGGAGAAGGTCGAGAAGATCAACCGGGGCGAATCGCCGATCATCGATGCCGAGATCGAGGAGTTCCTGGGCAACGGCTCCCTGAACCTGACCGCGACCCTGGATCCGCAGCAGGCGTACCAGGGCGCGGAGTTCATCATCATCGCCACGCCCACCGACTACGACCCGCAGACCAACTACTTCAACACCTGCTCGGTCGAATCCGTCATCCGCGATGTGCTGGCCATCAACCCGCATGCCACGATGGTCATCAAGTCCACCGTGCCCGTGGGCTACACCCGCGAGATCAAGGCGCAGATGGAGACCGACAACGTCGTGTTCTCGCCCGAGTTCCTACGCGAGGGGCAGGCCCTGCACGACAACCTGCACCCGTCGCGGATCATCGTCGGTGAACAGTCCGATCGCGCCGAAACCTTCGCCAACCTGCTGGCCGAAGGCGCCGTGGACGACGACATCCCCATGCTGTTCACCAACTCCACCGAGGCCGAGGCGATCAAGCTGTTCGCCAACACCTACCTGGCCATGCGCGTGGCGTATTTCAACGAGCTGGACACCTACGCCGAGACCCACGGCCTGGATACCCGGCAGATCATCGACGGCGTGTGCCTGGACCCGCGCATTGGCAGCCACTACAACAACCCGTCGTTCGGCTACGGCGGCTACTGCCTGCCGAAGGACACCAAGCAGCTGCTGGCCAACTACGACGAGGTGCCCAACAACATCGTCAAGGCGATCGTCGACGCCAACCGCACGCGCAAGGACTTCGTGGCCGATGCCGTGATCGCCCGCAACCCGAAGGTGGTCGGCATCTACCGCCTGGTGATGAAGAGCGGGTCCGACAACTTCCGCGCCTCCGCCATCCAGGGCGTGATGAAGCGCATCAAGGCCAAGGGCATCGAGGTGATCGTGTACGAGCCCGAGCTCCCGGACGACGAGTTCTACCGCTCCCGCGTCATCCGCGACCTCGAACAGTTCAAGCGCGAGGCCGACGTAATCGTCGCCAACCGCATCACCGACGACATCCGCGACCAGACCCACAAGATCTACACCCGCGACCTCTTCAACAGCGACTGATCGGTTCCCACGCCCGCCGCCCTTGCAGGAGGCCAGCCCCCTGGCCGATCGGGCCTGTTCAGACCCCCATCGGCCGGAGGGCCGGCCTCCTACGATGGGCCCGGACATCCTGTAGGAGCGCAGCCCTCTGCGCGACAGGAAGCCGAACAAAGCCCCATCGGCCAGGGGGGGCTGGCCTCCTACGGGGGCTGTGGCGCCAAACCACGTCTTTATCATCCCGGTCGCGGCGAAGCGACAAGCCGGGATCTTTGGCGAAAGAGCAAGCGTTCGGGTTCGTCCTGGCTGTGAATGAACCCGTGCCGTACAATTCCTTCAAATTTGCCATACATGCCGGGAGGTGATCGTATGGAACAGGAAACCACCAAGGTGACCGTGCGCCTGCCCAAACAGGATGTAGAGTTCGCGAAGGCCTATGCCAGGGCACACGGGATGAGCATGACCGAGGTGATTGACCGCCATCTGCGCCACCTCCGAGCGCTCGAGCAGCATACGCCAAGCGCCGAGCTGGAAGCCATTACCGGCCTGATCCCCCCTGATGTGGATGCCGAGAAGGCTTATCACGACCACCTGCGCGACAAGCATTCATCGTGATCATGCTCGATCTGAACGTCCTGCTGGATGTTCTGCAAAAGCGCGAGCCGCACTATCGTGTTTCGGCGGCAGTCCTGGAGCAAGTGCTACAGGGCGAAGAAGCAGGTGCCCTCAGCGCACATGCGGCGACCACGGTGCACTACCTGGTCGCACGGTATGCGGATCGCACGTCTGCGGATCGGGCATTGAGCTGGCTGCTCCAGCATTTGCACGTATCCGCGGTGGAACGCACAGAACTCGAACGAGCCCGGTCGCTCGGTTGGGCGGATTTCGAAGATGCCGTGGTGGCAGCCACTGCCGAGCGCACGGGCTGCGCCTGCATCATCACGCGCAACGTCAAGGATTTCGCCGGATCGCCTGTGCCCGCGCTGACGCCGCAGGAGTTTCTGCTCCGCTAACCAACGTTGTATGGGGTTTCTGCCTGCCAAAATCGGCCAGAGGGCTGGCCTCCTGCGGGAGGCGAGACGACAATGGATGATGCAATGGAATTGATTACCCCATACGGCGGTACGCTCCGCGATCGGGCCTGGCCGGTGCCACATCGCCGAGAGGGCTCGGCCACCGCAAACGCAGGAGGCCAGCCCCTGGCCGATCGGGCCTGGCCGGCGCCCCACCGCCGAGAGGGCTCGGCCACCGCAAATGTAGGAGGCCAGCCCCTGGCCGATCGGGCCTGGCCGGTGCCCCACCGCCGAGAGGGCTCGGCCACCGCAAATGTAGGAGGCCAGCCCCTGGCCGATCGGGCCTGGCCGGCGCCCCATCGCCGAGGGGGCTCGGCTCCTACGGGGCTCGAAGCCACGGTAGCCAAGGGTTCAACCCCTTGATCCGCGCCATCCTCGACAGCCTGAAATGGAGCAGCCGCCTGGGCGCCAAGTTCTTCTGGGCGGCGCCAGCGGCGACCAGCGGGGTGGTGTTCTTCACCCTGGTGTCGCAGCTCTCCATGCTGCTGGCCTTCTTCCTCCCGCTGAAGGTCATCATCCTGCTGGGTTCGGACGGCATACCCCGCTACTTCCCACCGGCGTTCGAGCAGTTCGACCGCGACGCACTGATCGTTTCGCTGAGCGCCGCCACGATCGCGTTCTACGGCCTGTATCTGCTGGCCGAACGCATCGTGGAGTTCGGCGGCGAGCGAGGGTCGAAAACCCTCCTCGCACGCAGCCGCAAGATGGTCCTGTTCGAGAACCAGGACGAACTGGCTGCCCGCGCCTACAAACGCCATGCCGAGGTGATCGCGGGCAGCGTGTTCCTGCTGCTGGCGCTGGGCATTCTGTTCTGGCTCTACCAAAGCGTGGCGCTTCTGGCCACGGGGTACGTTGTTGCGGTAGGCGCGGTACTGTTTGCTGCGCTTGCCATGCATGAAGGCCTGCGGACATGCATCCAGGACAACCTCAACGGCTGGATGGGCGTTCTCGCGGGCATCGGCTTCATGCTGGCGTTCGGTTACCTGGTGGTCGACTTCCTGTTCCTCGATCCGCCCGGCCTGATCCCGGCGATCATCGCGCTGCTGCTCGCCCGCCAGGGGTTCAACCGCCTGTCAAGCCTGGTGACCGGGCTCGTGAAACAGCACGACCAGAAGGCAAAGCTGGATGCATTGTTCTTCCATTCCAGCGTCTTCATGCCCGGCCAGGGCCAGGACACCAACAAAGAGACCATCTGGACGCTCCTGGCTCCGGAAGCCCGCCAGCAATGGGTACCCGAGCTCATCGCCGAGATGTACGGCGAGCCCGCCCCCGAGGACCTGGACATCCAGTGGTGGCAAACGGATGTAGCCAACGTGGGGGTGCTGCATTGCCGCACCCCGGGAAAGCCGAGCATCTTCGTCAAGCTGTTTGCCCCCAAACGCAGCGCCTACGCCCTGCACGAGGCGACCCTGCTGGCCGACCCGCCCAACGGCCTTCCCAGCCCGCAATGGATCGGCGCCACACAGGTGCGCGGCTTCCATTGCCACGTACTGCAGGCAGCAGAAGAACTCCCGGCCAGGCAGGGCGACACCGCCAAGGGCGTCGAAGAGATCCGCCACACCCTGCTGCAGGTCGCCCTGCCGCAATCCCTGTTGACCCGTTACCAGCGATCGCGGCCCATGCTTTGGCAGCGCCTGAACGACATCATGCTGGAACGCCTCCGGATCGCCGCCAACGATTCACAATCCCTCAATGCCCTCAGCCAGCTGCGCGCTCGCCTGCAGGACTGGCGCGACCAACTCGACGCACTGCCCCTGGCGATCACCACGCGGGACGTTCGGCCCGGCAATATCGTAATGACGCAAACAGGTGGGCCCATGCTCCTTCACTGGGGAAACTGGGCGATCGAACCGGCCGGGGCCGGGTGGCCGACAAAACCTGAACATTTGCAGGCGCTTGGGGAAGACTCCAACGGGCCTGTACTTGCGGCTTTGAGCCACGAGCTGGAGCTTTTGTTCGAGCGCCAGCGCTTCAGCTGCGCCCTCAAGCTGGTCCCTCGCATTGTGGGATCCCTCGGCGCCAGACACTGAGCGTTCGGGCACCAAGGGGGCGTGGGAATGAGCGGGAGTCCTTCAATGGTCGCGGCCTGGCCGTACTCGAGCAGCGCCGGGTACGGTATCTCCCGGCCCGCGTGCTCGGTCATCGGGCCCGTCTGCAGGCTTTGGGCATTGGCGCCGGAGCTGCTGGAGTGTCTGGAGGCGCAGTTCCTCCAGAATGTGGCCACAGAAGTGCTTCTGGTCGACAATGGCGTCATATGCTTATCCGCCGAAACGTCTGCCTGCCAGCATAGCGAAGGGAAGAGTGGAGAGGGGCGGCGAGTGAATGGATTCAATCGGTGGCTTGCAGTCCCGAGGTCGAGACACGCTGTATGCGTCAGCGCTACATGCAGGCTGCTGAAGCGGGTTAAGCCGATCCAGCAAGCGCTTGACCGCCTTGAGTCAGAATGGGCAGATGTTCCTGATTAGGCGTGACATCGCATTTTTGAGAGAAAGAGATATGTTTAGTGATCTGAAGGTTCTTGACTGCACATTGCGGGATGGTGGCTATTACAACGGGTGGTGTTTCTCCGATGTACTCGTTGAGCGCTACCTGTCCGTAATGGGAAAAGCAGGTGTCGACATTGTTGAGATCGGATTCCGATCCCACAAAGTGGACGACTTCTACGGGCCCTATGCGTTTAGTAGCGATCAATGGTTGTCATCCCTCCCGTTGCCCGAGGGCGTGACTCTCGGTGTCATGTGCAACGCGAAGGAGCTTCTTGAAACGGGAGACCCGGAGCACGTCGTGCATGAGTGGTTTGCACCCAAGAACGAGTCACCCGTCAGCTTGGTGCGGATCGCCGCGCATTTCAATGAGGTAGAAGGTTGCGCCCCGGCGATTCGCGAGTTATCGCGCCTCGGGTATCAAGTGGGCCTTAACCTGATGCAGGCCACCGGGCGCCCGCGGGAAGAGCTCGAAACGAAAGCAGCGTTTGCCGCCACGCTGCCGCTGGATGTTCTCTACTTTGCCGATTCTTTCGGGAACATGGAGCCCGTCGATATCGAGGGGATGATGGAGGCTCTACGCAGCCAGTGGGGTGGTGCGTTGGGCGTCCATACGCATGACAACATGGGCAATGCGCTGGCCAATACGATGCGTGCCTGCGAGTCGGGCTGTACCTGGCTGGATGCCACCGTCCTCGGGATGGGACGCGGCGCCGGGAACCTGAGAACCGAGACCCTCTTGCTCGAACTGGACCGGCGCGGCATTCGTGCCGGTCAGGAGATGGACGCCCTGTTGGATCTGGTGGTGGGAGAGTTTGGTGACCTGCAGAACGAACACGGGTGGGGCCCCAGTATCTTTTACCACCTGTCGGCCCTCTATAATGTGCACCCAACGTATGTGCAGGAGATGCTGACGAGCGACCGGTACAGTCATCACGATGTGATTGCGGCACTCAAGCGGCTGGGCAACCTGGACGCTCGCAGTTTTTGCCCGCGCCTCTTGAGCCACGCAAGTTCAGCGCATATTCCAGAGAACGAAGGTGCGTTGGACGTCACGGGGCATCTCGATGGGGGTACCGTTCTGATTCTTGGCTCGGGAGAGCAGGTAAGAAAGCATTGCGCCGCGCTGGAGCAGTTCATCTCCCGTGAACAGCCGTATGTGATCAGCACGAACTGGAATCCGTGGATTTCTGCGGATCTGGTGGACGCCTGGAGCACCTGCACACCTGAGCGCCTGCTGCTGGAGAAGCATCTCTATGCGGCGAACAGCGGAACGCTGATTGCTCCGCGTTCGGCTATTCCGGCTGAAGCGCGGGCGTCGCTTCAGCATTGGTCTCACCTGGATTTCGGGCTGAAGGTCGATCCGCACCAGTTCTCCATCACCAGCCGAACTGCCACCGTTCCCTCGGCGCTCACGTTGCTGTATGCGGCAGCGTATGCGAATGCAGCAGGGGCCACTACGATTCTTCTAGCGGGTGTGGACGGGCATGCGCCTGCTGACCCCAGGCACCAGGAATTGGAAGGTGCACTCCGCCTGTACTCAGAAATGCCGGCGCATCGTCCGCTTGTGGCGATTACACCAACTACCTTGCACTCCATCCGGCAATCTACGGTCTATGCGCCGATTCAGGTGCCCCCGCACGAGGATGCAGGGGCGCCGGCTATGGGGTCCGGCTCTTCAAACTAAAGGTTGTGAGGAATTCGCTCCTATGTGGGAGTAGCCAGCCTTTTGGTTATGGTTGGTTTACCGTCAAGTGGCCTCAAATATAACGGAATCAGTAATTTAAAGATGTTTACCATTGACACCCGAATTCGGGAGGGGAGTGTAGAGTTTCTTCTGCACCCCCTGAGTTCAGGCCCTGAGACGAACGAAGCGCCAGTATCCGGGGTGCTTCGTGGCCAGTTTCAATTCTTAACTGGTACACAGGAGTTTCAGCTGGAGTGGCGCCATAAAGAGAAGGCAGAGGAACCTGCGGGATGGGGCGCAATCCCGATCCCCGAATCTGATGAGCCCCTTTGCGAAGTGAACGTTCACGGCGTGGAAGACCAGAATTCGCTAGCTGTTCCTTTCGAATTGGGATGCCACAGGGTGGCAGGGCTATGGTTTGAGTCCGAAGAGCAAGTCGCGGCCTCGCTTTTCCGTCCAGGTGATCGGGTGCAGGATGACGAAACACTAGCCTTCCAGGTGGATCAACTTCTGCGGTACGCAGACTGGCGGCGCGAGACGGCTGCGCCGCTGGCTGTCATGCTCGCATATAAATCTGTCGAAGGGCATGCTCCGGATTCAAGTATGTCGTTAGCGCAAGAGGTGCTATCACAAGTCATTGGGAATATTGAATTGCTTCAGCCCGATAAGGAACATCGGAAAGACAGAGAGCAAATTCGTCTATCGGCAACGATGGCGTTAGTTCACGTATTGCTGATGCGCCGTGCCTATGCAGAGATCGAGCCCGTCATCGATCGGGCACTCAACGGCTTCCGTCCATCGTCCAAGGCGAATCCATTCCATCACGGGGAAAACCGTACCCGGCTTCTTCTGTTGAAGTCGGCGGTTCTTGCTCATCGTGGGGATCGCAGTGAATCAAAGGAGTATCGAGTGTACGCGCACTATGCGGCGCAGGAAGCCCTGATTCATATTAAGCCGAGCCCAACATTCTATGGGATCGCAAACAGGATAATGGAGACGGTGCGCTGTGCTCTTGGAGAGCTTCGGCCGAAGGATGTGGCCAGGTTTTACCTCCGGCTTCGCAGGCCAACAGAAAAGGCGGAAAAGCTTATAAAAAAGCGGTTGGTTGAGTATCTTGAGGCCTACGTGGGTCAAGAGACGTCCAGCGCAAATGGGCAACCCAGTAAAGTGTCAGGGGGAAAGGGTTAAGGATGGATATTGTCATCATAATTCCTGCGCGGTACGCGTCATCGCGTTTTCCGGGCAAGCCGCTCGCGAAGATCAATGGCACGACGCTTCTTGAACGGGTCTGGAAACGGTGCGTGCCGGTTCTGGGCGAGGAACGTGTGGTGGTAGCGACGGATGATCAGCGGATCGCGGATCACTGTGCTGACAAGGGCATACAGTGGGTGATGACGCCTGACAGCTGTGCGACCGGGACCGATCGGCTGGCGGCCGCCGCCGCATCGTGCCCTGCGGACCTGTACATCAACGTTCAGGGGGATGAGCCCCTGATCGAGCCTGCGGATATCCAGAAGGTGATTGATGCCGCCAGGGCGAGCCCGGGTGCGGTGGTCAATGCGTATTGCCCGATCACGGACGAGCGGGACTACCACAGCTTGACGGTGCCCAAGATCGTGGCACGGCAGGATGGGCGCCTGCTGTACATGAGCCGAACGGGCTTGCCCGGAAACAAGGACGGCGGGTTTCGGTGGGCGCACAAGCAGGTGTGCATCTACGCCTTCCCGCCCGAGGCGCTTCGCGACTTCGCGGCGCACGGGGGCAAGACCCCGCTGGAAGCCGAAGAGGACATCGAGATCCTCCGATTCCTGGAGCTTGGCTACGAAGTGGAGATGGTGCCGGTTTCGGGGAGTTCGATTGCCGTGGACGTGCCCGAGGATGTGGCCCGGGTTGAGGAAGCACTGGAGGCGCGGAGTGCCTAGCATGCAACGGCGGTTGAGCGACTACAGGACGTTCGTGTTCGACTGCGATGGCGTCCTTCTGGATTCGAATCGAGTGAAAACCGACGCCTTTTACGAGGCAGCGCTTCCCTACGGGGAGGATGCGGCGCGCGAGCTGGTGCGTTATCACCGGGAGCGTGGCGGTGTCTCCCGTCAGCGGAAGTTCGGCTATTTCCTCGAGCGGATCGTGGGCCAGCAACCGAGATCCGAAGAGGCTTATCACGAGTTGCTGGGGCGATACGCCAGGTGCGTTCGGGAGGGCCTGGCGGCCTGTGCGGTGGCGGAAGGTGTCGAGGAGCTGCTCGAACGGCTGCCGGGCGATGCCTGGCGCTACGTGGTCTCCGGGGGTGCAGAGGACGAAGTGCGCTGGGTGCTGGCGGAAAAAGGCTTGGCCCGGCACTTCCACGGGATCTATGGCAACCCGCAGGACAAGGCGGACCTGGTGGAGAAGGCGGCCGGTGAACATGGCTGGGCCGAGCCATCGCTTTTTGTGGGGGATGCACGCTACGACCATGAGGTGGCGATAGGTCACGGCATGGACTTCCTGTTTGTGTCCGGATATTCCGAGTTTGTGCAGTGGCCAAGGTACGTCGATGGCCACGATGTGACATGCGTTACGTATTTGTCGGAGGTGATCCCGTGAGCGATGTGGATCATCCCAGTGTGCCACGCAATAGAGCGGGACTTCGCGTAGACAACCTTATCGCCTTCGGTTTCCCTTTTTCTCCTATAAAAACGTCGCCTTTCACGCGTTTGGACAATGGTCCCGGCGTTGTGCGTTCGCTTCTGGATGAACTCAACGCCCGGATGACGCTCGTGTCCCGTTCTGCCAGGTATTACGTCCCCGATGAACGGGTCCATCCGCTGCAATGGGATTTAACGGTTGCCCAAGAAACGGGTTCAGCTTCCAGCCGCGCGGCGCTGGGCGCAGACGCGTACAACGCCATCGCACCGTACGAGTCTCTGCTCTTGGAGATGATGGGACGACGACTGTCTCAGGTGCAAAAGGACGTCGAATCGCCCGGTTTCCAGGTGTTCGACCGCAGGCGGATGGAGTTGCGGAACCGGGTCGCCCATTGGGCCCGTCTGATGGAGGAACGGGCGTTGACGGGATATATCAATTCGAATTGCCCGCACCTTGTCGATGACCTGATTGTGTACCTGCTGGCGAAAGGGAAAGGGATGCCGGCCGTGTTTCCCTACCGCCTTCCGATCGTTCCGGGGGTCAGCGCCCGGCTTTACCTGCCCGCAGGTTTGTTCGATCACGACGCGGTGCACGGCGCGGACGGCCGGCTTGTGCGGCCGGAGGATATCCCCGAGAGCGAGGCGTCAGCCCCCTTGCCAGCGGATCTGGAAGACATTCACCGGGAGGTGGTCCAGGGTGGCAAGACACTGGGCGAGCTCTCCGCCCTCCGCCTGAACGAGCGTGGCATTGCCCGGCCAGGACAGTGGGCGCCGCCATTTATCGACTCCAGGGTTCGAGGGCCTTTGGGGTGGCTGGCGGCCCGCGTCGGCCCGCAGCGGCGCAAGGCGTGGGTGATGCGGAACCTGCTGGCGACCGAACGGACGAACCAGCGACGGCTGGGGGAACTGACCCGCGGTGCGAGGTTGCCCGAGAATTTCATCTACTTCCCGTTGCACATGCAGCCCGAGGCCAGCACGAACCCACTCGGCGGCTTCTTCTCGGACCAGTTGCGTGCGGTGCGGTTGCTGGCGGAGGCCCTGCCGGCCGGGTGGCGGTTGGCGGTGAAGGAACATCCACACCAGCAGCTCGCCCTGCGCCCGGAGGGCTGGTATGACGCTCTTGTCAGTACGCCGGGGGTCACGTTGGTGCCCATGGACTGGGACTCGTTCGCGCTGCAGCGCGAGAGCCGAGCCGTGGCAACGGTCACCGGGGCGGCGGCCTGGGAGGCGTGGCTCACGGGCAAGCCGGCCATTGTGTTCGGCCACATTCTGTACCAGTCGGCCCCGGCCATCTTTGCGGTGCGGACCCGCCTGGAGGCGCACGAGGCGCTGAGGGCGATTCGGCAGGGGCGTGCACCGTCGCCGGCCGAGATCCGGAGCCATCTGGGACGGCTGGCCCACCTGAGTTTTCCCGGGCACCTGGATGCCTACATCAATCCGTGCCTGTCACCGGAGCAGCTGGATCCGGAGGAAAATGACCGGGAGATCGGCCGACGGCTTGCCCGAGCGCTGGAGTATCAGGCTGGAGAATCTTCGGCAGTTACAGTCGATGTGGAGCACAAGAAGAAAACAGGATGAGGTGGGTAAATGTTTGCGCTCGGATGTTTCCGCTCTGATGCACACCCATGGAAAGACATGGTTCTGAGAGAAGGTGGAACATGGGGCCACTAGCTCTGAGTCTTTGGCGGGGAATAGGGCACCTGTCTTGTCTGCGCGCTAATAGCTCTTGAATACAATTCGAATTTAGCTATGCAAAAATTACAAAAAATCCACGAGGGGTCATATGGGGTTATGTGACGGGCATCCCGTAGATGCTTATTTTTCCGACCGGTCTTCGACGAAAATCGTCGAGTTTATTGGTCCACCAGGTATTGGAAAGAGTACGTTGATTGAAAGCATCGCTCGGCGATTGTTGATGCGACGTTTCGAGGATGTCCGCTCTGGCTGGCCTTTTCCGCCTTCTGAGGGAGTGGAATGGGATATTTTGAAGAAGTTGTTGTCTTTTAGCGCTAGGTCCGATGGGGGTGGGTTTTGCTTTTCGAGAACGCAGATTTGTCATTATATAGATGACTTGGCGCTGCGCCAGAGTGGGGGGCTTGTCCTGGCAGATGAGGCCGGTCTTTTTCGGAAGGTCCGTTCGGGTGTTAGAGAGATTCTTCGGAGCGAGGACAGTGGTGGGATCCGCATATTGAAATTATTGCTAGAGGAGCGCATCATTGTTAATTGTTGTGCATCCCCTGATCTTGTGGTTAGTCGGATCAACAAGAGGAAGGCCGAAGGTGGGAGAGTTTTTAAGGGGCATAGAGGATTGGGGGTCCTCGAGCTCCACGAGCTAGTTTCCCATCAGTTGAGTAAGAATTCCAGGTATGTAAAAATGTTGCAAGAGATTTCCCCGGGTTGTGTGTTCGAGCTACGAGCTAACAATGAGAATTGGGGTGGGGTGAGCGAATTGATTACTATGATTAATTAATCCTCTTAATCGTAAATATTTTTATTTTCGAAAAGCAGGTTGAACGCACGCGGGTTGGTGATAATAGAAAAGGCTCACCCATTGTTCCTATGACGCAACTTGGAGCATTGGGCCGGCATAGGTGTGCTGCGAGCCTCGTGATGTGCGGGGCGCAGGGTAAAGGGGTAAGGTTTCAGTGGAGAGATGGTAGATGCTGGTCGAAGACAGTGGAACGCAGCGGTCTTTATCCGGGGGGGCTCTAGCGGTAGCGATTGTGAATTCTCCCATGCATGTGTGGCAGATCCGGGAGGCTTGTGCCCACTGGGGTGTGCCGCTGCAGGACGTCTGGGTGGTCGTGTTCAAGCAGACCAGTGTGAACGGAGAGACGCTGGAACGCACGCTGGACGAGATTGGCGACTGGGGCCGCGTGTTCTGGTTGGCGACGCCGCCGACGTTGCGAACCGGGCTCCCGGGCCTTGCATCGGTGCTTCGGCGCGAGCGGCATCGCGCGGACTGGCAACGCCATCTGGCCGGCGCTCGGGGTCCAAGGTTCGTCATGGCGGCATTGAACCGGTTGCCGGTCAATCGTCAGGTCGCTGCGTGGCTGGGGGGCGAGGAACTGATCTGGCTCGACGATGGCACCATGACGCCGACGCTGGTGAGCATGGATGCGGCGCGTGTGGCCGGCATGCCGGCGAAGCGGAAGGCGGGCAGGAATCAAGGCAGGAAGGGCGGCACAAGGCGGCGCTCCATTTGGCACCGGTTTCGCCGGTTGATCAGTGGTATCCCCGGGGTGGTCTGGCTATGGCGTCGCATTGGCCCGCGCGGGGCTGGCCTGATTCGGGGCGCGGATGTGTGGCTTCAACGCCACAGGGGACTGCCGCCCTGGACGGCGCCGACGATGGAGCTCGATCCCCTCGCACTAAAACGGGCGTATCCGAGACCCCAGACCTACTTTACCGTTGCGGAGACCTGGCCTTTGCCGCCGGGCCGCTGGGAGCCCAATCGGTTGGGCTGGTTGCGGGATCGGCTTGAAGAGTCATCCCCGGATGCCGGCGAGCTACACTTCCTGGGGGCACCGCTGGTCGAGCGAGACGGTGTGCCGTTTGCGGACTACATCGATTGGCTGCGGCGTGTGCAGCAGGATTCGAGTGACGGCCGGGAGATGGTGTACGTGCCGCACCCTTGGGAGAGCGAGGAATTCCTGGGCAGGGTCGCGAAAGAGCTCGACATCGAAATCCGCAGCCTGGGGCTCCCGTACGAGATCGCGTTGGCCACCATGCAACGGCGGCCGGCTGTCGTGGCCAGCTGGTTCTGTTCGGCACTGGAGCATCTTGAGGTGGTGGGCCTGCCGGACCTTCAGTTGGTGGCCTATCGCATTCCCGCTTTCAAAAGTACGTTGTCGAAAAAGCGCAAGGCGAACCAGGCGGCCATTTTCGGGGCAGCCGACGCGTTCTATCGCCGGCACGAGAGCGGCAGCGGGATTGATGTTCGGCACGTTCCCGTGTTGCACCAAGAGCTTGTCGCCGAGACCGGGCAGGAAGAGCTGCCCCCGCCGAGCATGGCCGTGAGCGCCGATGCCCGTTGATGCCAACGGCGAGCGGCCGTTGCTATCGGTAATCGTTCCCGCCTTTCAGGCCGAACGATGGCTGCCGGAATGCCTGGAGTCGCTACATAGCTGTGGCGTCCAGGGCCCAGAGGTCATCGTGGTCGATGATGGCAGCACTGATGGGACGGCGACAGTAGCTCGAGCGTGGCAGCGGTCCCATGGCCGTGTCCAGCTGATCCAGACTGGCCACCAGGGCCCGGGGTGCGCGCGGAACGCGGGCGTGGACCAGGCCCGGGGCCATTTTCTCGCGTTTGTGGATGCGGACGATGTGATTCCCCGCGGTGCTTTCGGGCGCTTGCTGGCGGTGGCCGAACGGGACAGGGCCGACGTGGTGCTGGGGCGGATGCTGCGGTGCGGCGGGGATCAGCCCGTGCGTCGGGTATTTCCCGGTTTCGGGTCGCTTCCGTCGGGTCCCGTGGACTGGAGAGAGCAACCGGCCCTGCTGGCGGATACCGTTGTGACGGCCAAGGTGTACCGACGCACATTCTGGATGGATGCCGGGTTGCGGTTTCCCGAGTGGGATTGCTACGAGGACATGCCGGTCGTGTTACAGGCCCACCTGCGCTCGCGCCGGACGAGCCATTTTCGTGGATGCGTATATCGATGGCGGCGCACGCCGGGTTCGATTACGACTGGCGTGAAAGATGGATATAAAGTAGATGGCTGGTGGCGCTCCCTGATGAAGTGTCACGCAGATGCCGCGCAGCTTCTGGAGCGACCGGAGCTCCGGATTGTAGAGAAGGAACTGGCGCGCCGGAGCCGACGTTGGCTGCATAGACTGTTCCGGGAACAGCCCGATCAAGTCGATGCATTGAACGGTGCGAAAAAGTTGGCAATGACATTCGCCTCGACGCGAGCGAGAGATTCCCTGCTTGATGCGGTTCGTGAGCATGAAGGGATGGCCAATGGGGCGGACTGAATCAAACGCTCGCCCGAGCGTCGAGCTTTATCTCGCCTCCACGCCGCTGCAGGTCTTGAACGCAGTAGAAGCGCGGCATGCGCTCGGCGACGCAAACGCCAGGGCGGTTCTTATCCTGTTTCAGCGGCGTTGGGAACACCACGCCGCTGCAGCGACTCTTCCCGATCCAATGATTGCAGCGTTTGACGAAGTCCTCCCGTTGCATCTCGAATTGCCGGCGTCTGACGGGAAGCCCTGGACGGCCGTTACGGCAATGGCACGCAACCGGCGAGCGGTCCTGGATACCCTGGCACGATTTTCCAATATCTTCATCGCCAGGGTGGTGGTCACGAACCAGTGGAATCGTGACATGCGTTATCTGGCAGCGAAGGCGGGTGCGGAGATCGTTTTCGCCGATGATGGAACCAGCACCGCGTCGTACCTGAAAGCGTGTGCCGAATGGGGGGCAGCGGCGGATTGGCGGCTTGGTTTCGCGAATCGGGGCAGGCTTGTGAATCTGGCGGCGGCTTCGCTGTATCGGCTGGTTTACGGCGGTTTCATGCCGAAGAGTCGGCCGGACCTGATGTTTACGCACTACCGGGCGTTGGCGGAAGAGGCTGGCTTCCCCGTGGTGGATAACCAGTACCGCTGGCTGCGTTCGACGTTCGGGGCGGGGCAGACAGACACTGATACCACGGCGCATTTTCTGGGTGCACCGCTGGTCGAGCGTGGGGAGGTTTCGGAAGGGGAGTATTTTGCTTGGTTGCGCGAGGCCGTAGACCTTGCCCCGGAATTGAAGTGGACATATGTACCTCACCCCGCTGAAAGCGATCGTTGGCTCGAACGGCTTGGTCGCGAAACTGGGGTTTCCTGGAAACGCATGCAGGCGCCATATGAGTTGAGCCTGTTGATGGAGGACAGTCCGCCAGCCGTCATTGCCAGCTGGTTCAGTAGCGCGCTGGAGAACCTGGAAATGTTTGGCGTGTGTAGTGAATTGTGGGCTTTCCGTATCCCCGACGGCAGCTTGGCGAGCGACACACTGGCGCGCTCGGCACGGGATTTCTATAACCGGCAAGGCCAAGCAAAAGGAAAGATACGGGTCCATGAGCTTCGGGATTGGGCGTAGGGTCATGGCTGGCCCGGTTCAATGACGCCCACAGTTTCTGTGGTGATGCCGCTGCACAATGCGGCGGATCGGGTGGTTGAAGGCGTGCGTTCGGTTCAGGGGCAGTCGCTGGCGGACTGTGAGCTGCTGGTGGTGGACGATGCTTCCACGGATGACTCGGTGGCGCGGGTGGAGGCGCTGGCGGCGCGTGCCACGCGGTATCGGAATCGGCTGGAGGGCCGCTCCGGTACGTTGTGGGAGGGGCGCTATAAGTCCAGTCCGGTGCAGACGGAGACTTATCTGCTCGCCTGCACGCGCTACATCGAGCTGAACCCGGTGCGGGCGCGCATGGTGCCAGCGGCCGGTGACTATGCCTGGTCCAGCTACCGCCAGCGCATGGGCGAGGAGGACTGCTGGAAGAAGATTCGGCTCCCTCTACGCCGCGAAGTCGCTCGGAACTGGACCGTGAACTCCAAGGGGAGCGCGAAGGCTGGAATGATTGATGCTGGCGTTTCTCGACGGAACTGCGCGCCCATCACGGACTGCGCACGCCCGATGCCATCCAGGCGGCGAGCCTGCTCACGGTCGATCCGAAAAGGGGCCTTCGTGACGGGGGATGGCGACTTCGAGAAGATCCCTGGCCTTCGTGTTGAGCGCATTGCACCCTGATGTAACTGAACGGGAAAATAAATCTGTCCCCAATTTGCCGATGAGGGGTTGCGGCGCGCGGTTGTGCCGTTGGTTGGGTAGGTTTGGGCGTTCTGGCTTTGGCGGGGGCTTCGCGGACGAGCCCGCTCCCACAGGGGGTAGCAGTCGGTGTAGGGGGTAG
Organism: Thioalkalivibrio sp. ALgr3; assembly: GCF_000377325.1. Classification (NCBI taxonomy): domain Bacteria; kingdom Pseudomonadati; phylum Pseudomonadota; class Gammaproteobacteria; order Chromatiales; family Ectothiorhodospiraceae; genus Thioalkalivibrio; species Thioalkalivibrio sp. ALgr3. The sequence continues at coordinate 3,877 of NZ_KB897992.1, read as the reverse complement.
CCCTCGGGCCGATGGGGGCTGTCCAACATCCAATCGGCCAGGGGGCTGGCCTCCTACAGGGGGCCGAGATCGGAGAATGTAGGGACGCCGAAAAATTCTGCTGATGCCAGGAGTGCCTGATCGAGGGTTAGTAATGGGGCCTCGCTGGCCTCGGCGCACGCTAGATGCAGGGCGTCCAGCGTCCTCAGGCTTGTACGGTGTGTGAGCAGCCAGTGCATGGCTCGGTCAAAGACGCTTGGGTCCAGCGAAACGAGGCGAAAACGCCCCTCGCGAACGTCTTCGTGAAAGGCCGACTCGATCCGGTTGGCCTGGGCCTCGTCCAATTCACCCATGCGGACCCACCGGGCCAGTGCCGAAGCAAACTCGACACGCACCAGCTCACTGATGACGGGCGGCTGGCGCTGTGCAAGATAGAGTTGTTCGATGGTGTCACTGGCGGGTTCGCTGCGGTAAAACGGCAGGACTGCACTGGTGTCTGCGTAGAACATCAGTAGCGTTCGGTATCCCGCAGGGTGCGAACTGTATCGGCGGACGCCTCGCGCATCGCCGGCACGCTCTGCCGCAAGTCTGCACGGGAACGAAACCCCGGGGGCTCCTCCGCGGGCCGTACCACGCGCGCGACGGGCCGACCCCGACGCAGGATGCAGACCTCCTCGCCTCGCTCCACCTCTTTCAGGATGCTGGAGAGCTGTTCGCGCGCGTCGCGGACGTTGACCTCTTTCATGTCGCTCCAAATTTCAATGTGTACACATAAAATGTACACAAAATCCGGTTCAATGCAAGCGACGAGTCGCCAGCTTGCCGCGAAGTGCCTGCGTATGTCGGGTTATGGTGAGGGGGCTTCGCGGCCAAGGCCGCTCCCACAGGGTGTAGCATTCGGTGCAGGAGGCCAGCCCCCTGGCCGATTGGATGTTGAACAGGCCCCATCGGCCAGAGGGCTGGCCTCCTGCTGGTGGACCAGGCGGTGCGGTGGGGTGGGGCGTAAGTGATTGTGTTGATGAGGCGAAAGGATCGGCGTAGGTTAAGGTAATAACTTTTACCTTAAGGTGTCTGAGTGGCGGGATCCGGGGAGTGGGCGTTTTACGGTCGGCAGACGGAGCTGGGGCAGTTGCAGGAGATTCTGTCCCGGAGGCGCTGGTTTTTTCTGCAGATTTCGGGGCGGCGCCGGATTGGCAAGACGACCTTGATTCAGCAGGCGCTGCAGGCGGCGGGTGTTTCGAAGACGCTGTACATCCAGATTCCGGATTCGGACCCGGCGGGGGTGGTGGCGGCTTGCAACGGATACCTGGAAACGTTCGGGCTGGAGGAGCGTGTCCATAGCCTGGGCGAGCTGGCCCGTTTGATCGCGACGCTGGCGGAGTCGGGGTATGTGGTGGCGCTGGACGAGTTCCAGTACTTCCATCGCAAGCCGCTGTTCGATTTCTGCTCGTTCCTGCAGGCGGAGGTGGACCGGCTGAGCGCTCGGGCGGGGCAGGTGCCCGGCGGATTGATTGTGCTGGGGTCGCTGCATGCGGAGATGACGGCGCTTCTGGATGACCGGCAGGCGCCGCTGTTCAACCGGGCCACGGACACGCTCGAGCTGGGGCATCTGGATATCGGCTCGGTGCTGGAGATTCTGCGCGCACATGCGGACGAGGACCCCGAACGACTGCTCTTCCTCTGGAACCTGTTCGAGGGGGTACCGAAGTTCTACCGCGATGCCTACGAGCAGGGTGTGCTGGATGCGGACCGCGAGACGGTACTGCGCAAGCTGTTCTTCTCCAGCTCGTCGCCGCTGCGCAATGAAGCGGACAACTGGTTCCTGCGTGAACTGCGCGGGCGCTACGACATGGTGCTGCAGTTTCTGGCATCGCATCCCGGCTGCAACAACGCGGCGATCGAGGCCCATCTGGCGGAGGTCTCCGGCCCGGGAGAGGCACGACAGGTGGGTGGGCATCTGAAGATCCTCAGCGAGCGGTACCGGATGATCGAGCGGCGCCTGCCGATCTTTGCGCGACCGAAGGCTCGCAGCGGGCGCTACTACATTCGCGACAATTTTCTGCGTGCTTGGCTGTCGGCGCTGCAAAAGCCGGTTTCGGCCTCGGCCTTTCGGCCGATGGACATGCTCGTGTCGCAGGCCGATGAGCGTTTGCGCGAGGTTGAAGGTTATGCCCTGGAGGATCTGGTGGCGCAGCTTTATGAGGAGCGCAGTCGCCTGGGTCTGGGCGACTTTGCGTTGTCCGAACGGATTCGGGGGTACTGGGATCGCTCGGACGTGGAGATTGATTGGGTGGCGGTGTCGGAGGACCAGAGCGCTATTCGGTTCGGCTCCTGCAAACGCCAGGGCGAGAAGCTGGCCAGGTCCATTCCGACTCTGGTGGCTGCGGCGGGGCGGTTTTTGAGCGCCCATAAGGCTTACCAGGGCTGGAATGTCGAGTACGTTGCGATTGCGCCCCGGATCACCGAAGCGGAAGCCGCGGAGATCCGGCGCCAGGGGGCGTCTCCGCAGAGCCTTGGGGAGCTCTGTGATGGGTTGTGATCCGTCCACAGGTGGGAGTATGTCTCCGGCGGATTTGTCCACAGCGCTGGTTTCTGTGGTGATGCCGCTGCACAACGCGGCAGATCGGGTGGTTGAAGGCGTGCGCTCGGTGCAGGGGCAGTCGCTGGCGGATTGGGAGCTGCTGGTGGTGGATGATGCCTCCACGGATGACTCGGTGGCGCGGGTGGAGGCGCTGGCGGCGGAGGATGCGCGCATTCGGGTGTTGCGGCTGGAGTGCAATGGCGGGCCGGCGGTGGCGCGGAATGCGGGGATTCGCGAGGCGCGCGGGCGGTATATCGCGTTTCTGGACAGCGACGACGCCTGGGCCCCGGATAAGCTGGCGCGGCAGGTGGCGTTGATGGAACGGGGCGTGGTGTTCAGCTTTACGGCGATGGAGCGGTTCGACGAGCAGGGCCGGCGGTTGTCTGCGGCGGGGGTGCCGGAGCGGGTGTCTTATGCGGAAATGCTGAAGACGAACTACATCGGCTGTTCCACGGCCATGTACGATACGCAGTTCTTCGGCAAGGTGGAGATGCCGCTGATTGATCGGCGCCAGGATTATGGCCTGTGGCTGCGGTTGTTGAAGCGGGTGGAGTTTGCGTGCGGGCTGAATGAGCCGCTGGTGCGGTATACGGTGCGGTCGGGCTCGGTGTCTTCGAACAAGCTGACGACGGCGGGGTACACCTGGCGGGTGTATCGGGAGCTGGAGGGGTTCTCGTGGGTGCGGTCGGCGTACTTGCTGGGGCATCAGACGGGGCGTGCCCTGGTGCGGAACCGGTTTCCGCGTGTTGCGCGGCGGTTGGGGTGGTTGCATTCGGTAGATGGGGGCGTGGATCGAGATTGCCACGGGCCCTTCGGGCCCTCGCAATGACGGGTGCTGAGGGATGACGGGGCGAGTGCTTCGCGGGCGAGCCCGCTCCCACAGGGGTAGCAGTCCATGCAGGAGGCCAGCCTTCTGGCCGATTGGATGTTGGACAGGCCCCATCGGCCAGAGGGCTGGCCTCCTGCGGAGGTCTGGATGCGGCGTGTGCTGGTGAGGGGGCTTCGGGTTTGTGAGGCGGGCCGTGATGGCGCGGCTGGTGGTTAATAGGTGTGGTGGTCAAGTAATTTCGGACACCGCGTTGGGTGGATTGACTGCCGTTGATTGCTCGTAGCCGCTGGGAGGCAGATAGCCCAGGGTCGAGTGGATGCGGACGGAGTTATAGAACCGAACGATGTAGTCGGCAATATCCCGTCGCGCTTCGCTATGGTTCGCGTAACGCTGCTGCCAGACGCGTTCCGTCTTGAGGCTCAGGAAGAAGCGCTCGACCACTGCGTTGTCCCAGCAGTTGCCGCGGCGACTCATGCTCGCCTGGATCT
>NZ_KB897991.1:0-46677 GCF_000377325.1 Thioalkalivibrio sp. ALgr3 | reverse complement strand
CTGAGCCACAGTTCGGTTTTGCCCACATCGACCCCGATCCGCTGAGCCGTTACCGATGTTGCCATCGTTCACCTCCCGAGCTAGCGTAAAACCGTCTGTCGGGGCCTCACCGAACGCTGGCTTGCCATCGATCGTCGGTCCCGAGCCGATCGATTCCTTATCGGCGCTTCAGGTGAGGGGTGGGACGAAGTCTCCTACTGTCTGTGCCGCAGGCCAGATGCCGGCCTCGTCCCTCCACCCCGACAGACCCTTTCTAGGCCTGCCGGGGGTAAACATACAAGGCCGGCCCTCCGGCCGATCTCACGTCCGGGCTACCCCTGCGCCGGGTCGGCCAGGGGGCTGGCCTCCTGCCTTTTCAGGCGGTTCAGCCCGCCGCGGAAGGCCCGCGCGCGGAACCCGGCCCGCTGCATGCGTTCGGCGATCACCGCCGAATTGCTGCCGCGCTGGCAGTAGAGCACGTATTCGCGGTCGGCGGGCCAGTCGGCGAAGGCCTGCAGCAGGGTGTCGGCCGGGTGGTTCTCCGCCCCGGGCCAGTGCCAGCAACGGTAGGCCTCCGGTGGCTGGCAGTCGATCACCGTGGCCCCCTCGGGGATGCGGTCCACGAAAATCCCCTCGCCCTCGCCCTCGCCCGCGACCCCGTCCGGTCCGTCATCCGCCGCCAGCGGATCGCGCTCGCACACCGCGTCGATCGCCTGTTGCAGAACGGCCGGATCCAGCGCGGCCTCGGCGCGTTCAATGCGCGAGGTACGACTCTCGACCAGCGGGGGCTGCTCCGACAGCGCGCAGAACTCCGGCACCCGCTCGCACAGCTCGAAGGTGCCGATCGCCCGCGCGCGGTCGGTGATCTCCTGCTTGTCGAAACCGATCAGCGGGCGCAGCACCGGCAGCGTGGCGGCCGCGTCGATGGTCTGCAGATTGGACAGGGTCTGCGAGGACACCTGACTCAGGGCCTCGCCGGTGACCAGGGCCTCGGCCCCGCTGCGCGCCGCCACCGCCTCGGCCGCGCGGTACATCAGCCGCTTGAGCACGATCTGCCACATATCGCCGGGGACGCTGGCGCGCAGATCCTCCACCACCGCGTCGAAGTCAACCACGTACAGCCGCGGGCGGGTGCCGTGTGCCCAGTCCCCCGCCAGGCGTCGCGCGATCGCAGCTACCATCGCCTCGTGCGTGGGCCCGCCCAGGTTGCAGAACACGAAATCCGCCGTGGTGCCGCGCCGCATCATGTACCAGGCGGCCACCGCCGAATCGAAGCCGCCGGACAGCAGCACCAGGGTGCGCCCCTGCACCCCCAGCGGCAGTCCGCCGGCCCCGCGCCGCCGCTCGCTGAACAGCCAGGCCCGATCCTCCTGCAGATCGATGCGCACGGTCACGTCGGGCGCATCCAGGTTCACCTTCCCGGGGCCATTGAGGGCCGCGCCCGCCTCGCGCTCGATGCGGGTGGCCGACACGCGTTTGGTGCCCTGGCGCTTGCAGCGCACCGCGTAGGTCCGGCCGCGCACCACCTCGGTGAAATGCCGCCGCACGCCGTCGACAATGGCCTCCAGCTCCGGCTCGACCTCGGCCACCACCGGCGAAAAGGTGCTCAGGCCGAACACCCGCGGCAGGATCTCCAGCGCCCGCTCGCGCTCCGCCGTACGCAGCAGCAGGCGCCCCTGCGCGGTGGCCAGACGATGCGGAATATCCTCCAGTGCCTTGCGCAGGTTGCGCTGCAGGATGCGGGTGAAATGGCGCCGCGTGCCGGGCGCCTTCAGGTGGATCTCCGGCGCCTGGCGGAGAATGATCAGATCGGATTCGGCAGTCATTCGTTCGCGGGGTCTTCACCCGTCAGCAGTTCATCCGGCGCCGGCCGCAGATAGCTCTGCCGGCGCACCCAGTCCAGTTGCAGCGCATCCGCGCGCTCCCGCAGCCGGCGTACCACCGACATGCGGTCCCGGCGGCCCGCGCCGAAGTCCTCGATGGCGGCCTGCAGGGCCGCGCGTTCGTCCGCGGGCAGATATTCGCGGAAATGCCCCAGCAGGTGCTGCAGCACGTTCACGTGCGCGCCGCGCGTGGTCCCGCGCGCCAGCGCCCGGGCAAACATCGCTGCATATTCGGCCGCCAGCTCCGCGCGCGGACGCGTCCCGGCGGCCGCCACCAGGCGACCCAGGTGGTCGTAGTCCGGCCGTCCGTGGGCCAGCAGCAGCATCTTCTCGCGCGCATGGAAGGCCGACAGGTCACCGGCAGTCCACTCCGTGGCCAGGCGTTCGCGCAGCCGCGCCAGGGCGAACAGCCGGATCACGAACGCCTCGCGCGCCGTTGCATCGTGCAGCGCGGTCTCGTCCACCAGCAGCCGCGACGGGGCAGCCGTTTCCAGCGCGGCTGCGAACAGCCCCGGACGCGGCTCGCGCTGGCCGTTGACCGGCACCGCGCGCCCGCAACTGGGCGAACGTGCCTTCAGCAGATACCCGTCCGGCCCGTCCGCATCTTCCAGCTCCGGCAGCCGCCGGTCGATCCAGGCCTGCAGCACCGGCGCATGGTCCTGCCCGCTCTCGCGGCCGCGCAGACGCAGCCGTTCGCCGGGGCCGCGCTCCAGCTGCATCGGCTCGCGTGGCGTGCCCAGACCGGCCTCGGCCTCCGGACACAGGGCCACGAGCTCCACATGCGGGAGCAGCACCTGCGTCAGCCAGTCGTCGCGGCGGTGACCGCCATCGTAGCGCACCCGCTCGCCCAGCAAGCAGCGCGAGACCCCCAGACGGGGTCGTGGCGGGACAGTGTCGGGATCGTTCATCGTTGCGCGCCGTGGCCTTCCACCGGCCCCGGTTCTCGGTACTTCGGAGCGCACATGGTAGGCGCCCCGGAAGGTCAAAGGAAATGGAAACCTCCGGGAAAGTGCGTCCGCAAGGTCCGGCCGGGCTCTGGTGGACCTCTTCGCACGGTGACCCGTCGCTACAAGGACGGCGCCGGGGTACGCCCCGCCTTGCGGGCGTACATCTCGCGATCGGCGCGCCCCAGCAGCGTATCCGGATCACCGTCTCCCGGGCCGCAGGCCCAGCCCAGGGTCATCGCGGGCGTCACCTCGCCTGCGGCCAGCTGCGCCGGCCGGCTCACCGCGGCCTTCAGCCGCTCGCCGGCCGTCTCCGACGCCCCCTCGCCCGCCAGCAGCACGGCGAATTCGTCGCCGCCCACCCGCGCCACGCACGCGGCCTCCGGAACCGCCTCCTGCAGCCGCCGGGCCACAACGCCCAGCAGCTCGTCCCCCGCGGCATGCCCCAGGCGGTCATTCACCGGCTTGAACTGGTCCAGATCGATGAAGGCCACCGAGAACGTTTCGCCGGTCTCGCGGCCGCGCTCGATCGCGTCCTCCAGCTGTCGATAGAAGGCACGCCGGTTGGGCAGGCCGGTCAGGGCGTCGTGCGTGGCCTCGTGCTCCAGCCGACGGCCGGCCTCCTCCAGCCGGGAGGCCTGTTCCCGCAGGTCATGATGCATCGCCACCAGCGTCCGGCGGGTCACCAACGTCAGGGCCAGGGCAAACAGCACGCCGCCTCCCCCGAACACCAGCATGAACCGCTGCGTATTGGCCCCGACCTCGCGCGCACGTTCGGCCGCGGCCTCCATCTGCGCCCGTTCGTGGGCACGCAGTGCCTCGATCGATGCATCGAATTCGCGATCCAGGTCGAACAGGCGCTCACTGAGGATCGCCATCGCAGGCTCGATCTCGTCGCGCGATGCCAGGTCCACGACCTCGTCCTGCAGCTCCACGATCTCGGGGATCAGCGCATCCTGCTCCTCCAGCCGCTCGCGGGCCACCGGCTCGGTCACGCGCTCGTCCAGGGCCGCGCGGACCTCGCCGACGCGGTGACCCCAGCGGTGATACTCCATCAACAGATCGTCGCGCTCGAACGGATCATCCGTCAGCACCTGATTCACCATGGTCTGGTGCCGGTTGTAGGCCGCTTCGAGCAGATCGGACGCCAGCTGGATCCGCTGGGCCCGTTCCTCGGTCATGTGGTGGAGCTCGTCCAGCAGCCGCTGGTTCTGCCAGACGCTGTTGGCCACCACCACCAGCATCCCCGCCAGCAGGATCACGAACGCCAGGGTGATGGCATTCACCAGACGCCCGCCGATCCGCTTCACCCTTTGCGAAAACTGCATGCATCCCCCACGAACGACGCGCGAAATGCACTATGCGAACGCCATCACACCCCCGGCAACACAACCGCGCAAACCGGGCGGTATTGAGCCCTCCCCCGGCCGATGGCCGAAGCCACTGCTGACAGTCGCCCTACCAGCTCTGCCGGAAGGTAATCCCCGCCGCGTGGACGTCGTCGGAACTCGCGAATTCGCCGTGATAACCGACATCCACCCGACTTCCTTCGCCGAAACGGGCGCTCAGTCCCGCATTCACGTGGATCCGGTCACGACTGAGTTCCGGCCCCTCTATGGTGAACCGTTGCTCGGGTGCCCCGTCGAAAGCCGTGCGCATCTCGCTGGCCCGGTCACCGTGTTCCTGCAGCCAGGCCACCTCGACGTTCGGCACCAGTTCCGCCCCGCCCGCGGTTTCGAAATGCTGGTCCAGATTCACGCCCAGCCGGGTCCGCAGCGAATGCTCGCGCTCGCTGTCCACCTGCAGGTTCGCCTGGCCGGCGCCGGATTCGGTGAACGACCCGCGGCTCTGCTGCTGATAATCCAGTCCGGCAAATGGCGCCACGCGGGTCCGCTCTCCGACGTCGAAGCCGCGCCCGAATTCCACGCCGGCCCCAACGCCAGTCGCGGAATAGGACGCCTCCGCGGTGTCACCGGTCAGGGCAACGTCGCGATCGGTTTCGGCGTCGTGGTAACTCGCACCAACATCACCGCGGACGTAATAACCGTTGCGTTCCCAGCCGCCGTAGACGGCCACCTGCCAGGAATCCACGTCGATATCGGCCGCCCCACTGTCCGCGGTTGTCCGGCTGAAGCCCAGGCCGAACCCCATGAAGCCGTGTTCCCCCAGGGAGGTGTCGGCCCCCAGCGCAATGCCTCCGAAACTGTAGTCCGAGCCGGCCGCACCGGAGGTGTCATCGATCTCCCCCTGACCGCCCTGGGCACGCACCCACCAGTGGCGATCCGATTCCGGCGTACTCGTTGCCGAAGCACCGGACGGCCTGCCCGTGGAGGCCCATTGCGTACCGGCCAGGTCGGACAGACTTGCCACCTCGCCGGCGGCCGGAGCGACTGTACCCCCCATGCGCCCCCGAAGCAGACCCCGGAAACGCTGGTCACTGCGCATGCCGACCTGCTGGGCATGGGTATGATCCGCACCGCTCAGAGAATCCAGACCGGCACGGGCACCGTGCGTATCCCGGACCAGCAGCGAATCCACCAGCGCGGAAACGCGTTCGTCGCCGGCCAGTTCATCGAGGGCCCCCGCGACGGCCCGCTGGTTGGCGGTTTCCGCCACGCTCTCGAACACCGCCACCCGCGACAGCGTCAGCTGCACCCCGGTATCGGAGTACGCCACCGAGGTATCCAGGAAGACGAAATCGTCGGAGACCTCGTCAAAGCTACCGTCCACGCCGCCTTCCGCCGCCAGCACGGTGTGGGTGATTTCGTCGCCCTCGAACAGACGGCCATCTCCGCCGTTTTCTTCGGTGACGTGGAGCCGCACCCCGTCCTCGATGGTCAGCTCCCCGCCGACGCCGGTATGGTCCGCCTCCGATCCGTCCTCGGAGACTTCCACCACATGGACGCTGTCCGATTCCAGCGTCATGTCGCCGGCCACCGCGAGCGCGCCCACCGAGTTGCCGGGCCGCACCTGCCCCCCGGACGCCACGTTCAGGTCGCCCACGGTGCCGGTGCCGGAGATCACCCCGCCGGCGTGCACGGTAACCGCCGAATCGGCCATGGAGCCGTTCACGCGCAGGTTGCCGCCATGCACGTCCGCATCGCCGCTCAGGTCGTGTTCGCCCTCGATGACGGTCATGCCGGTGCCCGCGTGCACCACGTCGAGGTCGCCGGAGAGCGTCACCGGGTCTCCTCCGGCGGTGCCGTCGGAGGTCAGGTGATAGTCCTCCTGACCGTGCGTGAGACTCAGGGTGGCGCCGTCTCCCATTCCTTCGATCCGTTCGGCCTCCACGACCCCGGCGGCGTCCGCGCCGCCGATCTCCAGGGTGGCGTCGCTGTCCGCTCCCGCACCCAGGGCCACGCCCGCACCGGCGCTGATCCGGCCGCCCTCGGCGACCTGAACGGTTCCTGTGGAATCCCGCCCCGCGGCGACCTCCAGCATGCCGTCCATCGCCCACTGCGAGCCCTTACCGGTGACCGCGGCCTGCCCTCCGGCATCGGCGAACCGGGCGACTGAACCACTCCCGGCCCGCACGTCGGCGCCATCCGCGATCGCCAGTTCGCCTTCACCAAATGTACCCGCGGTGAGGCGCCCGTCGACCTCCAGTTCGGTGCCGGCACCCGCCACCTTCGCGCTGCCTTCGGCCGAGTCCGCGTACCCGATGTCCAGTGCCCCGGCGCCGAGCCGCGCACCCCGTTCGACTTCGACCCGGCCCTGCCCGCCGTCACCGACGATCAGATCGTCCGCGATATCGACGCGGGTGCCGTCGCCACTGGCGTGCATGCGCCCGCTGCCGGTCCCGGCGGCCCCGATGTAGGCGAACTCACTGGCCAGCTCGCCTCCGGACCGAAGCTCCAGTTCTCCCTCACCGGCGGCACCGACCCGCAGGCCGCCAGCGCTCTCCCAGCGTGAGCCGGCACCTTGCACACGGGCATGACCGGCAGCGTTCTCGAATTCACCCAGGGTGGCGCCGCCATCCCGCACGGTCGCGCCGTCCTCCACGCCAAGGCGGGCCGTGCCACCTTCGATGCCCACTCGGGTTTCCGCACCCGCGTGTTCGATGGACCCGCCGTCGAGCAGCAGTTCCCCGGCCTCGACATCGGTACCGCCGGCATGATCGGCATCCCCCGAGAACAGCAGGGTCCCCTCTTCGGTCTTGGTGAGCGCGCCGGAGCCCGTGATATCCGTCCGGATCTCGGCATGGCTGGCGAGCACGCGGATCTCGCCTTCGTCGGATGTCTCGAGCTCGCCGTCACCCCGCAAGCGATAGCCACTGTCAACGAACTGCATGCCCTCGAAGGCCTGCGTGCCCTCGACCTCGACGGTGCCGCCGCGATAGGGGTCGGCGTCCTTGAACACCGCGTGCTGCCCGCCCCAGGCGACAGCGATCTCGCCGTCCTCGTTTACCCAGTCAGCGCCATCTGCGCTCCAGACGCCGTCGCCACCCTGCCAGTGCTGCAGGCTGTCATCGCCTTCAAGACCGATGAACAGGTCCAGCCGGTCATCGCCGTACTGCAGCTCGTGCAGGACATCCTCTTCCAGTTCCGGCAGGTCGCCGACAGCCAGGCCGCGGTCATCCAGGTCTCCCTCCCAGGTCATCAGGCGGTAGTAACCGAGCCCGGGATCCCCGGCATCCGGGGCCTCGCTGGCGCGCAGATCCAGGGTGCCATCCAGCGTGAGGTCGCCAGCGACCTCCACGCGGCCGCTCACGCCGTCGGCGGGGTTTTCTTCGCCCGGTTCTCCCAGCGCCACATCCAGCGTGGCGCCCGGGTCCAGTGCCAGATCGCCGTCGATCCGCAGTGCCCCGGCCCCGGTCGAAAGGTCCATTACGCCACCATCCTCGACGCGGGTCGCACCGACCGTGCCGTCGCCGGCCAACGTGGCGTTGTCGGTGACCGTGGTGGCGGAGCGCCCCAGATCCCCATCGACCCGCAGCACGCCGGACTCCACGCGGGTCTCGCCTTCCAGCGCCTGAGCCCCGTCGACCGCGAGCGTGCCCTCACCACGCTGGACGAGATCGCCCTCGCCCTCGAGTGCGCCGCCGAACACGACCGTATCGGCGCGATCGAACGCGAGCGTGCCGTCATTGTGCACCTCGCCATCGAGCATCCCGGCCTCACCGCCGTCCCCCACCTGCAGGGTGGCGCCTTCGATGAGGGTCTCTCCGGGGGCCACGTCGCCGGTCAGCACCACGGTCCCGTCGCCAGCATGCACCAGGTCGCCATCGCCGGTCACGTCCCCGTCCAGGGACGCGTTGTCACTACGGTCCATCCGCAGGGTGCCCGGCTGCAGCAGTTCCACGTCGCCGGCCAGCCGGCCCTCGGTTCCGCCATCGCCCACCTGCAGGACACCGGATTCGACCCGGGTGCCGCCGGTGTGCGTGGCCTCGCCGGTCAGGACGGCCGTACCGCCTTCGGTCTTGTACAGCTCGCCATCACCGGTGATGTCCACCGCGATCTCGGCGCGGTCCGCCAGCACCCGCAGTTCACCGTCCTCGTCGGCATCGGGGGCGATGGCCCCCGACCCTTCCAGACGGTAATCCTCGTCGACAAACTGCAGCCCCCGGAACGACTGGGTGCCCTCGACCTCAACAGTCCCGCCTTGATAATCCCCTTCGTCCCGGAACACGCCATGGTTGCCGGCCCAGGCAACGGCGACCTCGCCGCCATCGTTCATCCACTGCTCGGAGGCATCGCTCCAGGTCCCGTCACCACCCTGCCAGTGCTGCAGGGTGTCATCGCCGGCGACCACCACGTGCATGTCCAGATACCCGCCTTCCGGGTTCAGCAGGAAGAGGGCCCCCTCGTCCAGTTCCGGGCTCTCGCCGATCTCCAGTTCGTTGTCGGTGAGCGAGCCATCCCAGGTCATCAGCCGGTAATACCCGAACCCGGCGTCGCCATCGTCCCCATCCTCGCTCTGACGCAGGTCCAGCACCCCGTCCAGAGTGAGGTCGCCAGTCACCTCGATGCGGTCGCTGGTACCGGCATCCGGCTCATCCTCGCCGGGTGCGCCCAGGGCGAAATCGAGCCGCGAATCGGGCGAAAGCAGCAAATCGCCGTCCACGGTCAGGCTGCCGACCGAATTGCCCGGATCCAGACGACCCCCATCTTCCACGGTGGTATCCCCCAGGGTTCCGCGCCCGGCCAGCGTGCCCCCGTCCAGCACGCGCGCCGAGGCCGCACTCAGATCCGCATCCGCCACCAGGGTGCCGGACTCCACCCGGGTCTCGCCGGTGTAGTCCTGCTCCGAGTCCAGGATCAGCGTGCCCTCGCCACGCTGGACCAGGTCACCACCCCCCGAGACGTCCGCCTCGACCGTGTACTCGTCGGCGCGGTTGAAGGCCAGCACGGCGTCGTTCTCGACCCGTCCCTCGATGGATCCGGATTCATCCCCTGCGCCGACCTGCAGGGTGCCATCCTCAATGATCGAGTCTGCGCCCAGTGCATAATCCCCGGAAAACACCGTGGTGCCTTCCCCGGTATGGCGCAGCTCCACCTCGCGGGACAGAGCGACTTCGGTTCCGTCGTCCTCCCCGGTATCGGTGAAGTGATAAGGCGCTTGCGCGTGATCGAACTCGAGGATCCCGTGGCCGTCGCCGACTTCGAACGTCTCGTCCACCTTCAGGATGCCGGCCCTCTCGCCGTCCCCGAGAACGAGATGCCCTTCTGCTCCGGGATACCGGCCCAGAAACAACCTTGTCGCGGCCAGTTCCGCGCCGTCCGATACTTCCAGCCGGGCCGTGCCCCTGCTGCCCACCGCTACGGTGTTCAGGTCCGCATCCCCGCGGTCGATTCGGGTCCCTTCTCCGGTGATACGACCTTCAGCACTCCCGCCTTCCCTCTGGGCCAGATAAAGCTGGTTACCACCGACGCGCCCGCCATCCCTGACCTCCAGAACCCCGTGCCCTTTCTTGCCAATCCCGACACGACCCAGGAATTCGGCATCCTCGCCGAGGACCTCCAGCGTCCCTTCGCCAGAATCAGAAGCCCCGAAGTTCGCGACGTCGTCCGTTTCAACCAGACCTTCCTCGACGGTAACCGTGCCGGCACCGGCATCTCCCACCGTCAATTCACCCCGGCTGATCCAGAGGCCTGCCTCAAGATGCACTTCACCTTCAGCACCCGCCTCTTCTCCGAGGGTTGCCGTTGCGGTATCCAGCTGACCTCCATCGGTCAGCACCAGTTCTCCGGTTCCTGCCCGCCCCAGGGTGAACCCACGCGCCACCGCCAAAGAGGAATCGTCGATTTCGACACGGCCGCTTCCCCCGCTGTCGCGGCCCGCAACCGCAGACTCGAGCTCGCCCTCGCTCCCGCCAGCCAGCTCCAGCTCACCTTCACCTTCACCACCGAGCAGCAGACCGTCCGAGACATCCAGGTGACCGCCCTCTGCAACCTGGAGGCGACCCGGTTCCCCCGGGTCTTCACCGACCTCGACCTCTTCGGCGTCCAGCTGTCCGCCAGCCCCCACGAAAAAGGTCCCTTCGTCCAGCACCCGGAGGGGCTCCGACTGCAGATCCATGCTCCCTTCTTCGACCCCGAGGGTTCCCCGGTGAACGTCAACCACCCCCGTCAGTTCATGGGTGTGCCCAGTCAGGAGGGTTTGCCCGGTCCCGTAATGGTTCAGTTCCAGTGCCCCTTCCAGTGCCGGCGCCTGTCCGTCGATGGTCCCGTCTTCGGTGAAATAGTAGTCCTCATCCCCGTGCTGGAAATGGATCAACGACTCGCCTTCTCTGGCCACGATGCCATCCTGGACATACACTTGGCCCGGGGCGTCTTCTCCGCTGCTTCCGATCTCCAGCAGGCCAACGCTCCCCGGCTCAGAGCCAAGCCCCAGCTCCCCGGTGACATCCAACTTGCCTCCGTCGATCACCCTCACGTTGCCGGTTACACCCAGACTTGACCCGAACTGGGACGATCCCCCCAAATCCAGATCGCCGATGTTCGTGAACCTTGATCCTTCACCAATGACTTCCACATAGCCCGAGGCCCCGCCATCGCCACCCACAAGGTTGGGAACACCAACGTCGGACTGGCTCGCCTGCACCACTCCTCCATCCTCAATGAACAGCTCCGCCGTGCTGTTCGAGTAGTAGCCGACGGACAAGCCACCATCAGGGTCATCCACCACCAGTTCACTGCCCTCGCCGGTGACCGTCACGCGGCCACGGACGCCGGCGTCACTGTCCGTCAGGTCGCTCCCGATACCCACATTCCTCGCGTCCAGAACCCCGCCGTTCCGGATGGTCAGCTCGGCAGTTTCCGGATCCGCCCCCACGCTAAGCCAGTCGACAGTCGCCTCTTCTCCGTCGATCACCGGCCAGGGATTGCCTCCATGCACGCCTTCCCGGGCAATCAGCACCGAGTCACCGCCCCCGGGGAGCGCACCCGTGGACTCCCCATCGTCGTCCCACCAGTTACCGGCGGCGAACCAGTCGGCACTGTCTTCGCCGGTCCATAACCAGTCCCACAACGCGTGAGCACTGGTCGGAAACAGCAACACAACGGCAAGCGCCCCTGTCAGAACGCCTCGAAAACGACCCGGAGCGCCCATGGACCGGGTTCGACGACCACACCCCTTGCGACGGCCGCGGGCAATCTCGGCGGCAACCTGCCAGGTTCCAAGAGCGCGATTGAAGACGAGGCGGAAGGTCTGGTTCATGGTGTCCGTTCTCCGTTGGAGTTCCGTTTTTTCGCCCGCCAAACGAATGCGGCCCGGGCGTTCTCATGAACGCGTCAAACTGCCCGCGGGCCGCGAGCGCTGCCTAGGAACAATCCGGAACAGAATGTATACTTCTTTGGAAACAGTACTTTGGATGGATCCAGAGATGCCCGGACCCCGCAACACCCCGCAGACATGAACCCGGCCCGCGCGCGTCGCGGCCCGCCGGAAGCGGCGGTGACAGTGGTCTTCGCGCTGGTGCTCGCCCTGCTGTTCGGGCTTTCGGCCCCGACGGCGGACGCCGGCACACCGCCCCTCGACCTCGGGGAGGACGTACACTCCCTGGACAGCCCCTGGGAGTTCTTCTGGCAGAAGTTTCCGGAACCGGGCGCGGAGGACGAACCGGACGCCCGCATGGAGCTGCCCGGGAGCTGGACCGGGCTGGCCATCGACGGAACCGCCCTTCCCGCTGCCGGCCATGGCGGCTTTCGTCTGCGCGTGGCACTGGAAGACCCGCCCGCACGAGTGGTGCTGCGCGTGCCCATGGTGTATTCGGCCTACCGCCTGTACGTGGATGGCGAACGGGTGGCGCAGGTGGGCGAACCCGGGAGCTCGGCCGACGAGAGCCGCCCGGACTACGGCGAGCGGCGCGTGGTCATCGACAACCCCGGCGAGGAGCTGGAGCTGCTGTTTCATGTCAGCAACTTCACCTCGCGCGCAGCGGGCTTCCCGCACCCTCTCGAGCTGGCCACGCCCGAAGTGATGGAGCACAACGTCGCGCGTGACCTGATCGGCAATGCCGCCCTCTCGGGCGGCCTGGTCCTCCTCGGGCTGTCCCAGCTGGTGCTGTTCCGTCTGCGCCAGAACGAGACCATGTACCTGTTCTTCGGCTTCATGATCGTCGCCTGGGGAATGCAGACCGCGCTGACAGGGCAGCTGCTGGTGCATATGGGCTGGCACGTGCCGATCGAGATCGCGCGTCCGCTGGACGGCCTGACCGCCCTGACGGCCGCGGCCTTCTATCTCCTGTTCCTGTCGTCGCTGTTCCCGCGTGAACTGCCCATGCGCTACACGCGCTGGGTGCTGGCCCCGCTGATCATCTATCTGGCCATCACCCTCCTGGGCACGGAAATGACCCGCAGCGAAGCCGTGGGCTGGCTTCTCTATTTCCTCACCGGAATGCTGGCGCTGGCCCTGGCGTTCGTGGCACGGGCCTGGTGGCGGGGAGTGCCGGACGCGGGTCCCATCCTGCTCGGCTCCGCAGTCGTTGCCGGCAGTGCGATCCTGCAGATCCTGTGGTTCAACGAGATGGGAGTACGCAACGCGGTCGCCAATACCGGCGTCCTGGCTGCGGTGGCACTGCACGCCATCACCCTCTCGCGCCGCTACGCGCGGGCCTTCGAACGCAGCCAGCGGCTGGAATCCGAGCTGCGTCGCGCGAACCGCCTCAAGGATGACTTCCTGGCCAGCACCTCCCACGAGCTGCGCACCCCGCTGCATGCCATGATCGGCATGGCCGAATCGCTCCCGCGCGAGGACCCGCGCCAGGCACGAGCACTGGACCTGATCCAGTCCAGCGGGCACCGCCTGAGCCGGCTGGTGGATGACATTCTTTCGTTCACACGCCTGAAACACGGGGACCTGCACATCCGGCCCGAGGCGATCGCGCCGGCCCCGCTTCTGCACACGGCCGCAGAATCCGTGCGCCCCCTGCTCGGTGACCGGCCGGTGGCACTGGAAACCGAGATCGAGACGGATCTTCCGGCGGTACGGGCCGACGCCGACCGCCTGCATCAGGTGCTGTTCAACCTGCTGGGCAACGCAGTGAAATACACCGATGCGGGCCGCATCGTCCTGCGGGCGCGCCGCGAGGGTGAAACCGTCTGTGTGGAAGTCGAAGACACCGGAAGCGGGATCGCCGAACTGGATCCCGAACGTCTCCAGGAACCCTACGAACAGGGCCACGAATCCGCGGATGCCGGACGCGGCGGGGTCGGTCTCGGACTCGCCATCAGCCGGCAGATCCTGGAGCGCCACGGTGCCCGCCTGGAGCTCTCCGGCGGAGCGGACGGCGGGACCCGGGCCCGTTTCTGCCTCGAGATCGCTCGCGCGTCCGTCCCCTCTGCCGGCCCGACGTCGACCACCCCGGCGCAGCCCACCGGCCCGGAACCGGCCGGGGAATCCACGGCAACCCGGCCCGGTGCAACCACCGGGGCGCACATCCTGATTGTTGAAGACGAAGACAGCGCCGCGCGCGTCCTGGAAACCCAGCTGGGACTGGAGGGTTACCGCACGAGCCGGGCCAGTTCCGGCGAACAGGCACTGGAATGCATCGCCCGCGAGGCCCCGCAGCTCGTTCTGCTGGACGTAATGATGCCGGACATGAGCGGCCTGACCGTCTGCCGCAGACTGCGCGAGGAACACGACCCGGCCTCGCTGCCGATCATCCTCGTCACCGCGCGAACGCGTGAACACGACATCGTCGAAGGGCTGCAGGCCGGAGCCAACGACTACCTGCCCAAGCCGTTCTACCGTCAGGAACTGCTGGCCCGGGTGCAGTCCCAGTTGCAGGTCCACGAGAACGAACAGATGCGCTGGGCCCTGGAAGAAAAGGAGGCACACCAGCCGGACGGTGACGAAGAAGACCTGCGCACGCAGCTAGCGACCCTGCTGACCCGGAGCCTGCGCGACTGGGAGCTGGAAACCGGCCTCACCCGGGCCGATCTGGCCGAAGAGAGCGGCCTGTGGACCGTGACCCTGGATGACACCACGCGCAAGACCCGCACGCTGGACCGTTACTGCGATCCGGAGACGCTTCCGAGGCGCCCGCGCTGGGGCCTGGTGATCCGGACCGCGCGTTTCGTGGCCGCCCGAGTCGAAGACACGGAACGCAAGCGGGACCTGCTGGCACGTGCGCAACGCATCGAGCAACGGCTCGCCTGAAACCCGATCCCGCGTACCCGGGTATTCCACTACACTGCACGCAGGTGCGGAAGGGGACAGCCATGAGCGATGAGCCGGGCGAGACGCCGGAACGGGACAGCGAGGGCTACGAGCTGTGGTATATCCGGTGCGACGGCGAGGTGCACGGGCCGTTTCCGGCGCATCTGATCCGGCGCTACCTGATCCTCGGACGGCTCACTCCGGACTATGAAGTCGGGCCGACGCCGCACCTGTGGTACCCGCTGCGCGAGGTGCCCGGGCTGATCCCCGAGGAACTGCTGCATGCCGACACCCCGGAGGGGCTGGAACGGCTGCAGCAGGCCCGACTGCGCGAGGACGAGCGCCTGCGCGAACGCCGCGCCCCGGACGAAGACACCCCGCCGGAACTCCTTGAACGTCGTCAGGGCGAGCGGCGCCGGCCCGAATCGCCCGAGACCGTGACCCATCGTCAGCAGTGGGCGGAACTGCTGACCCTCCCGGCACGGCACGTCCCCGCGATCCTCCGCGGGCCTCGCCGCTGGATCACGCTGGGGGTGACGCTGCTCGTGGCGATCCTGCTGCTGTGGCTGCTGCGCGAGCCGCCACCGGGGACCCCCGCCCGCGACTGCTCGGCCCCGCCCGCTCCGGAGGTCAACTGGAACCGCTGCGAGATGCCGGTGGCCGACCTGCGCGAGGCGGATCTGACGCGGGCCAGCCTGCGCGAGGCCCGACTGCCCGGTGCCCGCCTGCAGGGGGCCCGACTGGACGGGGCTGTAATGGAATTCGCCGACCTGACCCACGCAAGCCTCGCCGACGCACGCCTGACGGACGCTCGGCTGCGGGGGGCCACCCTGCGCGGCGCGGAGCTGGCCGGTGCGGACTTCTCGAGCGCCGACCTGCGCCACGTGGACTTTCGCGAAGCCAACCCGCAGGACGCCGAACTGAACGGGGCCCGCCTGGGCCGTGCGCTGTGGCCGGACGGCTCGCGCTGTCCGCCCGAAGCCGTCGGCACCTGCGAGTGATGCGCGCCGGGCAGCCCCGTGTCAGGCAGGTTTTTCGAGGGCGTTGCGGATGTCGGGGATGCCCTTGACCCAGTAGAGCAGCGCCACGCAGCCGGCGAAGAAGGCGATCGCGCCCCAGTCGAACAGCTCCTTGTAGCGCACGGTGTCGGTCGCCAGCAGCAGGGTCATCATGGCCAGGTAGGCCAGCGCGAAGGCGAGGTGGATCAACATGTCGCGGTAACCGCCGCGGGCCACCCAGTACCAGACCAGCACGGTCAGGTGCCACAGCGCCAGGAACAGGAACAGGAAGGGCAGCATGGTGGCGCCCAGCTCCACGCTGATGGTGGCCTCGCGCCCGCCCAGCGAGGTCAGGTGACCGATCAGCAGGATGGCGTACAGCCAGGCCACCAGCGTGACCTCGACCAGATCCAGCAGGAACAGGACCACGATGCGGCGCGGGCTGAGCCCGGCCAGGCGGGCGCCGTTGTCGGGATTGCAGAAATAGGCCGAATAAGCGACGAACTTGTAGGCGGTGAAGACCGTAACCAGTGCTGTCAGCACGATGCGCTTCCAGAATTCCGGGTCCCGGATGGTGGACGGGTGATCCGTCAGGAACTGCACGTATTCGACCGAAACCACCAGCAGCCCCAGCGCGATGACCGCCAGGATCAGATCGCTGATCTTCTCGGAAAGGCGGTTATAGAAGGTATTGGTATTCATCGCGGCTTCTCGTCCCTGTGCATGCGGTGGCTCGACGGATCTCCCCTGCGTTTGAGGGGCGACGGCGGGAGGGGCGCAGTTTAGGCTGTTCGCCACATCCCTTCCACTGGAGGCAGCATGCAGCCGACGCAACCGAACACCCGCACCCGGACCACCCTGCTTACGGGTCTGGCGGCCGGTGCCGCCCTCGCGCTGGCCGGCGGACAGGCCCTCGCCGGCGAGGTGGTGATGAGCGGCACGATCGATGGCGACGAACGGACCTGGGAGCGTTTCGACACGGATGACGGAGGACCGGCCTTCTTCACCGACCTGCCGGCGGGGGCCCGCCTGTTCAACCTGCACGGGCTGCGCGACGGCAGCACGCCCAACCCCCTGGGTTCACTGATCGTCAGCGTAACGACCTTCAACGACAACGTGGGCAGGGTGGAGGTCAGCTATTATCACGAACAGGCCGGCGGCCCCGATTTCGTGGGCAACGACCAGCTCGAGAATGTGGAGTACGAGTTCGACCGCCTGGAGGTCGACGGGGACACCGCCCGCATCAGCGGCCGGGTTTCGGGCGAGTTGCACCACCGGGAGAATCCGCTGAGCGAGGAGACGGATCCGTCGCGCACGCGCTCGGTGGAGGTGGAGTTCGACACCACCCTGCCCGAACAGGAGTAGGGCCGGGAAAAAGGAACCGGCGCCCGCCCCCTTTTCGCCTGCAAGCAGGCTCCCACAGTCGAACAAAGCGGGGCGGGCTCCCGTTTTACGGCACTCGGCTTACATCAGATCGAAGCGATCGGCGTTCATCACCTTGTTCCAGGCATCGACGAAGTCCCAGACGAACTTCTCCGCCGCGTCGTCCTGAGCATAGGCCTCGGCCAGGGCCCGCAGCTGCGAGTTGGAGCCGAACACCAGGTCCACGCGGGTCCCGGTCCACTTCACCTCGCCGGTGGCGCGGTCACGTCCCTCGAAGCGGTCGGACTCCTCGCCCACGGGCTGCCACTCGATGCCCATGTCGACCAGGTTCACGAAGAAGTCGTTGGTCAGCTGCCCGGGACGATCGGTCAGCACGCCATCCTTCGAGCCCCCGTGGTTGGCATCCAGTGCCCGCATGCCGCCCACCAGCACCGTCATCTCGGGGGCCGTCAGGCCCAGCAGCTGGGCGCGGTCCAGCAGCATCTCCTCTTCGGCCACGGTGAAGCGCGCCCGGCGGTAGTTGCGGAAACCGTCGGCTTCGGGCTTCATCGGCTCGAAGGACTCGGCGTCGGTCTGCTCCTCGGTCGCATCCGTGCGTCCGGGGACGAACGGCACGTACACCGGGTGCCCGGCATCCGCCGCGGCCTTCTCGATGCCGGCCGCCCCGCCCAGCACGATCATGTCGGCCAGGGAAATGCGCTTGTCCCCGTACTGCTCGTCGTTGAAGGACTTGCGCACGCCCTCCAGCCGATCCAGCACCTTCGCCAGCTGCTGCGGCTCGAACGCCTCCCAGTCCTTCTGCGGCGCCAGGCGGATGCGGGCGCCGTTGGCCCCGCCACGCTTGTCCGACTGACGGAAGGTGCAGGCCGAGTTCCACGCCGTGGCCACCAGCTCCTGCACCGTCAGCCCGGTCGCGAGGATCCCGGCCTTCAGCCGTTCGGCGTCCTGCTCGTCGATCAGCACGTGATCCACCGGCGGCACCGGGTCCTGCCAGATCAGGTCCTCGGCGGGGACTTCCGGCCCGAGGTAGCGATCCTTCGGCCCCATGTCACGGTGCGTCAGCTTGAACCAGGCGCGGGCGAAGGCGTCCGCGAACTCCTCCGGGTTCTCCTTGAAGTGCAGGGCGATCCTGCGGTACTCGGGATCCTCGCGCATCGCCATGTCGGCGGTGGTCATCATGATGCCCACCTTCTGCGACGGGTCCTCCGCGTCCGGGGCGTGATCCTCGTCGGCGAGGTTTTTCGGCACCCACTGCGAGGCCCCGGCCGGGCTCTTCGACAGCTCCCAGTCGTACTTGAACAGCATCTCCAGGTAGCTCATGTCCCACTGCCGCGGGGTCGGGGTCCAGGCACCCTCCAGCCCGCTGGTGATGGTGTCGCGGCCCTTGCCGGAACCATAGCTGCTCTTCCAGCCCAGACCCATCTCCTCCAGCGGCGCGGCCTCCGGCTCCGGCCCCACGTGGGCGGCATCCCCCGCGCCATGCACCTTGCCAAAGGTGTGCCCGCCGGCGGTCAGGGCCACCGTCTCGTAGTCGTTCATCGCCATGCGCTCGAAGGTCTCGCGGATGTCGTGCGCCGACTTGAGCGGATCGGGGTTGCCGTCCGGACCCTCGGGGTTCACGTAGATCAGGCCCATCTGTACCGCGGCCAGCGGGTTCTCGAGTTCACGTTCGCCGGAATAGCGGCTCTTCGCGTGATCGCTGGTCGCCAGCCACTCGTCCTCGGCACCCCAGTAGATGTCCTCTTCCGGCGCCCAGATGTCCTCGCGCCCGCCGCCGAAGCCGAAGGTCTCGAAGCCCATGGACTCCAGCGCCACGTTGCCGGCCAGGATGTACAGGTCGGCCCAGGAGATCTTGTTGCCGTATTTCTGCTTGATCGGCCACAGCAGACGCCGCGCCTTGTCGAGGTTGGCGTTGTCCGGCCAGCTGTTGATGGGGGCGAACCGCTGGTTGCCCGTGGACGCCCCGCCCCGGCCGTCGGCGGTGCGATAGGTCCCGGCGGCGTGCCAGGCCATGCGGATCAGCAACGGGCCGTAATGGCCGTAGTCGGCCGGCCACCAGTCCTGCGAGTCGGTCATCAGATCGGCCAGATCCTGTTTGACCGCCTTCAGGTCCAGCTGGCTGAACGCCTCGGCGTAGTCAAACTCCGGCCCCAGCGGGTCGGACTCGATCCCGTGCTGGTGCAGGATGCCCAGATTCAGCTGGTGGGGCCACCAGTCACGCGGGCCACCGCCGCCGGCATCGTTGCGGGTACGGCTTCCGTGCATCACCGGGCACTTGCCTTCGGCGTTCGCTTTGTCTCCTGCCATCTCTCTCTCCTTCTTGCGTTGTATTCGTGGACACGCACGCAAGCGATCTCGTTCGATCCATGCGTATCCCTGTCCTGAGGTATAGCAGGAGCAGCCATAAAAGCCATTATCGACTTCACATGGCCTTGATAGAGGTCACCTATTGGGGATCAGAGCCGGGCCCGGGCCCGCTGCACCAGACCGGCCGGATCGCGCAGGCCGGGCACCACCTTTGCATGCCCGTCGGCATCCACCACCGTGACCTTGCCGAAGCCCAGGCGCCGACCCAGCCAGTGCTGCTTCACGCCGATGTCGCCGACTCTCTTGAGATCGAAACGCACCGCGCGCTGCCACAGGAGCCCGCTCGCCACGTGGAGGTAACGATCGGTCAGCACCGCCTCGGAATTGACGAAACTGGCCAGCCCCCGAATCGCCAGCCCCGGCAGGACCACCAGGTAGAGCACCGCGGCCGCGCCCAGTCCCCACACCCCGAGCGGGCCGATGGCCAGCAGCGCCGTGAGCCCCAGCACCCCCAGCGCCGGCAGGAACACCGCCCAGTGGGCGTTGGTCTCCAGCTCCACATGCGCCCCGGGCTCCAGCTCTTCGCGCAGTTCGATGGAACGCCGCCCCAGGATCACCAGCAGGCTGATCAGCACCGCCGGCGGCAACAGCAGGATGCCCGCCACCAGCAGCATGTTGCCGACGCGCGCCCCGGACCAGGCCACACCCGCCACCAGGGTGATGACCGCGGAGAGCATCAGCGCCACCGCCAGCATCCACAGGGCGCGGCGCACGCGCTCGCCACGACAGACCTCGCGGGCCGAACGCCCGCCCGGCCACCAGCGGATCAGCGCCGCCGCCAGTGTCAGCGGCAGCAGCACCACGAACGCCGCCACGAACCCGAGTGAACTCCCGCCACGCACCAGCATGGCCCCCAGCAGCGAGATCACCGTTGCCACCGCCAGGATCAGCGGCATCTGCCGCCCCAGTCGTGCCCAGAAACCCTGCGCCATCACGCCCTCTTGCGGTTATCCGTATCCGGAAAAGGCGCCAGTCTATCAGCGAACGGCTTATTCCTCGGCGGCCGGCGGCTCGGCCGCGCCCGAGAACCCCGGTCCGCGCACGTCCTCGATCTCCCAGCCGCGATCCATGTCGCGTCCGGTCACCCACCAGTCATGCACGTGCAGGCGCAGCGGGCCGCGCACCCGTTCCTCGAAGCGCGACGGCAGGACATACGGCCCGACCTCCTCGTACTCCAGGAACGTAGTGTCCACGTGCGCGCCCTGCGTGCGTTCAAAGCCCTCCAGCGTGATGTGCACGCGGTACAGCCGGTCGGTCTCCGGATGGATCCACATCACCACCTCGTCGCGTTCGGCAAAGCCGAAGCCCGGTTCGATGGTCGCCAGCACCCGGTGGTAGTCCACACCGTCCTCGCGCCGGTCCGGCAGGCGCTGCAGATCGGTGGCGCGGTGCTTCACGAAACTGGGGCCGAAATGGAACAGCTCGCCGGCGTCGATGGTCATTGCGGTGGCGGCGACCCGGTCCGGGTCCGTCTCGAACTCGCCGTTGTAGTACACGCTGATCGTGCCCTCGTGGCGGAACACGTGCTTTACGCCCTCGGGCCCGGTGTACTCGCGGACATAGAGCGAATCCGCCGGCCGGTAGCGTTCTTCCGAGCGACCGCGGAATCCGGTGTCCGCCACCAGCGGCTGGATGCGCTGGATCATGCGTCCCCATTCGCCGTCGGTGGCCATGTTGAAGTCGCGCGGGTCCTCGCGCAGGTCGCCCCCGTGGGCCTCCAGCGTGCGCTCGAACAGGGTCTCGGCCGACAGCCCGTCGGCGAACTCCCGATCCGGCGCCGGCTCCGGAAAGGCGCGCCCGCAGCCCGCCAGCAACACGATCAATCCCGCCACGCCCGCAAGCCGCCAGCCCGCGGCCACTGTCCATCCCGTCCGTACCATGGCCATCCTCCCCTGCGTGCGCCCCGGGCCCTGCGGCCCGGCATCCGTCTACTCGGGATCCGGGGGCACGCCGGAAAGTTCCACGTGCTCGGACCCCACGAACTCCCACAGCTCCGGCATCAGCCGTTCCATGCGCTGCTGGATCGCATCGGACACCAGCAGCGTGTGGTCGATCCCCTCGGTCCGGCCGAAGATCGAATGGGTCAGCTCCTCGCGGGTACGCACGCGGTTGCGGATATCGTCCAGCAGCCGCTGGAACTCCGATGGCGTGGGCTGCACACCCAGCGCCCGGAACAGCTCCCCGAGCCCGTTCATCAGCCCTTCGGCCTCCGGCCCCAGGCCAAAGTCCTCCGGGCGGTAATCCGCCTCGCCCACCGAGGCACGCGGCACCCACACGCTGAAACCGACCTTCTTCAACGAATGATAGACCGGTTCCTCGGAGATCAGGACCAGCATCAGCCGCTCCCGACTGGCCACAAACGACGCCCCGCCCATGGACCACTCGCCATCCACCACGAAGCGGTACAGCCGCAGGTGCTCGCGGAAGTCCGCCGCCTGCAGCTGATCCAGGATCAGGATGGTGCGTTCGCCCTCGGAGTACGCACAGGCACTGGAGACCTCGCGGTCGAAGGCCGGGATCGGCGGTTCCTCGACTCCGTCCTCCTCCGGATTGGACGGCGGCTGCGCCGTCGGTGCCGGATCATGCGCCTGGGTGAAATCGTGATACAGCACGTGCGGGACTTCCAGTGCCGCGGCCAGGGCGTTGGCGAAAGCGGTCTTGCGCCGCCCCGAGTCCCCTTCCACGTTCAGTGTGGGGATCGCTCCACCCGCCTGGGCCAGCACACAGTCCACATGATGGGCATAGTCGATATTCGACTCGAAGCCGTTGTCGGCCATCCGTTCGCGCAGCGTCTTCATGGGCCTTCCTCGTGGCCTGCCTTCCCCTCAAGGATACTTTCCCGCTGGCCGGCAGGGATATGGAACCGGTCCCCCGGCAGACGTCGAGCAGCCGCAGCGTGTTCCAGTCGACAGAACGAACCCGACACAATCCATGAACCTGGTTCACAAACCGTTCCGGGTTCGCTAGCCTGCAGCGTCATGGGAACCGAAGACCGCAAGCAACGCGAGCGCCAGGCACGCGAACAGCTGTTCATCGACAAGGCCCACGAGCTGATCCGCACGGACGGCCTGCTGGCCCTGCAGATGTCGAAGCTGGCGGCCGCCTGCGAATACGCCACCGGCACGCTGTACCAGCACTTCGCCTCCAAGGAGGATCTGCTGGCCGCGGTGGCGACACGCACCACCATCCAGCACGCCGAACGCTTCCGCCGGCTGCCGGAGCTGCCCCTGGGCACGCGCTCGCAGATGCTGGCGATCGTACTGACGGATCTCGATTTCGCCGCCGCCAACCCGGACCACTACCGCCTGATGCAGTACCTGCTCACCGAAGCGGTCTGGGCGCAGATCTCGCAGGAACGCCGGGAGGCCCTGCTCACGGCCGCCCAGCCCATCAGCGATGCCGTGAGTGGCGTGGTGGAAAGGGCCCGGGAAAAGGGGGACCTTCCCGCGGCACGGGAGATCTCCGCCGAAGAGATGGGGCTCGGCCCCTGGGCCCTGAACCTGGGCATGCAGAACCTCGCGAACGCGCGCGGCCTGCTGGAGGCGTATGACATCGGCCAGCCGCTGGATCACCTGATCCGGCACTTCCACGCCCTGATGACCGGCTGGCGCTGGGAGCCGCGCGTGGACCCCGACGAACCCTCGGTGGTGCGCGCGGAGACCGAGCGCGTGCGCGCCGTGCTGCAGGAGACCTTCCAGTGAGCCGCCGTTTCTTCTACATGCTGTTCGGCGTGGCCGTGGTACTGGGCGGGATCTTCGGATTCAAGGCCTTCATGGACCAGCAGATCGCCGAATATTTCGAGGACATGCCCGAACCCGAGGCGACCATCAACGCGGCCACCGTCGAGACCGACGCGTGGACGCCCGAGACCCGTGCCATCGGCAGCCTCGAGGCGGTGCGCGGCGCGACCCTGAGCTTCCAGAGCCAGGGCCTGGTGGATCGTATCCTGTTCTCCAGTGGCACCGAAGTGGTCGAAGGCGAGACCCTGGTGGAGCTGGACACCGCCCTCGACCGCGCCGAGCTGGAGAGCCTGCAGGCCGCGGCCATGCTGGCCGAAAGCGAGCTGCAGCGCGCCCGCGGGCTGGCCGAGCGCGACAGCATCTCCGACTCCGAATTGCAGCGCCGGCAGACCGAAGCGGAACAGGCGCGCGCCGCCGTGCGCTCGCAGGAAGAGCGCATCCGGCAGAAGCGCCTGCGCGCGCCGTTCGACGGCCAGCTGGGCATCCGCCAGATCGACGAGGGCCAGTTCGTCGGGCCCGGCGATCCGGTGGTCGAACTGCAGACCCTGGACCCCATCCACCTGGATTTCTCCCTGCCCGAGCGGCGCCTGAGCCAGATCGAGCTGGGCCAGGAGGTGCGCGTGCGGGTGGATGCGCACGACTCCACCTTCAGCGGCGAGATCACCGCCATCGAACCCCGGGTGCGCGCGGCCTCGCGGATGTTCCAGGTGCAGGCCACCCTGGATAACGAGGACCACCGCCTGCGCCCGGGCCAGTTCGCCCGCGTGACGCTGGAACGCGGCGAGGCCGAGGAAGGACTGGTGGTGCCGCAGACCGCCATCCGCCACGCCCCGTGGGGCCAGTCGGCGTTCGTGGTGTTCGAGGACGATGACGGGCAGAAGCGGGTGGAACAGCGTCTGGTCGAGACCGGCGAACGGCGCGGCGACCTGATCCGCATCCGCGACGGGCTGGAGGAAGGTGACACCGTGGCCGCCAGCGGCCTGCTCAAGCTGCAGAACGACACCCCGGTGAACATCACCGAAGACGCCCAGCCGGATGCCGAGCGCGACCCGCGCCCGGACACTCGCTGAGCCGGACCGCGATCATGCGTTTCACCGACGTCTTCATTCAGAAACCGGTGCTGGCCACGGTGGTCAGCCTGTTCATCCTGCTGTTCGGCATCCGCGCGGTGGTGGACCTGAACGTCCGCCAGTTCCCCGAGGTGCAGAACGCGGTGGTGACCGTCAGCACGTCGTATATCGGCGCAGAGGCCGATCTGGTCGAGGGCTTCATCACCACCCCGATGGAGCGCGAGGTCGCCGAGGCCGAGGGCATCGACTACATCGTCTCCTCCAGCATGGCGGGCACCAGCACGGTACAGGCCCATCTGGAGCTGGACTACGACCCCAACGAGGCGCTGACCCAGATCTCCGCGCAGGTCGACAAGATCCGCTCCGAGCTGCCGGCCGAGGCCGAGGACCCGGTGGTGGACCTGTCGGTGGGCGACGACGTCGCGGCGATGTACCTGTCGTTCTATTCCGAACAGCTCGACAACAACCAGATCACCGACTACCTCGTGCGCGAGGTCCAGCCGGAGCTGTCCACCGTCAACGGCGTGCAGCGCGCCGAGATCCTCGGCGGCGAGCCCTTTGCCATGCGGGCCTGGCTGGACGCCGACCGCATGGCCGCGTACGGGGTCAGCGGGCGCGACGTGCGCCAGGCGCTGGAGGGCAACAACGTGCTCTCCGCGGTCGGCCAGACCCGGGGTTCGATGGTCAGCCTCGACCTCACCGCCGACACCGACCTGCAGAGCGTCGAGGAATTCGAGCAGCTGGTACTGTTCGAGGCCGACGGCGACCTGGTGCGCCTGGCCGACGTGGCCGAAGTGGAACTGGGCTCGGAGACCTACGACTCCTCGGTGCGCTTCAACGGTCAGGCGGCCACCTTCATGGGGATCGAGCTGGCGCCGGACGCCAACGCCCTGGACGTGATCGCCGAGGTGCGCGAGGTCTTCGGCGAACGCGTGGAACCACGGCTGCCGTCGGGGCTGAACGGCGAGATCGTCTACGACTCCACCGACTACATCGAGAGCGCGATCAACGAGGTGCTGATCACCATCGCCCTCGCGCTGCTGATCGTGCTGGTGGTGATCTACCTGTTCCTGGGCTCGCTGCGCAGCGTGATCATCCCCGCGGTGGCGGTGCCGCTGTCGCTGGTCGGCACCTTCATGCTGATGCTGCTGATGGGCTTCTCGCTCAACCTCCTGACCCTGCTCGCGATGGTCCTGGCGATCGGCATCGTGGTGGACGACGCGATCATCATGCTGGAGAACATCTCGCGGCACATCGAGGAGGGGATGTCGCGCATGGAGGCCGCGCTGCAGGGCGCGCGCGAGCTGGCCTGGCCGATCGTGGCGATGTCCACCACGCTGGTCGCGGTGTTCCTGCCGCTGGGCTTCATCGGCGGGCTGACCGGCACGCTGTTCATCGAGTTCGCCTTCACCCTGGCGGCCACCGTGGTGATCTCGGGGATCGTCGCCATCACCCTGTCGCCGATGATGTGTTCGAAGATCCTGCGCCACGGCGACGGCCAGCGGCGCGGACGCATCGAGACCTGGCTGGACGACCGCTTCGACGGCCTGCGCCGGCGCTACCGGCGGCGTCTGCACGGGGCCCTCAGCGACCGGTTCACCATCGCGGTGTTCGGCGCCATCGTGCTGGTCTCGTGCTATTTCCTGTTCGTCACCTCGCAGTCGGAACTGGAACCGCCCGAGGACCAGGGCTTCGCCTTCTCCATCATGGAGGGCGACCCGCACATGGGCATCGACCACCTGGAACGGAACACGGCCCTGACCGACCGCCTGTTCGACGAGATCCCGGAGATGGACAACATCTTCATCGTCAACGGCTTCGGTGGCGGCCCGGGCATGGCCGGCGCGACCAACCAGGCGCTGGGTGGCTTCGTGCTGAGCCCGTGGGAACAGCGCGAGCGCGACACCGACACGATCCTGGAAGAAGACCTGCAACCGGCGCTGGAGCGCATCCCGGGACTGGAGGTGTTCGCGGTCCAGCCACCGCAGCTGCCGACCCCGGGCGACGGCGCCCCGATCGGGGTGGTGTTCAACTCCACGGCCTCGTTCGAGGAGCTGGAAACGTTCAGTGACGAGATCACCGAACGCGCGATGGACACCGGGCGCTTTATCTTCCTGGATACCGATCTCGACTTCGACAAGCCGCGGGTAGACCTGAAGATCGACCGCGAGCGCGCGGCCCAGCTCGGCATCGACATGACCACGCTGAACGCCGACCTCGCCACGTTCCTCTCCGGGGGCTACACCGGCCGCTTCGCGATGGAGAACCGCAGCTACCGCGTGATCCCCCAGGTGCAGCGCACCGACCGCCTGACCCCGGAGCAGCTGGAGGAGCTGTTCACCCGCACCGCCGACGGCACACCGGTGCCGCTGTCGAGCATCGTGACCCTGGAGGAAACCGTCACGCCACGCGAGCTGAACCGCTTCCAGCAGCTCAACGCGGTGACCCTGCAGGGCGTGCCGGCCCCGGGCGTGACCCTCGGCGAGGCGCTGGAGCTGATCGACGAGATCGCCGCCGAAGTACTGCCGCCGGACGTAAACGTGGACTACGCAGGTGAATCCCGCCAGCTGAAGGCCGAGGGCGGCGACCTGGTGGTGACGTTCTTCTTCGCCCTGCTCGTGATCTTCCTGGTGCTGGCCGCGCAGTTCGAGTCGTTCCGCGACCCGCTGATCATCCTGACCACCGTGCCGATGTCCATCGCCGGCGCGCTGATCTTCATCAGCCTGGGCGTGACCTCGCTGAACATCTACACCCAGGTGGGCCTGCTGACGCTGATCGGCCTGATCGCCAAGCACGGCATCCTGATCGTGGAGTTCGCCAACCAGCTGCAACGCCAGGGACACCCGCTGCGCGACGCGATCGAGGAGGCCGCCAGCCTGCGCCTGCGGCCGATCCTGATGACCACCACCGCCACCGTGGTGGCCATGGTGCCGCTGCTGATGTCCACCGGCGCCGGCGCCGGCTCGCGCTTCGCCATGGGGCTGGTCATCGCCGCCGGCATGGCCATCGGCACGCTGTTCACCCTGTTCGTGGTCCCGGCGATCTACACCTACCTCGCGCGGGACCACTACGCCGACCGCCTCGCCGCTACCCGGTAAGTTCCTTGAGGATGCGTGCGTGGATGTCGCGGTCCTCGTCCTTGCTCAGCACGAAGCGGATGTAGCGCACCGATTCCAGATGCGGGGTCCGGTGCACCACCGTCTCCAGGGCCACCCGCGCCGCGTCCTCGATGGGGTAGCCGAACGCCCCGGTGGACAGCGCCGGGAACGCGATGCTGAAGATCCCCGCCTCCTCGGCGCGCGCCAGGGCCTCGCGATAGCACGAGGCCAGCAGGCGACTGGCCGGTTCGTCACGCCCGTACACCGGCCCGAGGCAATGGATCACGTAACGGTTGCGCAGCCGGTGCCCGTCCGTCAGCACGGCCTGACCCGGTTCGATGGGGGCCAGCGCCTGGCATTCACGCTCCAGCTCCGGCCCCGCCGCATGGTGGATGGCCCCGGCCACGCCCCCGCCCAGGCGCAGCCAGGCATTGGCCGCGTTGACGATGGCGTCCATGTCGTGCTGCTCGACGATGTTGCCGGTCACGCACTCGATCTTCACTCCCCGGACCACAACCTGCATCATTCTTCCCCCATCTTTCCCTGATCATTTCCGTCTCAAGCATAGGCCAGGCGACCGGCGCCGTACACGCCGTCCCCTCCCCCGGTAGGAGGCCAGCCCCCTGGCCGACCCGACACCCCGCAGGAGGCCAGCCCCCTGGCCGACCCGACGCCCCGTAGGAGGCCAGCCCCCTGGCCGATCCGGCGTCACGTCCGGAGCAACGATTCCACCGGCCGCCGGGGCGTCGCCCGCGGCGTCCCGTCCGGTCGCCCCAGCGCGAACAGCAGCTGCGGATGCCCGCCACCCAGCGGCTCTGCCAGCTCCGCGCGTCGCTCCGGCAGCTGCAGCGGCTGATTCAGGTAGCGCGCGCAGAACCCGTGACGCGCGGCCTCCAGCAGCACCCGCTGCAGGCCCTGCCCGGCCGCCAGTGACTGCATCGGCCCGTCGATGCCCGTCCCCAGCGCCAGCAGGACCGGGGCCCCGCTCGCCACCCGGGCCTCGGCACGACCCATCCCCCGCGGCGACACCAACCGGCGCACCGCCCAGCGGGTCAGACCGCCGGTCAGACGGCCCACCGGCAGCCCGTCGCCTGCAGCCGCCGGGCGCATCCAGTGCGCCAGCTCGGCACGCCAGGCCGGGTTGCGCCACTGCTCGCGCGTCGCCTCCCGCACCAGCCGCACGACCTCGCGGCGCGACTCCGTCCCGGTCACCGGCCGCAGCCAGACGCCCTCCTGGCGCGCCACGGCGACCAGCGCATCCACCACCTCCGGCGGCACCGGGTCCGGACGGAAACGCCCGCGCCACGAACGCCGTTGCGGGATCCACTCCTTCAGCGACGGCAGCGTCTGCAGATCGGCGCCTGCGTGGGTCGTGTTCAGCAGGCGCACGTACGGTCCGGGACCGGCCTGTTCCGGACGCACGTTCAGGCCCCGGCCGTCAGCCGCCGCGGTCACCCGCAGGTTCATCACCGCGCAGCCCACGCTGATCACCCGCTCGCGCCCGCCGGGGTCAGAGACCGGCAGGGCCCGCTCCGGGTCGGTCCAGACCTCGATCCCGTCGCGCGCCACGCGGAACCGCCACGGCTGGCTGTTGTGCGACGATGGCGCCTGCGCGGCAAGCTCCAGCCAGTTCCGGAGGACGGGGTCGAGATCCATGGGGTCAGGCCTCTTCGATCAGGGAACGGGTGCGCGCCGCGATGGCATCCGCCGGACGCGCCATGGCTTCTTCCAGGGTCAGACTCCCGTCACACAGGGCGCGCACGTCGGTCAGGCCCAGCGCGGCCAGTTCGTCCGCATCGGCATCCACGGAACCGGCCACCGCCGCCACCGGCACGCCCAGCCCCCCGGCGCGACGCAGCACCTCGGCCACCACCTTGCCATGCGCGGTCTGGCCATCCAGCCGGCCCTCGCCGGTGATCACCCGGTCCGCCTCGCGCATCGCCGCATCCAGACCGATCAGGTCGGCCACGTACGCCGCCCCCATGCGCGCGGTCCCGCCCAGCACGCAGCCCAGCGCGAACCCCAGCCCGCCGGCCGCGCCGGCACCCGGTGCATCCACCGGCCGCCGCAGCCATCCGGCGGCCTCGATGACCCCCGCCAGGCGCTGCATGCAGGCATCCATCGCCGCGACGT
Organism: Thioalkalivibrio sp. ALgr3; assembly: GCF_000377325.1. NCBI lineage: Bacteria > Pseudomonadati > Pseudomonadota > Gammaproteobacteria > Chromatiales > Ectothiorhodospiraceae > Thioalkalivibrio > Thioalkalivibrio sp. ALgr3. Next base: position 17,481 of record NZ_KB897991.1, on the reverse strand, counting down.
CGTCCACCGCCAGGCCCTTCTGCGGTCCGAACACCGCCGCCGCCCCCTGCGGGCCGATCAGCGGGTTGTCCACGTCGCTCAGCAGCGTGATATCGACCTCGCCCAGGCAAGGATCCAGCTCCGCGAAATCGGCCTGCACGAGGGCCCCCAGCGCCGCCGGATGCGGCGCCAGCGCACATCCGTCCGCATCCCGGAACCGCACGCCCAGTGCTGCCAGCAGGCCCGCGCCCCCGTCCACCGTGCCACTGCCGCCCAGGCCCACCAGCAGATGCCGGGCCCCCGCATCCAGCGCCGCGCGCATCAGTTCGCCCACGCCCCGGGTATCCAGCTGCCAGGGATCGCGGCGCCCCGCGGGGATCCGGTCGAGACCGCAGGCCGCGGCGACGTCCAGCACCGCCCGGCGACCCTGCGGGTCCAGTCCCCAGCCGGCCTGCAGCGCCGTTCCGTCGGGGCCGGTGACCCGCGCCTGGCGCCATCCCCAGCCCGCCGCCCGGCTCACCCGCCACGCCGTGCCCTCGCCCCCATCGGCCATCGGCAGCGCGCGCACGCGGGCATCCGGCCGCGCCGCACGCACCCCGCGCACCATCGCCGCGGCCACCTCCTCCGCCGCCAGACTGCCCTTGAAACTGTCCGGGCACACCACCACCCGCAGCGGCTCCGCCAAGCTCCCCTCCCGAGTCCGCGACCTGTCACGTCCGTCCGTTGCCACACCCCTCATTATGGACGATGGCACAACGAACCTTCGCCTGACCCACGGCTCGAACGTACATGGACATCCCGCTGTTGATCATCGGCCTGCTGCTGGCTGCCACACTCGCGGCCTTCTTCGCCGGCGTGCTGCCGTATCCCGTCGGCTGGATCATCCTCGGCATCGCGTTCATCGGCCGGCTGCTTTATCTGCGGACCCGCGGCGGAAACTGATACGTTGGTCCCATCGAATTCACCACACGGTTAACGAGACGGAGAAGCGACATGAGTGATCTGGAAGGCAAGGTCATCGCCATCACCGGCGGCGTCGGGGGCATCGGCGAGAGCACGGCGCGCAAGCTTTATGAACAGGGCGCCAGCCTGGTCATCACCGACCGCGAGGCGGGCCCGGTGGAAGACATCGCCCGCTCGCTCGGCGAGCGCGCGGTCGGCCTGGCAGTCGACGTGACCGGGCGCGAGGACAACGAGCGCATGGTCGCCACCGCCCTGGATCGCTTCGGCCGCCTCGATGGCGTGTTCCTCAACGCCGGGATCGAGGGCGAGATCGGTCCGTTCGACAGCCGCACCGATGCCGCCTGGGACAAGGTCTTCGCCGTCAACGTGCAGGGCGTGCGCCTGGGCGCGGAAGCGGCCCTGCCGGCACTGCGCCGCGGCAACGGCGGCAGCATCGTCATCACCTCCAGCGTGGCCGGACTGCGCGGCTTCGGCGGTCTCTCGCCGTACGTATCCAGCAAGCATGCGGTGGTGGGCATGATGAAGTGCCTGGCCGCCGAACTCGGGCCGGAGAACATCCGCGTCAACACCCTCAACCCGGGCCCGGTCGCCAACCGCATGATGGAATCCATCGAGGAACAGGCGAACCCCGGCCACGCCGACGAGGTGCACCAGTCGTTCGAGGCGCGCATCCCGCTGGGCCGCTACGTCAACAACGAGGAATGCGCCGGCATGGCCGCGTTCCTGCTGTCCGACGCCGCCTCCGGCTGCACCGGCAACACCTACGTCGTCGACGGCGGCCTCTGCGCGCAGTAACCCGGGGCCCTACCCCGTCGCGCGCATGCCGCCTCCGCCTCCGCCACCACCCGGTGGCGGGGTCCAGACGTTGCGAAAGGCCTGGTGGGTGTTCTTCGGCAGATCACGGGAGAAACGCAGCTGAACGCCTCCGTCCGTGCGTACCGCATGGATCCGCCCGCGCTGGAGGCGGTACTGGCGGGCCACGTCCTCGCAGCCGCGCAGGAACGCCGTCGGCGGCTTGCCGCGCCGCACCCGGGCCGTGCCGTCACGCAGCTCCACCGTAAACACCAGCCGTGCGTGCCACAGCATCAGCGCGACCCCCAGGGCCAGCACGGCGAACATGAACAGCAACGTCAGCAACATGATGGTTACGCCACGGGCGTGGAACACGTGCCCAGTGTAGCCCCGATGCGGCCTACCGCACGCTGCGAACTCGCCAATCCGTGCTAGCGTCAGGGGATCACTCGCCAACCGAGGCACACAACATGCACTGGACCCGGATTCTGGGACTCGCCCTTCTGGCAGGAGGGATCATCCTCCTGGTCATGGGCTTCAACGCCACCGAAAGCCTGACCGAGGAACTGCACCAGGAATTCACCGGCCGCTACACCGATGACACGCGCCTGTACCTGATCCTTGGCGGGATAATGACCGTCGTCGGCCTCGTCCTGGCGATCTTCGGCGTGCGCCGCTGAGGTCGCCAACCAGCTTCCATGTCACCAATCCAGCTCCTCGTCGCATTCATCCGCCGGGGTCTCCATCCCCTCGCGGATCGACTCGCGCATACCCGGCACCGATAGCAGGTACAGGGTCTCCTGAATGGCCGACCAGTCCGACTCGGATAGCAGGACTGCGTTGTTCCGTTTGCCAGTGATCACGATTCGCTCATGGGATTCCGCCGTTTCGTCGATCAACCGGTAGAGGTTGCTGCGCGCCTCTGTAGCCGTATTCCCCGTCATGGCACACCTCGCGCGTGTGTGGGCTCCGATTAAGAGTACGCCTTGACGTACGTCCCGCAAACCGTACGCTTGATCTCCGCGCCTTCGCCGAGGCCGATCGCCAGCGGCAACATGCCGAGCACCGTGGTCAGGGTGGTCATCAGGATCGGACGCAGGCGCAGCGCGCCGGCCTCCACCACCGCCCGTTCCCCACCGCGGGCTTGGGGCCCGACCACCGCAGGAGGCCAGCCCCCTGGCCGATCAGGTGCGTCCAGGTCCCCATCGCCCAGAGGGCTGGGCTCCCACGTGTTTAGAAATAGTCATCCTCGCGCTGGTGCCGGAACGCCAGCAGGGTGACCGTCTCGGCATCGTCGATCTCGAACAGGGCGACATAGCCCGAGCGGCCAAACGGGATCAGGAGTTCGCGGATGCGGGGGTGGGACGCGTCGGGCATGCGGCAGCTCAGCGGAAAGCGCTCCAGTAGCGACACCGCCTCGCCGATGGCGGCTCGGGCATGGTCCGCGGCCGCCGGGTCGCTCTCCGCGAGGAAAGCGACAAGCCGCAGGAGATCTTCGCGTGCCTGCGCTGTAAATCGTACCGAGTAACTCATCCTTGAGACTCCAGAGGGTCGGCTACTGCTTGCTTAAGAGACGGTCGAGATCGTCGAGGACCGACTGGGCCGGGTAATACTCATCCGTTTCCCGGGCATTGCGCGCGGACTCCAGGCCTCGCGCCAGGAACTCGGCCCGCGCCTGTCGGCGGTCAATCTCGTGGCGAACGGCATCCTCGATAAAGGCCGACAGCGTTTCTCCCTCGCCAAGGGCCTGCTCCACCTGATGCCGAAAACCATCGCTGACCCGCAGGGCCGGTAACGTCGTGTTTTTCATACCGCGTCTCCGCAAGAACCTCCTCGGAGTGTATCGCAAATGCAATACAGCGCCCATCGGTGGACCCGTCCGCGCCGCTCGACGCAGCCTGACCCGGCTGATGGGCCACGCGTAACCACTCTGGCCTGTCTCCGTCATTGCGAGGCCTCGCAGAGACCGCGGCAATCGGCCGTCGCTCGGTGCCGCTTGTGGCCCTGGTGACCGACCGCAATGATCGACGACCCGAGGATGCTGGCCTATACTTATGGCAAAGTTTGCCAACCCGAGACGCGGAGGCCTCCATGGCCACAATGAACATTTCGCTACCCGATCCCATGAAATCCTGGGTGGAGGAGCAGGTGCAATCCGGCCAGTACAGCAACAGCAGTGATTACGTGCGAGACCTGATCCGCCGCGACCGGGAGCGGGCGCTGAAGATCGCGCACCTGCAGGCGCTCACCACGGAAGGCCTGGAAAGCGGTCGTGGCGAGCGAACGATGGAAGAGCTGAAGTCAGCCGCCAGGAGCGACCCCGAAGACTAACAGCATGCGATATGCCCTGACCTGCAAGGCGGAAGACGACGTCATCGAGATCTTCCGCAGTAGCGTCGAGCAATTCGGCCCGCAACAGGCAGAGCGCTACCACAGCCTGCTGGCTGCAACCTTCGAGTTTCTGGCGGAAAACCCTCGTGCAGCGCGTGAGCGCAAGGAAATCTCACCACCCGTTCGGGTTCACCCCGTCGGCGCACACATCGTGCTGTTCCAGATCGAAGGTGATGAAATCCTGATCATCCGTGTTCGCCACGCGCACGAAGACTGGGAGGGAAACGAGTCGTAGGCAATGCGGTAACGCTCCGGGAGCGCGACCCAAGGCTACATCGAACCCTGCGCCGGATCCTGAAGGAAATGCTCCGCAACGACCCGGCCACCGGAACCGGGAAGCCGGAACCCCTCCGACATTCGGTCTCGGGCTTCTGGTCCCGGCGCCTGTCCGCCCGGGACCGACTGATCTACCGCTTCGACGATCAAACCATCCACATCTTCGCGATCGGCGGCCATTACGACACGTTGTGATCCGGGCTTCAGGTACTCGCCGTCTCGGGCTGCCGGAACACCACCCATTCGTACGCACAGTCCTGGCAGGCAGAAGTGTAGGTCGGCCCGGATTTGGTCACGCGAACCTTGCGCGAGTCGCATGCCGGACATGGCCTTTTCATGGAGGTATTCGTGCCGCAGGCCCCGCAGCGTACGTAATACCCGTATTTGCCGTACATGCCGTTCAGGTTCTGCAGTTCGCCGCAGTTCTTGCAGGCAACCGCGCCATCCGTGGCCGCCGCCGACGAGGCGGCCGGCTGCGAATCCGTCGTCTCGGCTTGGGCCTGCTGCGGCTGAGGTTGCGCCTCTGGCTGCGGTGCGGGCCGGGACTCCGGCTCCGCCTCAGGTGCGGCCTGAGGGGCGGGCTCGGCCGAAGCCGGCGCCTCGCGGACCTCCGCAGCCGTCGCGCCCGTGTCCCCCAAATGGTTCTGCATCAGAAAATCGCCGATCCCCTCGATCTCCTTCTGGCTGAACCGCGGCCTCCCGGTCAGCAGGCCCTTCGCCCGCGAACCCACCAGTTCGCGCACCTTGTCGGCCACGAACTCGCTCTTCACCACGCGGTCGGTAATCTCCCGGGGCATTTCGTCCCGGTGCAGGATCGCACTGCTGGAAACCGCACAAAGCGTTCGCCAGTCCCGTCCACCAATCTGCGTCTGCATCCCCAGAAGCTTGCCGAGGAACTGCTCCACGTTCTCTCGCAGAAGATCCTTTACCAGCGCCTCCTGCAACTCCGCCTGGCGCACCGGCGACGGCATCCCGTACCACTCACCACGGTAACTGCGCGACCACTCCCCGTGGCCGTTCACCTTCACCTCGCCGTAAATACTCTTGGACTCGATCACGACCAGCCCGTACGGATGAACCACGAGGTGATCCATCTGCGCCCGCTCCCCGTTGTGTTCGATCCGCAGATCGTTGATGACCCGAACGCTCTCGTCATCGGCAAACTCGCGCCGCAGGTAGAACGCCACGTCCTGCTCCTGCTGGTGACCGGCCTTCGACCGCACGTCCTGCCCGCTCGTACCGTCCTTCTCCTTGAGAATCATCCCGCCTCCTTTGTGCGCCAAAACCCGAACTATCGTAATGGTGCAGTCCAGCCACCACCAACGGACCCGCCATCCACAGCACCATTGACTCGACCCGCACGCCGGCCTACTTTAGTCTTTTCCACATAGACCAAGCGGTTTTACCCCATGCTCGTACTCTCACGCACCGAAGGCGAAAGCCTGCAGATTGGCGAAGAGATCGTCGTGACCGTGCTGCAAAGCAAGGGAAACCAGGTCCGGCTGGGTATCGCCGCCCCCGAGGACGTGGACATCGTCCGGGAAGAAATCGCCGATGAGCCCCACCCTGCGGAAGGCACGTCGGATCGGAGGGATTAAGCCAGACGGTCGCGCTGGGACTGACTTGGACCTGCGCATGCCCCATGGGTACCCATACGGCCGACAGGACAGGCGGGCGGCCTACACGCTCCTATGGAGCACCCACCGCTCCGGCGAACACTTTGTAATGGAAAAACGAAGGACCGGGGAAAGTCCGAGCAAGAAACGCTCTACACAAGCCTTACAACTGTTTCGGCCACTGCTCCGGGCTCGGCGTCACAAACGGCTTGCACTGGCTCCGATCCCTCGTAAAGCGGGAACCATCCCAGAAATGAACCGCGCGCGGCACCCGAACACCCTCCTCCATAGGCGCCAGCCGATACACCGCGCAATTCCTTTCATCAAAGCCCTGGAAGACGAAAGCCGCTTCACGTCCGCCAAATGGCCCGTAGCTATACCCGTGCACTTCGAATGGCTCTTGGCGCACAAGGCATCCGGAAAGAAGAAGAGCCAACGCAACGAGGATCGCGTTGAATTTCACTGATAACGCTCTCGGTTCAGGATACTTAACAAAGCCCAACCCTCGCGCGTTGACTCAATCACACTAGGACAGCCGCCCTGGCCTAGTCGAAAACGACCGCCTCGAGCCGTTCCGAAACCTCCTCAGCGAGCGGACCGAAATCAATCACGCCGTTCTGTGCAGGCGGAGCCGGCAAGATTGCAACTCCCTCCACCTTGGACCCATCTCGATAGGGGAAGGTCTCTATGTAGACCCGAACATCCATGTCATCCACCGGCATCAGAAAACGATCCGCATTAAAGCCGGACACGTCCTCGTTGTGATGGTTCGGCCTGAACGAGTACGCATCAAGCAGGCGGCGGAAGTTCGCGTAAACCGTGTCCGGGTCATAGGGGTTGTCAATCTCGAACCGATAGAACACCAGACCACTGGAGAGCATGGTCCGCAGCTCATCCTCATCGTAAGGGGGGACAGCCATGCGACCAATTGCACCCTGCCGATAGGTCTCCGCACTTACAGCCTGGAAAGACACTTCCTGGAAATCTTCCTTATCCTGGGTCGAGTAATCGATAGCGTACTGGATACCAGATCCCGCGCGACCATTGTCATTCCGACGATGGACCACAAAAGACGTGTCATCAATATCTTCCAGCCACAGACGCTGGCGGAAGGAATCGCGAACACGTACGTCGATATGGAGCAGCGACAGTTCCCCAAAACCCACCGCGCGCGTCCGGATCTCATCAGGGCCATCATCGAACATACCCAGAATCCCATCCGAACCATCAACACCAAGATAACGATCCGGGTCTGCGTACCGCGCCAGGTTGAACGGGTCCCCCGCCTCCGGCACAAAATCAACGTCATCCGGGATCCGGTAGGTCACCGGTTCCATCGAGACAGACTCGACCGACTCGGATCCACTACCCTGGGAGGAAGGCGTGGAGGCCAGACAGCCGGTTAACACGGGAAGGGAAATGGCTGCCACCACGGGCAGAATCACTCCGTTTTTGATCATATTGGTTATAGCCTTATCTTCGCCAATTGTTGTTATTGCGCCATTCTCAGTAGACACATCATATGAAGAACCGAGAAAAGCGTCCGCGAGGGTAAAGGGCGGAAATCAGCCGGTCAATCTGGCGGGCACAGGTCTGGTATGTTAGAGGGAACCTAATCCAGAGTGCCTCACTGAAAGACGCGTCTATGTGTTCTCATGCCCGCGATCCAGGCTTCATCGAGCCCCGCGACAAATCCTCAATGAGATGCACCGGAATGCCCGGCCTCCGAACCCAGGAAGCCACCCCCTTCCGCATAGGCTCTACGGCCAACTCCCTCGCCCTCGCCGCGCTCGCCCGGTCGCGTTCCCGCCGGTCACGCAGGCCAGAACAGGCGGGTCAGCGGCACGAGCGCGCGGGTTTCTGAATCGGCGTGGTCGTAGTGTTCCATCAGGGCGGTGACCAGGCCGTTGAGGTCCATCAGCATCAGCGGGATCTTCGCCCGATCCGCCTCGTACCGGGCTTCTTTGGTGAAGCCCCCGGTACTCACGTAAAGCCCCTTGTCGTCGCCGTGACGCCCGCCCAGGAAGCTGCGCACCTCCTGCGCGCCCATGGCCGTATGCGGACGGTGTTTCACCTCCACCACGATGCGCGGCGACTCGAACCCGAACCCATCGGGAGAGGCGATCACGTCCACGCCCCGATCCGGCCCCGGCGAGGACTCCCGCGTCTTGTAGCCCATCGCTCGAAGCAGGCCCGCCACCAGGCTCTGCATTTCCCAGGCATCCAGACGGCTCACTCGGTCCTTGATGATCTCCACCGCCTCTTCGCGGTAGCGTTTCAGCAGGGCTTCCTCGTCCTCGCCGTCATCCTGCTCCTCTACGGGAACCGGTGCGGTTGCTTGCCCGCTCACCAGGGCTTCGATCTCCTGCCTGACCGCATCCGAGAGCCGGAACAGCGTGAGGGTGGACCCAAGAGAATTCCGCGCAGCCAGCGACAGACGGTCTCGATCGAGCTCCGCCTGCCACTCTACGGCGCGCACGTTCTCGCACGGCGGCAGCACCGCCGTGTCGTGCCGATATTCCCCTGTGAGCGTGCCAACGTGATAGATCCGGCGACTGGAGTCGTACGTCAGCACCCTGTCTCCTGCGGCCATCTCGTCCCGAAAACGGATCAGCTGGCTCGCCGCGCTCAGGCGTCGGCCGTCGGGCCAGTCCGGAAAGCGTGAGCGGTATTCTTGTACCAGCGATGCCTTGTCCGCGAAGGCAGACAGGTCGCCGACCTCCTCCCAGCCAATGCCGACATGCCCCTTTTCTCGAAATTCATCGGCCTGCCGCCCTCCCTGGCCCGCACGCACCATCCACATATTCGCTTCAGGCTCCATGCGCCCAGCGCAATAATCAGTTGCCGGGAATGCGTCGCCACCCATTGTTGACAAGGCGGCGATCTCGCGGTAACCTGAGATTGCAGATTTGCCCAATCACGACGATCCCTAGCTCTAGGTTAAGGTAGTGTGCGGGCAAATTTTTCTCCCGACTCCCCCTCCGTTTTTCTCCTAACTCCCCGTCCCCGTTGCTTTAGCCTTTGGTCAAAGGTATTTTGACATTTGCGTGCCGCTCAAGGGCGTATATCTTCGAAAAATGCGATGTTTGAGATCATTTCGATGCTTATGGTCGAGCTTGTTAGCTAGCGCGCTACGCGTAGATGACACCGACTTTTTCTCATCCAAATATTCGACCATGGCGTGAATCACGATTGTATATTTAACGAATTCACGCCTGAACTCTTTATCCTCGAACGCTCTAACAAACAGCATATTCACGCCGTCTAAAGTTTCGGCAAAAAATGGGTCTTTTTGAACTATTTTCGCAAACCTGTAATACGACACGCCCTCTTTTAACCCAAGTTCGTCCGAAAATGCATCCCCTACGAGACGTTGATAGGATCGGGGTACGATCGATACCTTAATAGCCTCAAGACAGTCCAAGAATCGCAACAGACTCTTACCTTCCTGAGTCTGGCTCAGATTGTAAGAAAGGATGTTTTTTCGTATGGCGCTCGTGTGAGCCCAGAAGCGCGCCCATAAATAGACATCATATAGCTGATCTGGATTGCTGATTGAGTCAACGGTCTCCGGACGCCCTTCGTTGCGTTTGAAGTCTTCTTTAGCATGGTGATATGTGCGACCCACAAGCTCGTCAGACACCCTGACAAGCGGGTAAAGCAGATCGTCAACGGTTAACTTTCTTATTTTTCTTGAGTCAATAAAGTCTTTGGCCCAATAAGATACCACTTGCAGAAAATAGCCAATGACCATAGAAATCATGGCTATTACGGCGGAGATTATCGATCCGTTCATATCAGGCGCCAGTGGTTGTTGTCGGTTGTGGCCTGGCCGAGGATTTGGAGGGCGGCGAGGACCTGGGTGATGACTTCGTTGGTTTGCGCTTGAAGTGGCTGGCCGGGGCGTCCGGGGTTTGGGGGCCGATGGCAAGGAGGCGGCGGACGGCTTCGACCTGGTCGGGCATGGATTTGGGCCAGGTGGGCTTTTTGGCCGGTTCGGTCGGGGTCTCGGCGGCGGCCTCGGGTTTGGCCTCCAGTGTGGCGGTGGTCTGGGTTGCTTCGGGGGCCTGGTAGTCGGGGCGCAGCCAGCGGACGTGGCCCTGGGCTTCTTCGGCGGCGCGTTCGGCGTCGAGCGCGACGAGGCGGCTGAGGAGTTCTTCTTCGGCTTCGGACTGGTCGGCGGGCTTGTCCGGCAGCGGGGTGGTGGCGCCGGGGCGGCCGACGAGGCGGTCGGCGAGGTCGTTCCATCCGTAGGCGTCGAAGACGGCGCGGTCGAGGTCGAAAGCGCGGTTTGAAAGCACCATTGGAGCAGCCCTTCCGTTGTCTGCGGTCGTGGTTTTTGTCCGTCGAGGGAAACCATAGCAATTTTGAGCGTATGCTGCGGCGGGTACCGCTGGTTTGGCGGTATTTGGAGCTGGCGGAGTCCGGTACGATGCCGGCAGGCAAGAACGGAACAGGCGAGGGATCGATGAGTACGGAGTCACGAAACTCAACGGAGCTGGATGATCTGGCGGGCCGCCTGGAGGCGTTCGTTCGGGAGCGCGACTGGGAGCAGTTTCATTCGCCGAAGAACCTGTCGATGGCGCTGGCGGGCGAGGCGGGAGAATTGATCGAGCACTTCCAGTGGCTGACGGAGGAACGGTCTCGTGAGCTGTCGGATGCAGAGCGGGAGGCCGTTCAGGCGGAAATCGCGGACGTGCAGATCTATCTGCTGTTGCTGGCGCGGGGGCTGGGAATCGACGTGGTTCAGGCAGCGAACGAAAAGCTGAACGTGAACGAGCAGAAGTATCCGGTCGACAAGGCGCGCGGCAGTGCGCGCAAGTACACGGATCTGTAGCCAAAAGGCAAGTCACGATGCTGATCTATACCGCTGACAAGCGCCGTTTCGTCGAGCATGTCCAGCACAACCAGATCGAGGATCGCATCCTGGCCGGGATGCTGGGTGCCGGCAAGGGCAAGCCCTCGCCCAACGAGATCACTTCGTGGCGCAACTCGATGCAGTACATGGAGAACGTGCTCAGCGCATCGGGGATCCCGGATGATGCCGGTGTCGCCATCGAGTACATGATCCCGCAGACCTCGAAGCGGGTGGACTTCATCCTGACCGGACGCAACGACGATGGCCGGGATACGGCGGTGATCGTCGAACTGAAGCAGTGGGAGCAGGTCGAGGCGACCGAGAAGGACGCGATCGTGCGCACCTTCGTGGGCGGCAAGGAACGCGAGGTGACGCATCCCTCCTACCAGGCGTGGTCGTATGCGGCGCTGCTGGAGGACTACAACGAGACCGTGCAGACCGACGGCATCGGGCTGCACCCCTGTGCCTATCTCCACAACAGCGTGTCGGGCGCGATTTCCGATGCGCGGTACCACGAGCACCTAGAGCGCGCGCCGGCCTTTCTGAAGGCGGATGCCAAAAAGCTCGCTCGTTTTCTCGGCCAGCATGTGCGCAAGGGGGATACCAACGACATCCTCTACCGGGTCGAGCATGGCCGGATTCGCCCCTCGAAGTCGCTCGCGGACCATCTGGCGTCGCTGCTGCAGGGGAACGCCGAGTTCGTGATGGTCGACGACCAGAAGCTGGTCTTCGAAAGCGCGCTGGAGCTTTCCGACATTGCCGAGGGACACGGCAAGCAGGTGCTGATCGTGGAGGGCGGGCCGGGAACCGGGAAATCCGTGGTAGCCGTGAACCTGCTCGGGGAACTGACTCGCCGGGAAAAGGTTGCACAGTATGTGACCCGCAATGCGGCCCCGCGGGCGGTCTACGAGGCCAGGTTGACCGGCACGATGAAGAAGAGCCGGATCAGCAACCTGTTCCGTAGCTCCGGTGCATTTCACCAAACCGACGCGGACACCTTCGACACCCTGCTGGTGGACGAGGCACACCGCCTGAACGAGAAGTCGGGGATCTTCCAGAACCTGGGCGAGAACCAGACCAAGGAGATCATTAACGCGGCGCGTACGGCGGTGTTCTTCCTGGACGAGGATCAGCGGATTCACTGGAAGGACACCGGGTCACGGGAGGAGATCGAGCGCTGGGCACAGGCGGCGGGCGCTACCGTGCACTACGCCGAGCTGCGCTCGCAGTTCCGTTGTGCCGGGTCCGACGGCTACCTGGCCTGGCTCGATCAGGCGCTGCAGATTCGCGAGACGGCGAACGAGGATCTGGATGAACTGGATTATTCGGTCGAGGTAGTCGACTCGCCGACCGCCATGCGCGACCGGATCTTCGCGCTGAACGTGCACGCCAACCGTGCACGGATGCTGGCGGGCTACTGCTGGGACTGGGAGAGCAAGAAGGATGGACAGGCCATGGACATCCGCTTTCCCGAACACGACTTCGCCATGCAGTGGAACCTCGACAAGGACGGTTCCACCTGGATGATCCAGCCGGACTCGGTCCACCAGATCGGCTGTATCCATACCAGTCAGGGGCTGGAGCTGGACTATGTAGGCGTAATCATCGGGCCCGACCTTATCGTGCGGGACGGCAAAGTGATCACGGTGCCCGAAGCGCGTTCGAAGAATGACGCCTCCATCAAGGGCTACAAGAAGGCCCTGAAGGAGGATCCGGATGCGGCCCGAGCCAAGGCCGACCGGATCATCAAGAACACCTATCGCACACTGATGAGTCGCGGGATGAAGGGATGCCTCATCTGGTCGGCGGATGCGGAGACGCACGCCTACTTCCGCGCGCTGATCGGCCAGCACACACCCGAGCCGCAGTCTGCCCCGGCAGAGGCCGCACCGGCGGATGTCCTGCCGTTCGAGAAGATGGCGCCGGAGGAGGTCGAGCCATTCGTGAATGCATTGCCGGTGGTGCCGATCAAGGCGGCGGCGGGCAGTTTCAGTGACCTTCAGACCGTGGACCAGAACCCGGATGCATTCGACTGGGTCATGCCCCCGGACTTCATTACGCCTCAACCGGGGATGTTCATCGCTCAGGTGGTCGGCGAGTCAATGAACCGCCGTATCGCGAACGGGGCATGGTGTCTGTTCCGGGCGCCGGGCGGCGGAACGCGCGAAGGCAAGATCGTGCTGGTGCAGCACCGCGACATCAATGACCCGGACACCGGCGCCAGCTTCAGCATCAAGCGCTATCACAGCGAGAAGACGGCGGACCCGGACACTGAGTGGCGCCACCAGCGAATCATCCTGAAACCGGAATCCAGCCTTCCCGGCTACGAGTCCATCATCCTGGAAGAAGACAGCGCGTCCGAGCTGGTCGTGGTCGGCGAGTACGTCGCCCAACTGGAACATTGACGGAGCGCCCGATCGGCCAGAGGGCTGGCCTCCCACGCGGGGTGGGCGGCCCTCCGGCCGATTCGGCCGGGTGGGTCGTCCGGGCCCCGATCGGCCAGAGGGCTGGCCTCCTGCGCGGGGTGGGCGGCCCTCCGGCCGATTCGGCCGGGTGGGTCGTCCGGGCCCCGGTCGGCCAGGGGGCTGGCCTCCTACGGGCGGGGGTAGTCGGTAGACCGGCCCTCCGGCCGATTCGTGCCGGGCGTTACAACCAGCCACGGCGGCGGAAGAAATAGAGCATGCCGGCGACCACGCCGAGCATGACGAGCCAGACCACGGGGTAGCCGTAGTAGGTGTAGAGCTCGGGCATCGACCAGGGGCTCTCGGGGTGGTCGAAGTTCATGCCGTAGATCCCCACCACGAACGTGAGCGGGATGAAGATGGTGGCGATGATGGTGAGCACGCGCATCACGTCGTTGGAGCGCTGGTTGATCGCGGACATGTAGGCCTCGATCAGGGTGGCGGCCATTTCGCGGTAGGACTCCAGCAGATCCACGATCTGGATGGCGTGGTCGTGCACGTCGCGCAGGTACGGAAACAGCTCGACGGTAAACGGTTCCAGGTCGTCGCGCATCAGCCGCGCCACCACGTCGCGGGCAGGCCAGAGCTGGCGACGCAGCACCAGGAGTTCCCGGCGCAGCCGGTGGATCTCGGCCAGGGTGCTGGCGTCGGGCCGCTCGAGTACCTCGTCTTCGAGGCGTTCCAGCCACTCGCTGATCTCTTCCAGCACCGGGAAGCCCTGGTCCACCACGGCGTCCATCAGCGCGTAGGCCAGGTACGCGGCGCCCAGGCGGTTGAAGTTGCGGTTGGCGCTGCGCATGCGATCGCGCACGGGCTCGAAGGGATCCTGCTCGCCACCGTGGATGCTGATGATCAGGCCGGGGGCCACGAACAGGCTGAACTGGTGGAGTTCGATGCGGCCCTGTTCGTGCCGGGGGTGGCTCAGGATGACCATCAGCGCGTTGTCGAAGAAATCGACCTTGGGGCGCTGGCCCTGGTGACGAATGTCTTCCAGCACCAGCGGATGCAGACCGAAGGCATTGCCCAGGGCACGGAGCTGCTCGGGCCCCGGCATACCCTGCAGGTGCAGCCACATGAAACCCTCGCCGGTGTCACCCGCACCTCCGGACAGGATCCGGTCGGCATCGAGCTCCGTCAGCCGCTCATGGCCGTAATGCCATGCACAAGCCCGGGCGCCCTCGCCCACGTCTTCGCGTGCATGGGCCCCGTGGCCGGGTGCCGCGCCGGGCTCGGGGTAGTTTTTTTCGAACAGCCGGCTCATGACGCCTCCCGCAGAAATGGGCCTCGAGTATAGCCCGTGCGCGCCCCCGCCCGTGGGAGCGTGCTCGCACGCGAACCCATTCGCGGCCAGGGCCCGGCGCAGCCGTTCGGCGATCTGGCAGGCCTCTTCGGCATCGGCGCCGGGCAACAGGACCGGGCATTGCACCCCATGCATTCATGCGGGGCACGGCGAGCGTGCCGTGCCTATACTCGGGCTGAATGCACAGCCCTCCGCAATCCAGGAAGGAGATCAGCATGGCCAGGCGTGGTTACGGGCCGGCGGCCCAGTGGCAACCGAACGACCCCTCACCGAACGCGGCTTCCGGGGTTGCCGAAGCGCCCTCGGGGCCCGGATCCCCGCCGCCGGGAGAGGAAAGCCCGGTAGAGGGGCAGCTGGAGTTCGTGAAGATCTCGCCGCTCAAGCGGCTGCCGTTTTTTGGCGAAAAGACCCGCAGCATCGCGGAACTGCGACAGGCCGGAACGCCGGTGGCCCGCCTGCGGCGCCCTTCGGGCGGGCTCGCGGCCTGGTTCGGCAGGCCGGAGCTGCATTTCGCCACCACGCGCATGCGCCTGGCCGACCCGCCGGACGCGGGGTTCTTCCAGCAGATTCAGCGCAATGTCGGCTTCTTCGGGATGCCGCAGCGCCAGGAGGTCTGGCGCGCCGGCGCGGGCACGGTCACGCAGATCGAGGAGACCAGCACCGACCGCAAGACGCTCAGCGGGCTGTTCAGCTATCGCGACGATCACTACCAGCTCAATGGCGAACGCACCGACTGGCGCGGGCTGTTCAGCTATACCCTGCGCGACAACCGCGACATGGTCGCCACCTTCCGGCCCAAGCAGGAAACCGGCCTGACCGGCGGCTGGTTCGTCGAGGTCATCCATCCGCGCCCGGTCGGGGCCATCGCCATCGCCTGCCATATGGCCATGTGGCTGGAAGAAAGCACCCGCGGCTCGAGCGGCGGCGCCGGAGGGGCCGGCGGAGGCGGCGGTGGCGGCTGCTGACCCCGCGCCGATCAGCCGGTCGCCCTGTTCGGAAACCGCTCCGGGTGCTCAATGATCTCCTGCGTCAGGTCGACATCAATATCGGGCCAGTAGAAATGTCCCGGGGATGGTTCTTCGACATTCACGATGGCCCTGACCGGCTGGTCACGGAACCAGGGGAATTCGTCGTAGGGCATGAACAGTTCCTGGCCTCGCACGAGCAGCCAGAGACCATGCCCCGAAATGTTCGTGACCTCAACTTCCGAAATAGCGTTGCCATGCGCTGACAAGCTCATGATGGTGCTCCTCGATCAGCCACTCGATCTCTTTCAGCTGCGCCCGGTTGTATCGCCATGACTGCGCCAGCTGTAGTTCCGGTTCCAGCCAGAATTTTGCTTCGCCCTCCGCCGAAACCACATGGACGTGCTTGCGCGTTTCTTCTCGCGAGAAGAAAAAGAATCGATACCCCTTCTCTCTGAATACGGTTGGACTCATCGTTGGTATCAGACCTGGCTTCGAGGGTAGCAGTATAGTCGAGACACGTCCCTTTCAGCCGCGGCGCACGGAGGCCTGGTGGAGTTCGTCACGGGCGATGCCGACGAAGTCCTGCATGAAGGCGAGGCCTTCGTCTTCGCGGCGGATGGCCAGGCGCAGGGTGCTCCACAGGCCATCGGGGCCCATGCGCAGACGCGCGATGGCGGAACGCCCGGGGCCACGCGAACCGGTGCCGGCGCCCTGCATCTGTGCCTCCAGTTCCGGCAGGGCCCATTCCGGTAGCGAGGCCACGCCGCGCCCGCTGGCGACCAGCTGCAGCAGCATGGCCGTCACCTCGGTGGTCCGTCGGGGCAGCGAGATGCCCGCCGGGTGCAGGAAGTGCCGGCAGATATCCAGGCGCTCCTCCTCCACCGGGTAGGTGATCAGGGTCTCGCCCTGGAGGTCGGCGGGCTCCACGTAGTTCGCCCCCTCCAGGCGATGGCCGCGCGGCACGATCAGCAGGTTCTCGTATTCCAGTAGGTCCAGCGCGATCAGCTCCGGGTCTTCCACCGGGTCCGGCGATACCGCCGCATCGACCTCGCGTTCGCGCAGGGCATTCAGGGCATCGAAACCATGGCTCAGGCTCAGGTCCAGCTCTACCTCGGGCCAGTGTTCGCGGAAGGCCGCCAGCGAGGGCATCAGCCACTGGAAGCAGCTGTGGCATTCCAGCGCGAGGTACAGCCGCCCGCCGCGGCCGTCGCGGATGCGGGCGATGTCGCGCTCGGCCGCGGCCACCTCCGGCAGCACGCGCTCGGCCGCCTGCAGCAGGCGCGTTCCCGCCGGCGACAGGCGCACCGGCGAGCTGCGCCGTTCGAACAGCACCACGTCCATGCGCTCTTCCAGCTGCCGCAGCTGGTGCGACAGCGCCGACTGGGTCACGCAAAGCGACTCGGCCGCCGCCGTCACGCTGCCCAGGCGCACGATCTCGTGCAGTGCCCGCAAATGCCGGATCTCCAGCATGCCGCCCTCCTTCATGAGCCTGACTCACATACTACGTGACAAAAACTTGTTTTACTCATGCGTGGACAGGGTGGAAACTAACCCTCGTGCTCACCCGCCGTGGCGCCTTCATCGAGGCGCCGGGGCGGAGAGCCTGCCACGCGACTGACATGCTGCTGTATCTGCGTGACATCTCCGTTGGACCGGTACGTCGGGGTGGTGTCCCGACACGCCGCGGGAAGGGAGTCCCCCGCCGCATCGACGCTTTTTCTTGGCTGGGTGTCGATGCGGCTTTTTTGTGCGCGCTCTCCCCCCGGCACCGCTGCCCCGTGGGAGCGCAGCCCTCTGCGCGATCCGGCGCCGGGGCTGGCCCGATCGGCCATAGGGCTGGCCTCCTACGGTCGGGGGAGGTCTCGTAGGAGCGCAG
>NZ_KB897990.1:0-48014 GCF_000377325.1 Thioalkalivibrio sp. ALgr3 | reverse complement strand
CTGGCCCGGGTCTACCCGGACACCCGCCGCCAGCGCTGCTGGGTCCACAAGACCGCCAATGTGCTGAACCGGCTGCCCAAGCGCAGCCAGCCCAAGGCCAAGTCGGCATTACAGGCGATCTGGATGGCCGAAACCCGCGCCGACGCCGAACAGGCCTTCGACGCCTTCCTGACCGCCTACGGCGACAAGTACCCGAAAGCCGCCGAGACGCTGGCCAAGGACCGGGAAGACCTGCTGGCGTTCTACGACTTCCCGGCCGCGCACTGGCAGTCGATCCGGACCACCAACCCGATCGAATCGACCTTCGCCACCGTGCGGCTGCGCACCCACAAGACCCGGGGTTGCGTGACCCGCGACACCGTCCTGAGCCTGACGTTCAAGCTCGGCCAGAGCGCGCAGAAGCGCTGGCGTCGGCTCCGGGGTTACGAATGGCTCGACAAGCTCGAGCGCGGGGTGACGTTCATCGACGGTGTCGAGCAGACCGAACCGACCAACGACGAGGCATCCTCCATCACCGACCGGAGCGCCGCCTGAACCAGCGATCGCTCATACACCAGACTTGACCATAACTCGGCGTTATGTGCTTCCGAGATTAGCAATAAGGCGTAATTAGAATGCCAGTGTTGGCTGTAGATGTTAACGAAGATTGTTTTGTTCGCCAAGTCAAGGATGGGCTTGGTATAAGGGCTTCAACCCTGCATGAGCTTCTATCTGACACCCTGAAATCAGAGATCGAAAAATCAGTCGCCAGATCGTTTCACGATGGTCAATTGATGAATGTAAAAGTAACCGAGAACGGTTCGCCGTCGATGCACTCACTAAAGGAGGCGGTAGACTCAGGTGGGTATCCGTTCTGGTATGTAAAAGTTCAGGTTGATCTTATCCCTGGCGTCAAGATTAGTGAATCTGACTTGAATGTATGTGGCTGTGTTAGGCTTAACTCTGTGAGATACGGGGATGGCTCAAAGACAATAAAATTTAAACACAAGGAAATGAAAACCAGAGAAAGGTATCTGGTTGAATTAATTCAGCCAGTCATCTTAGTTGGCGTGCTGGAAGAGATCCGAAAGGAAATCGTAGAAAAATGCAACTGCCATGATTCTTTATTGCGTCCGGTAAAACATGGAGTGTGGGAGTGGCTCCAGCAATTTTGCTGCATAAACTGCGGTAGTCTTTATATATGCGATTGTTTTAGGTCCGCGGTAGAGAAACACCTAGAAGTCGCAAAACAGAAGCGCGCCAATTACTCCAGTTCTGGATGGCCGCATAGGTTTCTCCGTTCGGTTGACGAGTCTGAATATAGAGCCGGCATCTGTCATCTGTGCACGGGAAAGCCTTCTAACCTGTTCTTCTGTCATCCTATGTATGGAAGCTCTGTGCGAGTCAAATATGGCGCCTATATGAGAAAGTTTGAAATACAGGACGAACTTTCTGTGCGGGATGCTGAAAATAAGGTGCGAGAAATGTTGGGTATCCCTAAAGTCGGCGAGCGATGGGTTAGCGAGACGCAGTTGTTTCGGCTCGTAGAGTCGTTGTTTTCGGAATACGAGGTGATCCGGGAGGCAAGCCCAGATTGGCTCGGAAAACAAAGGTTAGATATTTTTATCCCAGATCTCGCATTGGCAATAGAGTACCAAGGTGAGCAGCACTATCGTCCTGTGGCGTTATTCGGCGGGGAAGAAGGGCTAAAGAAAACGAAAGAAAGGGACAAGCTAAAACTGAAGCTATGCCGTGATAATGGGATTAAGGTCGTTTATTTTTCTCACAAGGAAGATCTTTCACAATCAAAAGTAGAGAAGAAGCTGATTCGTGAGCTCAGCTCTGCAGAGAGACGCTGAGGATTTGATTGTACAGTTAATTCACATAACAAGGCGCTGCTGTCGGACAAATTTTCCGCTGCACTCCAAATTTGCCGCAGAGCGCGGCGTTAAAACTACGGGAGTCGAATGCAGAGGCCGCAGTCATTTCCAGATGAGGTTTATGACAACCAGCTCTTCCCTGAGTTTAGGCGTGCAGCCCAGCGAGATTGGTTATGGGCCATTGCATGGCTTTCGGGTCTTCTTGGCCTTTTTCTGGTCTTGAATTTGGCGCCAGGGATCAGGCCGGGTGAGGAATCAATTGGTTCTTGGTTCGAGCGGTCTGGTGCTTTGGTTGGCGTGTTTGGGCTCATAGCGGAATTTCGGGCGCGGAGAATAGAGGGTACGCTTGACATGGCGGCTCTTCGCCTTGAGACGGAGTATTACGCGAAGCTCGTACTTTTTGAGCATAGAGTCGCTTTTCTTCACCGCGCAGTCCTTGTCTATGCTGCGTTCGGTGCGCTGGTATGGAGCTATGGCGAACCACTGCTCACCGGATTATCCAAGTTTTAACAAGTGCAGGCACAGGGACAAAATTTCGGCTACGCTCCAATTTTGCCCATGCTGCAAGCGTTAGGCCGAGCGCCATGATACGCCGTGCAACAATAGCTGATGCCACTGGTATTGCGCAGGTGCATGTAGAGAGCTGGAAAGCGATCTACCGAGGGCACCTTCCGGAGGAGTACCTCGACTCGCTTTCGCCAGAGAGAAGAGCTCGCTCTTGGCAACAAGCCCTCTCGCAGGGAACTGTCGAGATCGCGGTGTCCGATACGGGCTCAGAGATCACCGGCTTCGTCAGCCTTGCTCCTTCTCGGGACGAAGATGCCGATGATGCGACCGGCGAGCTCACGGCCATTTACCTGGAGCCATCAATCTGGCACCAAGGCATTGGGCGAGACCTCATGGACTGGGCGAAGGCTGCTGCCGTGCGCCGTGGCTGGGATAAGCTGACGCTCTGGGTGCTCGAGGGCAATACTCGCGCCCGAGATTTCTATGCCGCAACAGGCTGGCGGCTCGAAGGAAGCACTAAAAACGATTCAATCGGCGGCCTTCAGGTTGTGGAAGTGAGGTATGTGTGGCATCAGAAGGCCTAACCATGCGCATGCAGCGGACCTGCGAAAGCGTCACTTTTCTTGCTTACGCAAGAAAAGCGCCCCTTCCGCAGGCCGCTGATGCGCCGCGTTAGCCCCCCCATACTAAGACACGGAAATGGAATGCCTTGGACTTCGGAACACACTAAATGGCTCGTCGACACCGGCGAACGACTGAAGACTGCCGACGGCAAGGAAGTCGAGGTCTGGGAGTTCCGTCATAAGAGCGACGCGGCAGTGCTCTCGGCCTGGGCCAGGCATTTTCGGAATCACTACTGCTTTGACAGCGAAATCGATTATTGGCGCAGAGGGTACAAGTGTTCTCGCGGAGAGTATCTCAACACTATAAAGTTCCCGGACCCAAAAGATGCGCCAGGACCAAGCATCCGCGCTGGCGACTTTGGAGAAGTGCTGGTTGCCGATTTTCTTGAATATCTGCTTGGCTACTGGGTTCCACGTACTCGCTATGGTGACAAAACCATCCGGAACGAGTCGACAAAAGGCAGTGACATCATCGGCTTTCATATCGTCAAGGATGGCAAAGCCTCTTCGAAGGATAGGCTGGCGATCTTTGAAGCGAAGGCGCATTTCTCAGGAAAGAAAGCCAAGGCGAGACTTCAAGATGCGGTAGATGGCTCGGCAAAAGACATCGCACGGAAGGCGGAGTCCTTAAATGCCGTCAAGCAAAGGCTGCATGGCAGGAATGAGCTCGATGATGCCGAAAAAATTGAGCGTTTCCAAAACGAAGTAGATCACCCATACAAGGAAGTTTATGGGGCTGTCGCGCTCTTTGAGAATCCGCTTTTTGACGGCCACCTGACATCCTCGACCGATGCCTCCTCTCATCCGCATTCAGGTGAGCTTGCGTTAGTGGTCATCAAAGGGGATCAGATGATGGCACTCGTCCATGAGCTCTACAGGAGGGCTGCGGATGAGGCCTGAACAGAAATCCCAACTCCTGCTGGGCGTCACACGGTCAAAGGCCAAGATGCTCGAGTACGGTGTTCCTGAAGAGCATCACATCAAGATCACCCAAGATCCGGCCAAGCTCTTCACCATCTCGATTGGCCTGCTCGGTGACCTCGCCGCCGTCATCAACCGGGAGGAGCCAGATCCCGATTCTATCGCAGAGCTGAAAACCAATCTGCTATTTTCCGCCCGCTTTTTCGACTCCTACCTCCAGTCAAAGCTGAACGAGACACTTGATCCCTACCTCGTGCTTCTGGGCTCCGCCTCCTATTATCTGTGCGATCTGCCTGGGAGTGCTTCGGTATTAGCAAAGCGCATCGATGGTGACTGTCCGGATCTGGATGGCGATGCTTTGGAAGAGCTGTTGCTTTGGCTGTTGCAGGCTGATCTGCGAACCTATTTTGATGAAACGGAGGGACCATTCGGTGGATTCATCGACGAGATTTCAAAATGGATTCTCCAGTTTTTCGAGGATGGAAATGGCGAAGAAAATCTTCTCGATCTCGCCACGAAGCTGAGGGAAGCCGTCTATGAATTCGGCACACCCAGGCAGCTTCTGTTTGGCGATATGATCGCGGCGGTTCTGAGGAAAAAGCTCGAAAATTCTGCCTGGAGGGCTTTGCCGTCATATTCCGGGCTGCCCCGCGACAAATGGCTCCATGCGCTGCAAAAGGATTCGTTCATCAAGGAACTCTGGCCTGCGCAACACCTTTTGGGTAAGGCGGATGTTCTCAAAGGTGAGTCTGCCATCGTTCAAATGCCCACCAGCGCTGGCAAAACGAAGGCAACTGAACTGATCCTTCGAAGCGCGTTTCTGGCCGAGCGCGTGTCACTGGCCATCATCATCGCCCCGTTCAGAGCGCTGTGCCATGAGATCAAGAACAGCCTTGTCGAGGCATTCCACAACGAACCCACCAAGGTGGATGAATTGTCCGACGCCCTACAAACCGATTTCGAGATTGCCGAACTCCTGGGGCACCAACAAATCCTGGTCGTAACCCCCGAAAAGCTGCTCTACGTCCTTCGGCACGCTCCGGAACTCGCTGACCACGTTGGCCTGCTGGTTTTTGATGAAGGCCACCAGTTCGACAGCGGCACCCGAGGTATCACATACGAGCTGCTCCTGACGTCGCTGCGATCCATGATTCCTGAAGGAACCCAGAAGGTGCTGATCTCAGCGGTCATCAGCAACGCCGAGGCTGTTGGGGAATGGCTGAACGGGGAACCCAATGTCGTCGAAGGCACAACCCTGATTCCGACTTTCAGGTCGGTCGGATTCGCGAGCTGGCTCGATCAGTTGGGAAGGATCGAGTACGTCGACAGCCGTGACGCCGAACAAAACGAGTTTTTCGTTCCGAGGGTGATTGAAAGATTCAATCTCGGGAGGAAGAAGCGGGAAAGGAAGGACCGTTGTTTTCCTGAAAAGACTGATGGGCAGGCTATCGCACTATACCTTGGCCTGAAATTGGTCCCGAATGGCAGTATCGCTGTTTTCTGCGGAAGGAAGTCGACAGCGGCGAGCGTATGCGAAAAGGCCGTCGATATTATTGAGCGAGGAGCGCCCCTGGCCTGGCCGTCTGATTTTTCAGACGCGCAGGAAGTTGAGCGGCTGACTCATCTGCATGTCGAGAATCTCGGCGCTGTCGCTACGGCGTCTCAGAGCGCGGCATACGGAATTTTTTCTCATCATGGCAATACGCCGCATGGTATTCGGCTGGCGGTGGAGCATGCCATGCGTGACGACCTTGTGCGACTCGTTGTTTGCACATCAACCTTGGCGCAGGGTGTAAACCTTCCGATTCGATACCTCATCGTGACCAGTGTCTACCAGGGTATGGAGCGCATCAAAGTTCGCGATTTCCATAACCTCATTGGCCGAGCTGGCCGAGCCGGGATGCATACCGAAGGCAGCATCCTGTTTGCCGATCCGGTGATCTTTGACAAGCGAAAGGCCAGAAACGATAAATGGCGCTGGGAACAGGTGAAAGAACTTCTGGAGCCGCGCAATTCTGAGCCATGCATCAGCAATCTTCTATCGATCTTCGACCCCATCAAGAGCGATGACGAGAAATACACCATCACCATGGAGGCTCTGGATTTTGCCAAGGCCTATATCGACGATCCTGATGAAGTTGCCAAATTGGCTGCCGGGATATCTGCACAACATGGAGAAAAAAATTTCTCACGAGACGGTGTCGAGCGGCAAGTCGCCTGGAGAATCAGCCTCATCTGTGCCGTCGAGAGCTTTCTATTATCCCATTGGGATGAATCGGAGGATGGTCTTTCGGAAGCAGATGTGACCCGCCTGGCCGAAGGGACGCTTGCTTTCTTCCTGGCTGATGATCAGAAAAGGGAGCATATCCGCGAGTTGTTTCAGCTTCTCGCTGGGAACATCTCGGCAAACATCACCGATCCGGCTCGCCGTAAAATCTACGGCAGGACGCTTTACGGTATTCTGGATGCCCAAGCCATTGAGGGATGGGTTCAGTCCAGCGCTGACAGCCTGCTTTCGATTGTTGATGAAACAGAAGCGCTCGATCTTGCCTGGCCATTGCTCACCCGGCATATAAACGGTGGCATATTCACCAAGTTCGATAAACCGGAGGTACTCAAAGAGATCGCACATGGATGGATCAGTGGAAAGCCGTTCAGCGATCTTCTGGAAATCATCCGTAAGCGAAAAGCCAAGATGATATGGGGTACCCGCCGGAGGGAGTTCAAAATCGATCATGTCATCGATGTCTGCGAAGGGACGCTCGCATATGACGGAGCGCTTGTTGTAGGCGCTGTGTGCGAATTCATCGAAACTCTCGACCAAGATGACACCGGAGACTTGATCAATCGTTTGCAGCTTTTTCAAAAGCGACTGAAATATGGTCTGCCCACCGAAACCACCATTGCCCTTTATGAGCTTGGCTTTTCGGACCGAGTCATCGCTCAGGACCTTGCCGTATCCTTGAACCTGGCAGCGACTCAGAAGAAGGATCTCGCGAAGGCACTGAAACAAGACCGGGACGGAGCAAATGCGGTGATGGAAAAATATCCAAGCTACTTCCAGGAGCGAATGAATGAAATCTTGGGCTAACAAGGCGCTGCACCGGACGGCCATTCCGCTGCACTGCATGGCCGCCGGTGAGCTTTGTCGTTATGGCGCATAGATGTCAGGTTTCGCCTGATTGCATACCGCGAGATCGCCACAACCTTCACCGCCGCCGGCTACGAGCAGGTCGTCATCTTCCGCGACGGCGGCACCAACGCCTATCTGGCGCGCTGCGGTTCAACGCCGGGGGAGGGCGGCCGACGCTGGGTGCTGGCGTGGCGGGGCACCGAGGCCGACTATCAGGACATCATCGCCAGGGAAGTCGGCGAACAAGACCGACTCGTGGGCACCGGACACAGTCTTGGCGGCGCGCTGGCCCAACTCGCCGCCTTCTACCTCTACCGCGACCTGTTCGGCGACAGCGGCCAGCTCGCGGCCGTCTACACCTTCGGTTCTCCCAGAGTGTTCGGCACTGAGCAGGCCAGGCACCTGGAGCGCGCGTCGCCTTACCCCCATTTCCGGGTGGTCAACGGCGCCGACTTGGTGCCTCGGGTGCCGCCGGTGGCGCGCGGGTTCCGACACACCGGCCGCAACGTCTACATCGAGCGCAACGGCGATATCCGCAAGGACCCGTCCTGGTGGAGCGTCTTCAAGGATGTCGGCTGGCGTCAGGCGGTGCTGGTCGGCCTCACGCTGCTGCTGGTATGGGGCGGCCTCACCGGACTGGAGGCGCTCGGCATGGTGACCCTGCCATGGTACGCGAAGGGCATCGTCATGGCCGTGCTCGCCATCGCCGCGGTGCAACTGCTGCCGAAGCTGCTGCGCCTGTTCCCCGGCAAGACCCGCGCCCGCTGGCGCCTCGTCAGCGACCATTTCATGGAGGCGTATGCGCGTGGGGTGCGGGAGGGGCGGGTGATCGGGTAGTTCTACTGCGGGGACTCTTGAGCCCGGCTGTTCCTTCCCTCGGATACCTTGTTTGCCTTCAGGCAAGGCTGTACTCTTAAACGTACGCCAAAATGTACTGGGTGGTTTCCATGTCAAGGGTTCGAGTCGATGAAGATATCCGTCCTCTGTCTGAATTTCGTGCAGGGGTAGCCACATTCGTAAAGCAGCTCCATGAAACCCGTCGTCCTATGGTGCTGACACAAAGGGGTCGTGGCGTTGCAGTACTGGTGGATGTTCACGAGTACGAGAAGATGCAAGAACGTCTGGAAATACTAGAAGAAGTGTATAAGGCGGAAGAACAAATAGCCTCCGGGGATGGTACAGAGCATGAAGATGCGAAGGGGCGGGTTTTGAATGGGCTGACCCAATGAAGATCGTCTGGTCCCCGCTTGCGCTGGAGCGTGTCGAGGACATGGCGCGGTATATTTCAGAAGATAGTCCGGATGCTGCGGTACGGTGGGTTGATGATTTATTTGCCGCAGTAGAGCGGTTAGCTGATTTCCCCAAAAGTGGACGAATGGTTCCGGAGGTGGGATCACCTCGCATAAGGGAGCTGATATTTGGAGCGTACCGGGTGATTTATAGCATCAAGGATCAGATTGATATTCTGACTGTGCGTCGCAGTAGTCAGCTATTGCGTATGTCCGACCTTGATGATGACGAAACATAACCACCGGCTACACAGCGACCGATTTTCCGCCGCTTCTTGGCTCCAAACCGGCGCGTGACCCGATCAACACCCACGTCAGGAACATCCTGGAGAGCGGCGAGCTGCCCGCCGAGGCAACTATTAAGGAAAACTTAATAGTTCGTCAGGAAGGGGCGCGCCAGGTGCGGCGCAAGGTGAGTGTCTACAGCCTGCCGATGATCCTGGCCGTCGGCTACCGGGTGCGTTCCCCCCGGGGCACCCAGTTTCGCCAGTGGGCCACTGCCCATCTGGAGGAGTACCTGGTCAAGGGCTTCGTCATGGACGACCAGCGCCTGAAGGATCCCGGCGGCGCAGAGACGAGGCACCGGAGGCCGATGCCGAGGACTTGCAGGAGCTGGAGGCGCTGGAGGAGCGGATCAGGAAGGAGGGCAAGCCATGAATGCTGCCTCCTCTGCCATGCGGCTGGGGGCCATGGGCCTTGTAGACCGCGGTCGGCACCACGCAGATCGCTTATGTGCTGGTGTCGCGGTTCGGCATCTTCGTCATCGAGACGAAGAACATGCGGGGGCTGGATCTTCGGCGGTGAGCTTCAGGCCCAGTGGACCCGGAAGATCTACCGGCGGTCGTTCCGGCTTCAGAACCCGTTGCGCCAGACCCGACGGGCGTACGTGGAGGGTTTGCGGGAGCGTCACGCGGCGCTGGTGGCACCCGGTTGTCCGCAATGTGGCAGCGCTTGATGTCTTGACGTTGTGATGTCTTGACGCTAAAATCTCTTGGTGTGGTTGTGTGGAGGAGCTCCATGAGCGAGACACCGAAACGTTCGACGGTTTATTTCGATCCTCAGTTGCATGCGGCGCTGCGGCTGAAGGCTGCGCATACGAATCGTTCCTTGTCGGATATCGTCAACGAGGCGGTTCGTGCGGCATTGGCCGAGGATCAGGAAGATCTGGCGGCGTTCGAGGAACGGGTCTCCGAGCCAACCATGAGCTATGAGGCCCTGCTCGATGATTTGAAGGCTCATGGAAAGATATAGGCTTGTATTCAAGAAGTCCGTTGCCAAAGACCTTCGTTCAATCCCGAACAAAGATGTGGCTCGCATTCTTCAGCGCATGGAGGCGCTGCAGGATGATCCCCGTCCGGTCGGCAGTGAAAAGCTCTCGGGACAGGAGCGCTACCGCATCCGGCAAGGCGTGTACCGAATCATTTACGAAGTGGTGGATGACCTCCTGGTCGTGACGGTTGTGAAGGTCGGTCATCGTAAGCAGGTCTACAGACGCAGCTGACCCGCCCTGGAAATAACTGAGCCAGCTGTTATTGAGAGTCTGGCATGCCGTTCAGGGCGGCTTTGCGGTCGGGGGCTCTGGGGGGCTATGCAGTGTTTCGAACGGGCGTTGGCGGGGCTGGCACTGATCGGTTTGCTGGTTGTTAGCCTGGCAGGATGTCACCCGAACACCGAACCTGCCAGTACCGGCGGTGAGAGGGTAGCCGGTACCGAGGGCATCGATTGCGGCGACCATCTGCCGCTGAGTTATTCGCCCGATGGGCAATGGTTGGCGTTCTGGCTGTGGACCAATCGCGGTGAAAATGCCCCTCCCGAGCATCGGCTGGCCTTGCTCGATCTGGACACTGGCATCCGCCATCTGCCGGAACCCGATGGGCGCGACAGCAGCGGCGACGCGGCATCCGCCGCACCGCGAATCGACAAGCTTTGCTGGAGTCGTGATGGACAACGCCTCCTGACCGGTGTGTTGCCTCCCGACGCCAACGAGGCGACGCCCGTGCAGCAGTCCTCCGCATCGTTGAGAGTGAAACCGCGTGGCCAGCAACGACCGGCTGTGGTTCACGCAATCGACCTTGACCGGCCCGATCGAATGGAACTCGCCGATACCGCTGCATGTGGTGCCGAAGACATCGGTCACTGGCGATTTCAGGCGCCGTATTCGTATTGGGATGACTGGACCCAACTGGGCAAGGTGCAAGTCAAGAAGGTGGATCCGCGCCTGATCAGGCTGGAACTATCGGGTGGCCGCGTGCTGGGTGAACACCGACCCGTTCGCTGGAGTACGCGCTCGCTGATGGTATCCGATCACGCCTGGTCACCCGATCAGACGCAGCTTGCCTACGTGGTTCGCGAGTTGCGCGGAAGCTGGGGTGGGCTGTCGCATACCTGGCTGACGGCTGTCGACGCCGAGCCCGTGCAACTGCTCAGCGGCGCCGTCTACGCCATGCAATGGCGCAATGACCAGGAACTGCATCTGTGTCTGAGGCGACCCGGGAAAGCAGAGTCGGCGGTCTTCGCCTGGCAATCTCCCTTCGACTAGCTCCGGACGCTGTTGGCTCCCATGTGATTCGAGTACCCCCAAGGTAAAAGCCAGTATCCTCATGGTAAGGAACCGGCTACTGCGGTCTCACTTGTACGGCCCTGGCCGCAAAACATCTGGGCGCTGGCCTGTGTCCGACCGTGGAGAAGGATGATACCCGTGATTTCGGCATTGATTCTTTTCTTGTGGGGGGGTGTCTGGTGGGTCGCGCAGAGATGACGACGGGGCCAGCCCAGGTGCGCGCGGGTGCGCCCGGATGGAGTGCGTTTGCGGTAGCGAGCGGGGCAATCCTGCTCCTCGTGGCGCTGCCTCCGGCCGAAATCGGGGGTCGGTGGGGATGGGGTGTCGTTGTTCTGGTCGCCTGTGCCTGGGGCCTCGCTCTGGCGAATGCCTGGCAGGGCCGGAGATTGGCCCCCGCTCTGACGAACGCTACGGGAGTCCGGCTGCTGCTGGCCGTCGGGCTGGCCGGTTTTCTGCTCACGGGGCTTTTCTGGGTCCGGGCCGCGCTGGGGATCCCCGCGGGGTGGCTGGGCGACCTGGGCCTGAAAGTGGGGACGCTTTTCGGAGGATGGCCATGGCCGGCCCTGCTGCTGGCGGGGCTTGTGGGGCTCATGTTGCGTCCCCGGGGCTCTGGTGGTCCTGCTCTGCTCGGCGTGGCGCTGGTCGCGGGTACTCTCGGCTGGGGCGCGCATTTCCCGGTGGCGGACGCGGTGCGGTCGAGTTCGAGCGCCGGGACAGGGGAGGTCCGTCGGGCACTCGAGGAGCCCCTGGCCACCCGGGCGGGACTGGCGGCGTTGAGTGTTCTGGGTCAGCCCCGATCTCTCGAAGTGCGCCCCAACGGGCTTTATCTGGGCCCCGACGAGATACGAACGCTGGAGTTGCACGGGCGGACGTTCCCGGGCACTCGTTCGAACCTGTCCCGACCGGGCCAGGGGAGCCGCGTGCGTGTCACGGACGCCTCGGTCGTAGAGGTCGTGCGAGCGCCCGAGGGGGATCGCTGGGCGCTGAGATCTCGCGCGCCCGGGACCAGTGCCGTCGAGATCCGTGCGGGCGCGGCCACGCAGTGGATCGGCGTTCGTGTGTCGGATGAAGACGAGGTGGATTCCACGCCGGCCGATGTGACCGATCAGGTGACCTTTGAAGTCGGGGACACTCGCGAACCGGGACCGTCCGGTGGCTTTGCGCTTCGTCAGACCGTCCGGATGACCAACCACTCCGACATGGCGCTGGTCGGCCCCCTCCATCTGGTCATCGGTTTCTCCGCTGAGGCCGAGCCCGTACTGGTGGGGGCAGGACGAGTCAGGCACCCGGAGGTACGGTCCGTCTTCGGTTCCGACTGGCGGGTCTCGGTGGCGGAGATCTTTCCCGGGCCGGACGGGCTACGCCCCATCGTGCCCGCGCTGGCTCCGGGCGCAAGCTCGGAGCTGGAACTTCGCGTGGTGGCGCCGCTGGATCCCGATGCGCCGGATGTCGAACTGCGCGTGTTCGAAAGCATACGGACGCCTTGAAGGCGGGGGTGAATCAGCAACCTGCTTGATGCCGTGCTGCCTTGGCGCCAGAACACCGTTGGGTCTTAGCATAACTGCAAGCGCAGCTGACCCGCCCAGACAATAGGGGTTGCTTCCGTACCCATGGCTGATACCCGCTACATCACCGCAAACCGTCTGACCGAGGAGTCGCAGGCGATCCAGAGGCGCGGGCGCAACCTGGCGCTGCTCCTGGGCTTGCCGGTGGCGCTCGGGGCGTTCTTCGTGCATCCGCTGGTGGGGCTGGTGACGCTGGCGGGGGTGGTCGCACTGGTGGGTCTGGTGGGCGGGAGCGCGGTCATCGAGGCGGGCGCGCGCGGCGAGGATGCGGCGCTGGAGTATCTGGCGGAGCTGCCCGACTCGTTCACGGTCTTCAACCAGGTGGATCTGCCGGACGAGCGTTCGCGCACGGGCGTGACCGAGGCGGATCTGGTGGTGGCGGGGCCGGAGGCGCTGTTCGTGATCGAGGTGAAGCACAACAGCGGGGCCATCGACTGCGACGAGCAGGCCTCGCAGTGGACGGTGAGCAAGACCGGGCGGCGCGGCAGCCGCTACACCAAGCAGATGCGCAACCCGGTGCGGCAGGTGAAGAAGCAGGTGTGGCTGCTGAGCGAGTACCTCAAGGGCCGCAAGGCCAGGCGCTGGATCCAGCCGATCGTGCTGTTCACGCACCCGGAGGTGTCGCTGGGGCGTTCGGACGGCCTGTCGGTACCGGTGCTGACGGGGCCGGAGCTGGTGGAGTACATCCGCCGCTTCCGCCCGGAGCGCCCGCGCCCGGTGAAGGAGAACACGGTCCGGGCCATCGCGGCGCTGAAGGGCTGAACCCGGGCGGGACCAGGGTCCGGACAGGGCCGGCCGGTCCCGCCCGGGCGCTTAATCCTCGGCTGGCTCGCCGGTGATGAGTTCCTGCATGAGCGGGCGGATCTTCTCTTCGGTGGGGCCGAACTTGTCGGGGCGTCCGCCGCCGCGGCGTGCGTCGTATTCGGCGGTGCCGATCAGCTGCTCCTGCTCGTACAGCCGGGCGTCGAAGTAGGTGAGGTACATGGCCAGGTCCCAGGTCCAGTTGGCGGTAAATTCCAGGTGATGCTCGGCGTCGTCCGGCCGCGTACCCCGGTACTGCTCGGACTCGATGCCCATGTCCTCGAACATGCCCACCAGCGAGTCGTTCAGCTCCTCCATATGCACGTCCGGGTTGTGCTCCACGTAGACCATTTCGATGGCCTGACGCTCCGGCACGGGTTCGACTTCCTGCGAGATCGCGCAGCCGGAGGCGAACAGGGCGGCAAGGATGGCGGCGGACAGTCGAAGCATGGCGTGGTTTTCCCCTGTTGAAAAAGCGTGAAGGCTATCACGCTTTCGCGGGGCTGGAGGAAGCTGGGGCAGCTTGACGGGCTTCGATGTGTTCGCTAATTTCAGTCGTAACAGAAATACGAGAACGGACCGATGCAACTGAGCCCGACCATGGAAAAGTTCGTCCTGCACTGGGGCGAGATGGGATCGCGCTGGGGCGTGAACCGCACGGTGGCGCAGATCCATGCGCTGCTGTACCTGAGCGAGCACCCGCTGACCGCGGAGACCATCGCCGAGACCCTGGGCGTGGCCCGTTCCAACGTGAGCACCAGCCTGCGCGAGCTGCAGTCCTGGGGGCTGGTGAAGGTGGTGCACGAACTGGGTGACCGACGCGATCACTTCGTGTCGCAGAAGGATGTGTGGGACATCTTCATGACCATCCTCGAAGGGCGCAAGGAACGCGAGCTGGACCCGACCCTTACGACCCTGCGTCAGTGTGTGCTGGACAGCGAATCCGATGCGCAAACCACCCCCGAGGCGAAGGCGCGCATGAACGATACCCTCGAGTTCCTCGAGCAGCTGCTTGGCTGGTACGAGCAGATGCGGGGACTGGACCGCGATACCCTGGTGAAGCTGATGAAGATGGGGGCGCGGATCCAGAGCCTGCTGGGCAAGTAAAAAAATTTGCCCGGCAGTTTCTGTATAGACAGAAATAACCGAAACCAAGGAAAAGGAGTCATGCCATGGAAATCCAGCCGCTTGTCATTCTCGGGATCCAGATGGCCACTGCGCTGGGCATCAGTCTGGTCGTCATTCATCTGATTCAGCCGGCCCTTGAGCCATTGCTCGGGGAGGTGTGCGGCAGCGAGGCCGCTGCGCGTTTCTGGGTCAATTTCACGCGGCTGATGGTGCTGATCGCGCCGCTGCTGCAGGTGATCCTGCTGGCGGCCGAACACGGCGGCATGGGCTCCGTGGAGCTGATCCGCGGGACCCTGTTCCACGCGCTGGGAGGCGTGTTCCTGGCCCTGTCGGTGATCGGCCTGGTGATCTGGAAGGTCGCACTGACCGACCGCGCCCGCGGCGCGGCCGGCGGTGAATGAGCGCGCCGGGGGCAACGGGATGCGCATTCTGCTGACCGGAAGCACGGGCTTTGTGGGGCGCCATCTGGAGCGGGCGCTGCGCGAGCGCGGCCACGAGGTGGTCGGATGCGCGCGTGGCGCCGCACCGGTCCACTGCGATTTCACCCGGGATCATCGGCCGGAGGACTGGCTCGGACGCGTGACGGGCATGGATGCCGTGATCAATGCCGCCGGCATTGCCCGCGAGCAGGGTGCGCAGTCGTTCGCGGCCGTGCATGAGCGCGCCCCTGCCGCGCTGTTCACGGCCTGCGAGCAGGCGGGGGTCGGCCGTGTGATACAGATATCGGTACTCGGCGCGGACCTGGCCGCCGACGACCCCTGGCTGCGCAGCCGGGGGCGCTCGGATGCGGATCTGGCCGCCAGGCCGCTGGACTGGCTGATCCTGCGGCCGTCCATCGTGCATGGCGAAGGCGGGGCCAGTACCGGCTTTCTGCGGGCCCTGGCGGTGTTGCCGTGGGTGCCGCTGGTGGGCGACGGCGGGCAGATGGTTCAGCCCGTCCATGTCGATGACCTGGTGCGCGCGGTGGTGCAGGCGGTCGAGTGCGGCGAGCCGCGCCGCCAGGTGCTGGACTGTGTGGGGGGCGAGCCGGTGACGGCGGCGCAGGTGCTGGCCCGTTGGCGCGCCTGGCTGGGGGCGGGGCGCTGGAGAGCCCTGCCGGTGGCGCCGCGGCTTGCGCGCGCGGGGGCGGCGCTGGCAGGCCGGCTGCGCGTGGCTCCGGTGAACGGGTCGATGGTGGACCTGTTGCGGCGGGGCAGCACGGCCCCGGTGGAGCCATTCGAACGCGCGTTCGGGTGGCGTCCGCGCGGTTTTGCCGGGGCGCTGGCGGCCCGGCCGTCCAGCGAGGCGGAGTTGTGGCATGCGCGGCTGTACGGCCTGCGCCCGCTGTTGCGCTTCGCGCTGGCCTTCGTCTGGATCTGGACCGGGCTGGTGTCGGCGTTGTTGCATCCGCCGCAGGCCAGTCTGGACTTGCTGGCGTCGGCCGGTCTGACGGGCGCCCCGGGCGTCACCGCCCTTTACGGTCTGGCGCTGGTGGACGTGCTGCTGGGCCTGGCACTGCTCGCGGGCTGGCGGGTGCGCGAGGTGGCGTGGATCCAGGTCGTAATGATGGCCGGTTACACCCTGGGGGCGGGGCTGCTGCTTCCGCAGCTGTGGATCGACCCGTTCGGGCCGCTCAGCAAGAACCTGCCCCTGATCGTGGCCACGCTGATGCTGATCGCAATGGAGGGGCCCCGGCGATGCTCTACCTCGGACTGAAGACGCTGCACGTGCTGGGGGCGATCCTGCTGTTCGGGACCGGTCTGGGCAGCGCGTTCTACAAGTACATGGTGTGGCGCAGTGGCAGCGCGGCGGCCATTGCGGTCACGGACCGTCTGGTGGTTCGCGCGGACTGGTGGTTCACCACCCCGGCGGTGATTCTGCAGCCGCTGACCGGGTTCGTGATGGTGTGGCTGGCCGGCTGGCCGCTCGACAGCGCATGGCTGTTGTGGACCGGTGCGTTGTACGTGCTGGCCGGGGCCTGCTGGCTGCCGGTGGTCTGGCTCCAGTTGCGGATGCGCGAGACCTCGGCCCGCGCGATCCGCGAGGGCGTCGATCTGCCACCCGACTACGCCCGCCGCATGCGACTGTGGTTCTGGCTGGGCGTCCCGGCCTTCTCGGCGATGCTCGTCGTGGTGGCCCTGATGGTGTTCCGCCCGGCGTGACGGCCCCGCACCGGGGCGGGGCGTCACGCACGCGAATCAGCGAGCGACGGGCACGCGGTCCCAGTACTGCATGGCCGAGAACTCGCCCTCGAGGCGGAACCCGTCGCTGGCGCCCAGGTCGTCCAGCGGGGTGGCGATGCCCTCCACGTCCAGGTGGCCGTGGAACGTGCCGTCCGGTTCGGCGGTATCCAGCCGGACCTCTCCGCTCAGGCCCTGGCCGACGGTCAGGAAGGTGATGTCGCCGGGTTCGCTGACATCCCCCACCAGCAGGTGCGCGGCCAGCCGGCCTTCGGCCTCGGTGCTGCGCGGGTCGGCGATCTCGAGGGTGCCGGTGTCATCGGGAACGCCCGCGCCCACCCGGGTGAAGATCATGCAGGCGGCGGTCTCGAGCTCCGGCAGGAAGGCCTCCACGACCAGGGCGAAGCCGTCGCCTCGCTGCGGATCTTCCTGGCCGCCCCAGGCCGCCTGCCCGAGCAGTGCACCCGAGTGGGCTCCTTCCAGGGCCCCGTCGAAGGTCGCCTGTTCTTCCAGCATCGCCGCCAGCTCGTCGCGGGGCATGTCCGCGGGCAGAGGGATGCAGGCATCCAGCATGTCGGCCAGCACGGGCGGGGTGCGGAGGTATTCGAAGGCGGCTGCGCCGGCGCGCGGGTACTCCTGCAGGGCGGCGTAATCCGGTGCGTCGGCGTCGTCGCTGAATTCGGTCACCTCGATCCGGTAGGCGATGCCCGAGGCCTGGCCGGGTGACTGGTCTTCTTCAAGCGCCCAGTCCTGGGCCTCCATGGTTTCCAGGGTGTCGGCGGAGGTGTGGAAGCCCTGAAGCTGCAGGCCGGCCGGCATGCCGAGCGGTTCCAGGGCCTCGCCGAAGGTGTGGAGGTAATGGGCCTCGAGGCCGTTCGGCACGTTGGGCCCGATGGCCATGCGGAACATGCCGGGGCTCAGCTGCAGCAGCGCCGACGAGAAGGGTACGTCCTCGTACACCCACACCGTTCCGTGGTTCACCGAGAACAGGGCCTCTTCATCGTCGCTGTCGAGGTTGGTCATCTCGGTGACCGCGGCCAGGCGGTAGCCCTGTGCCGTCTCCCCGGCGATCTCGCGCGTCTCGCCGGTGGCGGCCACGTGTACGCGATATTCTTCCACTCGCCGCTGGTTGTCGAACATGTCCTGGAACGTGTGCGGCGGCTCCACTTGTTCGCTCTGGAACACCGGCAGCAGAACCCCCAGCTCCTGCTCCTTGCGATACAACTCGCCATCCAGGGCCGGTCCGGTGAACAGGTCCTCGCGCCCGCCGAGGCCGGAACGGTAGTCCTCGTCGGGATGGATGCGGGTGATCTCCGGGCCCTGGGTCACCGTCCAGCGGATCTCGTCGCCCTGGATGTCGGTCAGGACGCCGTAGCGGTAGTGATCGCCCCCGCCATCGAGGGCGAGGGGTTCGAGCTGGATCGGCGACTCATCCGCCGAAGCGGTGAACGCGGGGATCGCCAGTGCGGGCAGGCCGAGGGCCAGCACCAGCGAACGGCTGCGGAAACGGGTCTTCGCGGGCATCGAACATCTCCTGGATCCGGACGGTCCTGTTGCATTCTCAACAGGATCAATATGGCACCGTCCCCGGAGATGTGCCCCCTCCAAACAAGGGGGGTATCAGTTGCTGAACAGGGCCTCCAGCTCGTCCTCGCGGCTGCGCACCGCCTCCATGTCCTGCTCGGGCACGTCGGGTGCGACGTTGTGCAGCATCTCGCGCTGCTGCTCCAGGGCGTCGCGCATGGTCGCCTTCTGTTCCGCCGGCATGTCCGGATCGTCCTCGATGCGCTGCAGGCTTTCGTCCAGCTCGCGCTCCATTTCCGGGAGCCGGCGCTCCATCTCCAGCGCATGCCGGGCGTTGAAGATCTGCGAGCCGATCTCGGTCAGTTCGTGGCTGCTGTCGAAGCCGTGACGCGCGGCGATCTCCTCCACCTCCTGCTCCATGCGCGCCACCTCTTCGATGGCCTGGCGAATCTCCGCCATCGAGGCTTCGTCGTCCTGCGCGTC
Source organism: Thioalkalivibrio sp. ALgr3 (assembly GCF_000377325.1). Lineage (NCBI taxonomy): Bacteria > Pseudomonadati > Pseudomonadota > Gammaproteobacteria > Chromatiales > Ectothiorhodospiraceae > Thioalkalivibrio > Thioalkalivibrio sp. ALgr3. Next base: position 29,462 of record NZ_KB897990.1, on the reverse strand, counting down.
CATCTCCGGTTCCTGCACGTCGGGCTGCTGCGCGCTCCACTCGTTGAGTTCCTCGGTCGCCGCCAGCCAGCGGTCGATCGTGTCGCCGTCCAGCGCGTGCGCGGGTGCGGCCAGCAGCGCCAGGAACAGCGCGAGCATCAGCAACGGGTTCGTGAAGCCCTTCATGGCAAGTCCTCGGTTCGCGGGGTTCGGTTTTCGGAGTGTACGGCGCCATCGTCGCGCCATGCCAGCAGGTCCGTCATCGCGCGCAGGAGCCGCCACTGGCCGATGAGCCCGACGCCATGCGGGTCGATGTGGGAGAAGCCGTCGATCCGGTGCAGGTCGGTGTCGCCGATGGCACGGGCGAGGCGCGTGCTTTCGGTATGCGGGATCATCGTGTCGTCCCGGCCGTGGATCAGGAGGGCGCGGCCGGAAAGATGCGAGAGATCGTGCTCGGCGAGGGACCAGGACTCGATGGCTTCCCGCGCGCCGGCCGGCAGGTCATCCAGCAGCTGCGGTACCCGCTCGTGGTCATCGTTCAGGATCAGCGCCAGCAGGCTTCGGCCCTCCTCGCCGAGCGGGTCGCTCAGGTCGTCGATGGGGACCTCGGGGTCGGCGGCGCGCCGGCGGGCGATTTCGTCGAGTAGCGCGCGGTCCGCGCGGTCATCGAGCACATGCAGGTTGCCCCACAGGAAGAGCCACTTCGCCAGCGGGTCGGGCGTGCGCGTCTGCCACCGGTTCGAGCCGGGTTCCCGGTAGGCCCCGGTGGTGGCGAAGGTGACGACGTTCCCGGTGTCGTAGTAGCCGCCGATCCCGACCAGGAAGTCGATGGTTTCCTTTCCCTCCGGCTTGAGTGTAGCCAGCACGGCCAGGCCCACGCCGTAGGAGATGGCGGCGACCCCCACGTCCTGTTCGTCCGGTGCGCGCTCCACCTCCAGGCGGGCGAGCAGGGCGGCGGCATCACCGATGGTCGCGGCATCCTCGCGGCGCACGCTGAGCGCTCTCGAGCCCTGCAGGTCGGGCACCAGCACCAGAAAGCGCGCCCGCGCCAGCGTATGGGCGAGCTGCACCAGCCGCGGGTCGTCCTTGCCCTGTGGCGTAAAGCCCGGTACCAGGACGATGCGCGCGCCCACCTCCTGTCGGGGATGGTACAGGTCGGCCGCGATGTCCCCTTCGTCCGTCGTGAGCGACAGCGTTTCGCGCGCGGGCTCGGGGGTTCGCTCCTTCAGCGCGCTCGGCCCCGCGCCGGCCTCGATGTCCTGGAGCACGCGCATGGCCTCCCAGCTCTGCGCGGCGATCCAGCCGGCGAAGATCCCAAGGCCCAGCAACAGCACAGCCGCGATGCGAAGCATGCCCTTCTCCCGTCAGTCCGGACTTGCTGCCTCGGGAGTATGGGGCAATCGACGCGTTGCCGCCCGGGGGTGACGAGTCCGTAAACGTTCACGTCGCCGGCCGGATGCGTCCCTGGGCGTCCTTGCCGCCGTCAGTCCCGCTTGCGGAATCGGAATGTTATAAGATAACGTTTCGTTAAGCGGGATGCGCGCCCCCTGCAGCTCCCGCCTCTCGCGTGACGCACCGCTCCCCGTCTGGCGTGGGCCTCTATCTCCCTCGCATCGGTTTCCCTCGCCGGGTTCGAGCGTCGTCTGCGCCCCAAAAAAGAAACGATATAACGTTAAGTTTGTGCTCAGGTTCGAGGCCAACAATGAAAACATTCCACCCGATTTTCGCGCCGTTACTGACCGGCTCCTTCATGCTTGCTTTTCCGGCCATGGCGCAGACGGAAGATGATCACGAGACCGCATCGACGCCCTCCATTGAGCCGGTGGTGGTAACGGCAACCCGTTCCGCCATCCGCAAGGAAGAAGCTCCCTCGGGTTACACCGAGGTCACGCGTGACGATGTGGAACGCAAGCCGGCCACGTCCCTGGCGGATCTGCTGGGCGATCTGCCGGGCGTTGCCGTGGATAACGAGCGGGACGGGCGTAGTCAGATTCGGATCCGCGGGTTCGAACCATCGCAGACGCTGATGCTCGTCAATGGTCGCCGGATCAACAACACCGATGCGCTGGTGGGCCACAGTAATTTCCGCCTGACACAGCTCCCGACGGCAGCCATTGAGCGCCTCGAGGTGGTGCGCGGGCCCCTGTCCTCTCTGTACGGGGCGGATGCCCTTGGTGGCGTGGTCAATGCGATCATTCGTCCGCCGGAGGATGAATGGACCGGGCGAGTCCGGACACGTGTCGGTGTCACGGATCCCCGCCCGGGCGGCGAAGAGCGCAATCTTTCGCTGTACACCGCCGGTCCGCTGGGAGAGCGCACGGGTGCGCTGCTGAGCCTCGATTTCCTGAACCGGAACGCTTCTCGCAATCCCGATGAGGAGGGCGTGGACGAGATCGAGGGTCGGGAAGCGGTTACCGGGTATGGCAGTCTTTTCCACCGGCCGGCTGCGGGCCACGAGATCGAGGTGTTCTTCAACGTCGCTGATGACCAGCGTCGTGCGAATCTGGGCGAGGACGGCGAACGTCGGCTGGACCTCCTTCGCTACAGCGCCGGGATCCGTTACGACGTGGAAATCGGTCCATGGGATGCCCGCTTCGACGCATACCGCTCCCGAAGCGAGAGCGAGTCGCGGCATGTGGATCGGGAAGACGAGCACACCGACGATGTCATCGACGTGAGCGCCTCCCGTCACTGGGGGCAAGGACAGGAAGTCACGGCGGGCGCCGATTATCGGCGCGAGAGTTTCTGGCGCGAGCGCGGGGGTGAACGCGAATTCGGCGACACGGTAACCCACCGCGGTGCGTTTGTGCAGAACCGCAGCTACCTGCTGGAAGACCGACTGATTGTCACGCTGGGTACGCGCTTCGACGACCACACCAATTACACCGGTGAGATCACCCCGAGTGCCGGCGTGGTCTACAACTTCACCGACACTACGCGGGTGAAGGCGGATTACGGCCGCGGCTTCAGTGCGCCGGACCTGCGTCGCTCGACGGATACCTTTGAGGGTGGCCCCCCTATCCCGACCCTCGTAATCATCGGCAATGAGGACCTGGAGCCCGAACGCAGTGACAGTTACAGCCTGGGTTTCGAGCACGATGACGGCCAGCGCGAGTTCGGCGTGACCCTGTTTCGTAACGAGATCGAGGACCTCATCAATACCCGCTGCATCGAAAACTGCGACTTCCGGACCCCGGCTAATCCCGAGGTTCGACAGTATCAGAACGTCGACAGCGCATTGACTCAGGGCGTGGAGCTTGAGGCCGGGTACCGGTTCGGCGAGTCCGGCATCGTCCGCGCCAACTACACGTATCTGGACACCGAGGACCGGGACACGGGCAAGACCCTGGAAAACCGGCCACGGCAGCGTTTCAACCTCCTCACCGAGGCGGCTGTCTGGCCCGGGGCCACTGCAAACCTGCGCGCTGAATACATCGGTTCCCAGCGGCGGGGGAGTGAGCGCACGCGCGACTACACGCTGTTCCACCTGGGCATGAGTCAGGAACTGGCCGACGGGTTTTCGGTGCAGGCGGGTATCGAGAACGTCACCGATCAGCGGCTGGGGGATATCGACGAGGCCTTCAGCCGTGAGATCCGCGGTCGCTTCTACTACGTCTCTGCCAGTTGGGAGTTTTGACCATGAGGATCCTTCGAGGAGACCTGGCCCGGTGGTCGCGCTCTCTTGCGTTCCTCATCCTGGCGGGTGTCGCGTCGGCGGCAGCCGCAGATACACCCCGCATGCTGCTCCTTGGCAATGAAACCGTGCGCCCCGGGGTGCTTCAGGAGTTCGAACATATCGGCGAGGAGCAGGGCATCCATGTGGATACGGGTCGGGTTGAGGACCTGGAGGCCGAGCCGGATCCCGGTCGGGTGCATGACCGGGATTTGGCGATCGTCTTTGCCCCGAGCCACGCGATCGCCAACCCGGACCATGTCGCCGCGTTGCGGGAGGCCCTCGCGGACGCCGGTACGCCAGTGGTTGTCGTCCATCGCGGTCAGGCGGATGCCGACGGCCTTGATGACGATACAGCCAGACGCATCGCTGCGTACCTGACCGAGGGCGGTGCGCGCAACTTCGAACACGCCTTTGCCTACCTGGACGCGGCGGTATTCGGTCGCCACGCCGAAGCCGTGCCCGATCCCGTGCGATACCCGGACCGGGGGATTTACCACCCGGACTACGAGGGTCTGGTGTTCGAGGATCTGGACGAGTACGAGGCTTGGCGCGGGGATTTTGGTGAGCGGCCCGTGATTGGTATCGCGATCCACGACAGCCACGTGCGCCATACCCTCACGGACTGGATCGACACCACCGTCGAGCTGATCGAAGCCGAGGGAGGCGTGGCCCTGCCGTTTTTTAGTCCGGTGAATGACGCCGAGGGCATGCAGCCGTTGGTGGCTCGGGAGGGCGAACCGGCCATCGACGCGTTGCTGTTCTACCGGGTCATGCTCAACCCGGATGACCGCCGCGAGGACTTTGCTTCCCTGGGCGTGCCAGTACTGCAGGGCCTGATTTACCGGGATGGCTCCGAGGCCGACTGGCGGGGCGATGACGTGGGCTTTCCCCGCGGCAGCACGCCGTTCTACTTTTCCATGGCGGAAATGGCAGGGGCCACCGATCCGACCGTGGTCGCCGCGGAACGCTCCGGCGACCAGCAGGTGGTGGCGATCCGCCCGGAGCTGGATGCACTTGTGCAGCGGGCCTTCAACGCGGTGGATCTGCAGCGCAAGCCCAACGCCGACAAGCGCCTGGGTGTGTACATCTACAACTATCCGACTGGCGAGACCAATTTCTCCGCCTCCAACATGAACGTCCCGGAGAGTCTGGCAGCCACTCTCGCGGACTTGGCCGATGCCGGTTACACCGTGGATGCCGTCGACGCTGATCAAATCAGTGAGGCCGGGAAACGCCTGGTGGGGGCCTACTATCGGGATGCGGATCTGCAAGCGCTGGTCGACGATGACCTGGCCGAGTTGTACCCGGTGAGTGCCTACCGCGAATGGCTGGCGACGCGAGGCGAGGCGTTGCGTGCGCGGGTAAATGAGGAGTGGGGCGAGCCGGAAGCTGCGCCCACCGTCGTCGAGCACGAAGGTGAGCCGCACTTTGTCGTCCCGCGGCTGGAGATAGGCCACATGGCGGTGCTGCCGCAGCCGCCCCGGGCCATGCCGGGTGACCCGGAACGAGAAGGGAAGTACCACGATACCGACCTTCCCTTCAGCCACGATTACCTGGCCAGCTACGCCTGGCTGCACCAGGGCCACGAGGCCGATGCCCTGGTGCACTTCGGCACGCATGGCTCGGCGGAGTACGGGGTGGGCAAGAGCCGCGGTCTGGCCCTGGAGGACGATCCTCACGCGGTGGTTGGCGAACTTCCTCATGTCTACCCCTACATCGTCGACAACCTGGCCGAGGCCACGATCGCCAAACGGCGGACGCGGGCGACCATGGTGTCGCATCAGACACCGCCCTTCGCCCCGGCGGCGCTGTATCACGAGCTGGTCGACCTCCATGATCTGATCCACGACTGGGAGGAACTGGACGACGGGCGCACCCGCGAGCGGGTGGAAGAGCAGATCGTCGAGGCCAGTCGCGAGCTGGACATGCACAAGGATCTCGGCTTTGGTGACGAAGAGCTGGCCAGCCGTTTCCACGATTACGTGCACGCCGCCCACGATTACATCCACGAGCTGGCGCAACAGAGCGAGCCCATTGGCCTGCACACCTTCGGGCGTCCCGCGGACGATGAGCATCTGCTGTCGACCGTCATGCAGATGCTGGGGGAGGACTACCACAAGGCCACGACGGTGGATCCCGAGGAGCTTTTCGCGGGGGATTTCGAGACCGCGGTGGTGGAGTCCGAGCCGTATCGTCTGCTGAAGAAGCATCTGCTGGACGGGAGCCCGCTCGAAGATGCGGACTCCGATGTGACGGAATATCTGGAGCAGGGGCAGGTCCACCTCGATGCCCTGCGCGAGGCTGGCGGCGAGACCGAGGGACTGATTAACGCCCTGAACGGAGTTTTCGTCGAACCATCGGTGGGTGGAGACCCCCTGCGCAACCCGGATTCGCTGCCCACAGGGCGCAATCTCTATGGCTTTGATCCGTCACGGGTGCCGACCCGTGCAGCGTACGAGACCGGCGCCGAGCTCATGGAGGGGCTGATCCGCGATCACAAGGAGGAGCACGGGGAACCGCCGGAACGTCTGGCGTTTACGCTCTGGTCGATGGAGGTGATGCGCCACCACGGTGTGGTCGAGGGTCAGGTGATGAAAGCGCTGGGCGTCGAGCCGGTCTGGAACGACCGTGGTCGCCTGGAGGGCTACGAGGTCATTCCCCGGGATGAACTCGATCGTCCTCGGGTCGACGTGGTCCTGCAGGCCAGCGGGCTCTACCGCGATGCCTTCGCCGGTACCCTCGAGCTGCTGTCCCGTGCCGCCGCCGAGGTGGCCGGACGTGAAGAACCGGATAACCCCGTCCACGCGATGACCCGTACGCTTGCGGAGCTACTGGAAGGCACCGATCTGGACGCCGACGCGGTACAACGCCTGAGCCGTACCCGTGCCTTCTCTGCGGACATTGGTCAGTACGGTACCGGTCTGGAAGGCGCCGTGGCCGATGTGGACGCCTGGTCCGAGGGCGAGACCCTGGATGAGGATTACATGGGCCGGGTTTTCCTGGACCGTCTGGAACACGCGTACGGACCGGACCCCGACCACTGGGGCGAGACCGTACCGGGGATCAACCTGTTCGAGCGACAGCTCGGGAGCGTGGATGCAGCGGTCTTCGCCCGCAGTTCCAACGTCTTCGGGCTACTCTCGTCCGACGACCCGTTCCAGTATCTGGGCGGACTTTCCCTGGGGGTGCAGACGGCCGGTGGCGAGCGGCCGGAACTCTATATCAGCAATCTGCGCGACCCGGTGGACGCCAGGATGGAGCGGGCGGATCAGTTCCTCTCGCGGGAGATCCGCACGCGCTATCACCACCCGCGCTGGTTGCAGAGCATGGTGGACGAAGGCTACTCCGGCACGACCACGCTCCAGGACACGGTGGAGAACCTGTGGGGCTGGCAGGCGACCGCGCCGGAGATGGTGCGTGACGACCAGTGGGATCGTTTTTTCGACATCTACGTAAATGACGCCTACGAACTGGGGCTCGAGGAGTGGTTCGAACAGCACAATCCGGAGGCGCTGACCCGTATCACCGAACGCATGCTGGACGCGGCGCGGACCGGCCACTGGACGCCGGACGAGGCCGTACTGGAAACCCTGGTGGAGCAGCATCAGGAGTGGACTGGCGAGCATGGAGAAACGGGGACCAGCGAGGATCGCGACGCCTATGTGGCCGAAACGGCGGCCGGCTTTGGCATGAATACCGTGGCGGTTCCGGATGCCGATGCCAGCGGAGCGAGCGACCCCGTAACCGTCAGCGGTAGTGTCATGGAGCCGGTGGCGGAACCGGAGCCGGAAGCAGAGTTCGGCGCACCTCCGTGGCAGGTCCTCGTGTACATCGCAATGCTCGTCTTGCTCTTCCTGGCGGGTGTGGTCCACCAGGCTCTGCGCGGGCGCCGATCATCCACCGGATCCCAACATCGAACGGGAGCGGAATCATGACTGCACTGGAAATGGCCATGTACGAGCTGGGACGCCTGTTTCTCGTCCCGGTGCTGCTCATCATCATGGCGCTGTTTGCGTACGCCTTTTATGCACTGGGCGCCTTCGCGTTCGAAGCCTGGCAGCGGCGCAGGGATGTCGCACCCTGTCCCCTGCAGGATTATCGGAACCGGTTCGGGAGTGCCGACAGCGAGGAACTGGAGCTGGTGGTCCTGCGTCAACTGGAGCCCTTGCGGGTGGTCTCGCGGACGGCACCCATGCTCGGACTGGTGGCCACCATGATCCCGCTCGGGCCCGCACTGCTGGCCCTGGGTGACGGGGATCTGGCCACCGTCGGTGAACAACTCGTGGTGGCCTTCGCGGCGGTGATCCTTGCACTCATCACCGCCTCGATCACCTTCTGGGTGCTGACCGTCCGGCGCCGCTGGCTGCTTACCGCTCTCAAGCAGGTCGAACGGCAGGAGACGGTCACATGAGCCGATTCCTGGATTCCGAGGAAGAGGCCGATCCCATCCTTTCCGTCGTCAACATCGTTGACGTGTTCCTGGTGATCATCGTGGTGTTGCTGATCATGGTCGCCCAGAGTGCCGCCAGTGAGATTCAGGACGTGGACTCAGCGGAGCAGGGTGAGGTGGTTCCGGAGACCATGGAGGAACTGGACCGCTACGAGAGCAGCGGCGAAATCGGTGAAGGACAGGGCGTGCGTGCCGGTACGACGTATCAGCTGGAAGACGGCACCATGGTCTTCGTGCCCGACGAAAACGAATGACATGCGGGCCAGGTCAGTGACCTCCGCCACACCGGCGGACTTCCGGCCCCGGGCGTGCAGGGCCCTGCAACCCCCTGCAACTCCCCGCTGCGATGTGAAGCATGCCCTGTTCCCGTCACTCCGGGGGCAGCCCCGCGTGGACAGGGCCGCGGACCCTTCTAGACTCCATGCAAGGCCTTGTGGTCTGGAAGCAAGCCCCGCTGGACGGGAAGGAGGCAGATCATGCGCATCGCGAAGTCCGAAGTGCCCGAGGTGTTCAGTGCCCCGGGGGCCGTCGCGCGTCAGGCCCTGGAGTTCGGCGACGCGTCCGGTTACACGGAGATGACGGGGGAGTATTTCTCGCTGGATGCGGGCACCGACATCACCCCGCTGCTCCACGGTTTGAAGGAGGATCTCTGCCAGTCACCCCACTGGGGTTACATGATTCAGGGCCGCCTGATCATGACCTACCGGGATGGTAGCGAGGAGGCCACAGCCGCCGGGGATCTCTTCTACTGGCCTCCCGGGCACACCCTCCGGGTGGAAGAGGACGCCGAGATCATCCTCTTCAGCCCGCAGCACGAGCACTGCGAGACCCTGAACCATCTGAAGCAGCAGCTGGAAAACTGACTTTCCCTCACCGGGGCAGCCCGTCGAAGGACCCGGGCGGGCCCCGGTGGTGGAAAGTGGCGAGCTCGTGGCCTTCTGCCTGTCTATCCTCGGGTTGAAGGCATGGATCCGCGTTTGCGTGACCCGGCCGCGGCGAGAGGGGCAGAACGATGACGATCAGCACTAAATTGCAGGAATTTCTCGACGAGCGGGACGTGAATTATGACGTTGTGGGCCATCCGCGTGCGGATTCCGCCAGCCGGACGGCCGAAGCCGCCCACGTACCCGGCGATGAACTGACCAAGGGTGTGCTGGTGGAGGATGCCGGCCATTACATGCTGGCGGTCCTGCCGGCCACGCGGCGGCTGCAGTTCGGCAAGCTGCACTACATGCTCGGCGAGCATGTGGGGCTGGCGACCGAAGAGGAGGTGCGGTCGGTGTTCCCGGACTGCGAACACGGGGCAGTCCCGGCGCTGGGTACCGCATGGGGTCTGGAGGTTCTCCTGGATGAATCGCTCGCGGCGCAGGACAGGGTCTATGTGGAGGGGGGCGACCACGTCTCGCTGATTCGACTGGACGGCCCGGCGTTTCGCAACCTGCTCGGTCATTGCCGCCACGGGGATTTCTCACGGCATATCTGAGCCCGGCCGCGCTGCACTCGGGCAGGCCTACGGGTCGGTCTGCGCGGGTGGATCGAGCCGGGTCTCGAGTGCCTCGCGCAGTCTTTCGGCACTGGGCTGCGCCTTTTCCACGATCTCCTCGACCCGGTTGAAGTCGAGCAGGCGGATGCCCGCGCTGCCGGCCTCGAGGAAGAGATCGGGCGGGTCGTGTTCGCGCATGTGGCGGATCTGCGAGCGCTGCATGATGCTGAAGGTGGTGAACAGCAGATCGGTCAGGCCCGGTGGATCGTTGGGGGTCTGTTTGCGGCTGGCGGAGACGTCGACGGCGATCACGAAGTCGTGCTCTTCCTGCAGCAGATTCCAGGGGAGCGGGTTGGACGTGCCGCCGTCGATCAGCAGCCGGTCGTCGCCCTGCGGCACCGGTTCGAACAGGCCGGGGACGGCCATGCTCGCCTCGATCGCGGTGAACAGTTCGCCCTCGTGGAGGACCACCGGTTCGCCGCTCCAGTAGTCGGTAGCTACCACCGACAGGGGGATGCGCAGATCGTCAAAAGTCCGGGCATCGGTGTGTTTGGCGAGGAATTCAAGGAATTCGCTTGAGTCGAGCACGGCGTTGCGCCCGAGGCGCAGCGGGATCAGCTCGGTGAGTTGCACATCGGACTCGACCAGCCCGGAAAGGGCGTCGATGCGCGAGCCACCGAAGTCGTCGAAGACGTCCAGGATCTCCTCGGCGCTGAGGCCGGCCGCGTACAGCCCGCCGATCACGGCACCGATGCTGGTACCGCTGATGTGGTCGGGTTCGATGCCCAGGTCGTCGAAGACCTGCAGGATGGCGATATGGGCCAGCCCCCCGGCGCCACCGGAGCCGAGTGCGAGACCGATGCTCGGCCGCTCGGACTGCTTCTCCGCGCCCTGCAGGGCCGGTGCGGCGAGCAGCGTGGCAATCGTCAGGGCGGCGATAAACAGGCGGCTCGTCATTGGCGGCTCCGGTGGTTCGGGCAGCTCCGCTCAGTAGTGCTCGATGAACAGATCGATGGCGGGGCTCACCGCCCCGTGCCAGCGCGAGGCGAGTTCATCCGTCCATTTGGGATCGGTCTCGCTGGCGGTCCGGACCATGCAGTTCAGCCACAGACCGTACAGCGCCGGCTCGATCGGGACGGACCCGCGGCGACTGTGCACCTGGGCCATGCGCTCGAGGGTCGAGCGCATGAATGTCTCCCCCTCAGCATAACTCAGAGCAGCGGAGATGGCTTGCCCCAGCGCCCGCTTCTGCCGGGTCCAGTCCGTGTTGGCAAAGACTTCGGCCACCCGGGGGTCGGCCTGAAGGAACCGTTCGTAGAAACGCTCGGCGAAATCCCCTTCGCGGCGACAACGCCCGTAACTCTGTTGAACGTCCGAATAGCTCACCGTGTTCACTGCCTCCGTGTTGGAAAAAGCGCAGTAACCTACGGTAAGGCGCGTCTTCGAAAAACCGTCTGCGGAGGAAAGTTTGACGCGATTCGCATTCCTTCATGTTCAAGGTTGCGCTCACGCCGTTGCGTCGCCGCTCAGAAGCGGGTGGGTGCGGTGCCCGGGGCGGCGGTCTTCGGCGTCCTGGCGGGCCAGGCGGCGAAAATGCGGCACGAAGGTCTGCAGCGCGGCGAGACCGTCCCTCGTGAGGCAATAGCCATCGGGGGTGACCCGGATCCAGCCGCGTCCGATCGCCCCGGCCAGGGCTTCGTGCTGGCTCCCCGGCTCGCCGCGTTTGGCCCAGGCATGGACCACCGGCGCCGGCAAAATATGCCCGGGTGCATCGGCGGGATCGCCCAGCCAGTGGTGCAGGGCGGTGAGCCGGGCCACCGCCGAGGTTGCGGCGATGATCTTCTGTTCGGTGGTGGTGTTCATGGCGGATCTCCCGAATGTGCATGCGTGTACTTCGGAAGATAGCGAAGCGGTGGGGCCTTTCCATCAGCCGAATGTCTGAGTTCGCCGTGTGCCGCCCGGAAGTGCGGCCTCTTCACGGTCCGGACGCTCGCAACCGAAAACGCCCCGACCTCCGGGAGAGGACGGGGCGCCGAGCACACAGGGGGATGGGTGCTCACCTGTGACGTTAGGCCTTCCCCTCGGGTGCGGCAATCGACGCAGGTCACACACCCGTGCGTCCTGCGCGGTCGGCGGCAAGGAATGTGAGGGGGGCACGGAGAACTCCGATCCCGTCACCGCCAGCGATGCCCTCAACACGCTGATCGAGGTCGTCCGTGGCGAGCAAGGGCAGGGGCAGCGCCCGGGTGTTCTCCCACATCGAGTGGATGCGCCGGGGCAGTTTGCGAGGGGCTGTTACACTTACGTCCCTTGTTTTCTCGCATCATCGACCGATGAAAGGAAAGTGAATGCCCAATGCCTCACCGAACCCGCTGAAATCCCTTACGAACGAAAAACTGGCCGGGCTGAGCACCCTGCTCGTTGTGCTGGCGGCGTTTTCATGGGGGTTATCCGGCGGGATCGGCGGCATTCTTACGGGGCAGGGCTGGGATCCCGTGGTGGTGTCGTTCTATCGCGGTGCGATCGGGTTGCTGTTCGTGCTCGCCTGGCTGGCGTTGCGTCCGCAGGGCAGCGGACTGGCGAGCGGTCGCATGTGGCTCTGGTCGGCGGTGGCCGGCCTGGGCGTGGCCGGCAACTTCACCTTCTACTTCCTGAGTATCGCGGAAGGCAGCGTGGCCGTGGCCGCGACGCTGATGTACTGCGCGCCGGTGTTCGTGTACCTGGTTTCGTTTGCGCTGGGGCTTGAGCGGCCCACGCTGTTCAAGTGGGTGGCGATCGTCATGGTCCTGCTGGGCGTGGTGCTGCTGACCGGGATCTACGACATCGGCGCCGGGGACGTGACCCTGATCGCCGCGGGTGCCGGTCTGGCCTCCGGCCTTTCGTACGCAGTGTTCATCTTCGGTTTCAAGTTTGCCGCGCCCCATGGCAGCCCGCAGGCGATCCTGGTGATCGCGTTCGCGGTGCTGGTCCTCATCCTTTTCTCGCTGGGTGATCCGGGGCAGATGGTGGACGTGCTGAGCACCTCGAGCTGGCCGTTGTTCCTGATCCTCGGCGTGCTGGGCGCCGGCCTGTCGTTCATCTTCTACATCGTCGGTCTGAACTACACGGCGCCGGCGGTGGCCTCCATCGTGGCCATGGTCGAGCCGGTGACCGCGTCGCTGTTCGGTGTGGTGTTCCTGGATGAATCCCTGGCGGCGGTCCAGCTCTTCGGCATGGCGCTGATCCTGCTGACCGTGACGGGGCTGAGCCTCCATTCGAGTCTGCAGGCGAAAGCCGTTCCGCCGCAGCCGCGCAGCGACTGAAACCGCGCAGGACCGCGGGGCAGCTTGGCTGCGGCCTGCATGTGGCGACGGCCGGCCACCAGTGAGAAGATCGCCGTCACGACCGTCGCCGGAGGGGGGCAAGCGTGAAGATCATGGTCAGTGAACTCGAGGGGCGGCCCGCGGGCCTGCAGCCTGTCGAGGTGGTGGAACGCAAGGGACTGGGGCATCCGGACACGCTGTGTGATGCGCTGGCGGAGGAGGTGAGTCTGGCGCTGTCGCGCGAATACCGCGAGCGCTTCGACTTCGTGCTGCACCACAACGTGGACAAGGTCCTGCTGCGCGGCGGCGCCGCCCGCCCGGCCTTCGGCGGGGGCGAGGTGGACGAGCCGATCGAGCTGTACATCGCCGGGCGGGCCACGCGCGAGTATCGCGGCGTGACCGTGGCGGTGGACGAGCTGGCGGTGGAGGCCTGCCGTGCATGGCTGGCCGCCCACATGCCGGCTCTGGATGTCGAGCGCCACGTGCGGGTGCACTCGCTGATCCGTCCCGGATCGCAGGATCTGGTGGAGCTGTTCGAGCGCCAGCGTCGGGATGGCGTGCCGCAGCTGGCGAACGATACCTCGCTGGGGGTGGGTTATGCGCCCCTGAGCCCGCTGGAGCGGGCGGTGTTCGCGGCGGACATGAGCCTGTGGTCGGAGGCGCCGCCGGCGCGTGGTCAGGACGTCAAGGTGATGGGGGTGCGCAGCGGCGAGGACGTCTCCCTGACGGTCGCCTGCGCCTTCATCGGGGCGCCGCTGGAGGACGCGGACGCCTATCTGGCCGCGCGTTCCGATGCGACCCGGCAGGTGCGGCGCGTGGCCACCGAGGCCCTGGGCCGCGAGCCGGACGTGTCGGTTAACACCGCCGACGATCCCGACGCGGACAGCGTGTACCTGACGGTGACCGGCACCTCGGCCGAGGCCGGTGACGACGGCCAGACCGGGCGCGGCAATCGGGCCAACGGGCTGATCACCCCGTCGCGTCCGATGACCATCGAATCCTTCGCCGGCAAGAACCCGATTACCCACGTCGGCAAGCTGTACAACGTGACGGCCACCCATATCGCCGAGGCGATCGTGGCGGAGATCGACGAAGTGTCGGATGCGCAGGTGGTGCTGGTCAGCCAGATCGGCATGCCGGTGGACCAGCCGCAGATCGCCGATATCCGCCTGTGCGCCGAATCCGCGGAACAGGCCGCGGCCCTGGCGCCCCGCGCCGAGGCCATCGCGCGCCACCATCTCGCACGGGTCGGTTCCCTGTGGGAAGGCCTGCTCTCGCAGAACCTCGCCACCCACAGCCTGTAGCTGCGACTAGTTCGTCTGATTCGTCGGCAGGCACTCGGGCAGGGAGGCCTCCAGTGAACGCGGCGTGATGCCGAGGTCGGCGAAGGTCGCGCAGGTGCTGTCGGTAACCGTGTCCTGCTGCATGAGGTAGATCTGGTCCCGGGTCAGGGGTGCGCGGGGCAGCCATGAGGTCAGCCCGGCGGCGAGGTGCCAGAGGAAAAACGGTACCGGCACGAACACCCGCGGCTGTCCCAGGTGCTCCAGCACCTGGTTCACGATCTGGCGGTAAGTCAGGATGTCCGGACCGCCGAGCTCGAACACCCGGTGTCCGGCCGGCGGTTCGTTGAACAGGGTGGCCACGGCCTGCGCGACATCCGCCACGTGTACCGGTTGCAGGCGGGTGTCGCCGCGGCCGAACAGCGGCACCATCGGCAGCCGCGCGAGGGTCGCGAGGTTGCGCAGGAACGCATCGCCCGGGCCGAACAGCACGCTGGGCCGCACCATCAGGGCGTCGCGGAACTCGGTGGTCACCGCGGCCTCGCCTTCGCCCCGCGCTCGGATGTATGCCGAACGCGAGGCGGGATCGGCGCCGATGCCGGAGATGTGCACCAGGTGTTCCAGGCCGGCCTCGCTCGCCGCCCGGGCGAGCCGGGCGGCCCCCTCCACGTGGATGGTGGTGAAGCGCAGGTCGCGCTGCTCCACGTACAGGCTGACGGCATTCACCGCACCACGCGAACCCGCCACGGCTTTGGCCACGTCGTCATCGTTGCGGATGTCGGCGCTGCAGTGTTCCACCCGCTCGTGCCGTTGCAGGTCGGCCGGTAACGCCGGGCGGCGGGAGGCAACGCGCACGGCGTGTCCGGCATCGAGCAGCTGGTACACGATCATGTGGCCGAGAAAGCCGGTGCCGCCAAATACCGTGACCTGATCCGGGTCCATGGGGAGCCTCCTTC
Organism: Thioalkalivibrio sp. ALgr3; assembly: GCF_000377325.1. Classification (NCBI taxonomy): domain Bacteria; kingdom Pseudomonadati; phylum Pseudomonadota; class Gammaproteobacteria; order Chromatiales; family Ectothiorhodospiraceae; genus Thioalkalivibrio; species Thioalkalivibrio sp. ALgr3. Next base: position 14,336 of record NZ_KB897990.1, on the reverse strand, counting down.
TGCTGGGCTTCGTCTGTGTGAGAACGTGGAGCTGTACGACGGCGCGGGCAAACGGGGATACGCATGCCGGGACATCTATCGCACGTGGCGGGTTTTGATGATGCGCCGTTCGCGCGGACGTATCGTGGCGACGTGCTGGTGGTGGGCGCGGTGTTCGCCGGCACGCGGCTGGACGGCGTAGTGTCGACCCGGGTGCGGCGCGACGGCGCCAATGCAACCAAACGTCTGGCCGCATGCGTGCTGGACAGCCCGTTCGCCCCGCAGCTGCACGCGATCCTGCTGCAGGGGATCGCCTTTGCCGGCTTCAACGTGGTGGACCTGCGGGCCCTGCATGAACGGACCGGCTTGCCCGTGATGGTCGTGGCACGCCGGCAACCCGACATGGAGGCCGTTCGACGGGCGTTGCTCGACCATGTTCCCGGAGGGGCCCGCAAGTGGCGGCTGATCGAGGCCGCCGGCGCGATGGAACCGCTGGCGGGGGTCCATGTCCAGCGCTGCGGGATCGAACCCGAAGCGGCGCGGCAGCTGCTGGAGGACCAGCGCGTCCACAGCCACCTGCCGGAGGCGCTGCGCGTCGCGCACATGATCGCCGGCGGGGTGACCGACGGGGCGAGCCGCCACCGTCCGTGAGCCTCGTGAGCCTGAAAGGCTTGCCGCCGACTACAGGCCGATCAGCTGGGCGTGCACGCCGCTGGCGGTGACCGTGTCGAGCAGGCGATGGCTGTTGATCCGCTCCGGGTCGTATTCGACCACGACCAGGTGCGGCTTCTCCTCGTGGCTGGATGCCGCCATCACGCCGCTCATCCCGCGCAGCTCGTCCTGGATGCGTTCGCGGGCCTCGGCGTCGATGGTCTCGTCGATGTGAATGGTTACATCGGCCATGTTGTTGCTCATGATGGCCTCCCGGGTTCGCCCCTCTGGCAAGTTCTTCCTTCGAAGATAGACGTTCGCACCGGATGCTGGGGTTCGGTCGCGCGGCCGGGGCCTTCGGGGGTCAGGCATCCGCCTCCGCGCGGTGGCGGCGGTACAGGCGCAGGGCCGCGAGCCCGACCAGCAGCGAGGCGGCTCCGCCGATGATGAACACCTGGCCGGGACTGGCCCCGGCCGGGCCGGTGAGCCCCCAGAACAGCACCGGTGCCAGCAGCATCGCCCCGAACGACAGGAAGTTGCTCGCGGCGATGAAACGCCCGCGCCGTTCCTCCGGGCTGTGGCCCTGCAGGTAGGCAGTGATCGGCACGATGAAGAAACCGGAGGCAACGCCGAGCAGGGCCATCAGCACCAGGGTGGCCGGGTAACTGTCGGTCGTGAAAAACAGCAACGCGCTGATCAGGGCGGCCGCGATCATGCCGGCCGGGGCGTGGTGCATGGCGATGCCGCCGCGCGACAGATAGCCGGCGAGGATGCTGCCGGTGCCGATGCCCAGGGCCAGGGTCGTCAGGATGATGCCGGTGGCCAGCTCGCCCAGGCCCAGGTGCATCTCGGCGAACAGCGGGACGTTGAGCTGGTACAACGTGCCCAGGGCCCAGAACCACGCGATGCCGAGGACCACCAGGAACAGCACCCGCTGCGGCCGGATCTCGGCGATCGACTGCACCACGGTGGCGAACGGGTTCAGCCGGAAGGGCGCCGGATTGTTGATCGCGCGGGTGGGGGTGACGAAGAAGCTGGTGACCAGGCCGGTGAGCGACAGCGCCACGATCACCGCCGCCGGGATCCACAGCGCCTCGCCGGCGAACTCCATCACGAAGCCGGCCAGCGCGGTGCCGAGGATGATCGCCAGGAAGGTCCACAGCTGGATATACCCGTTCGCGCGCGACAGCTGCGCGTAGCGCACGATCTCCGGGAGGATGCCGAACTTCACCGGGCTGAAGAAGGTGCTCTGCAGACCCATCAGGAACACGGTCACCAGCAGTCCGGGGAAGTAGTCGATGATCAGCATGAGCGCGGCGGTCAGCAGCACCACGGCCTCGGCCGAGCGGGTGGCGACGATCACCGCCTTCTTGCTGTAGCGGTCGGCGATGTAGCCGGCCCACGGCGAGAACAGCACGAACGGCAGCAGGAACACGAACCCGACCAGGCTGTAATAGAACGTGCCTTCGCCCTCGGCAACGAACTCGCGCAGGGCGATGAAGATGACGGCCAGGCGGAAGAAGTTGTCGTTGAGGGCGTTGATGAAGACCGTCGCCATGTGGGCGACGAAGCCCGGCCGGCGGACGTCGGAAGTGTCGGTCATGTTGGCACCACCGGAGGTATCGCGCACGAGTACCGCTCAGGTTGCGGTCTCCGGCGGCCTGCCGGCAAGCTCGAATTACCTCTCCACCATACCCGAGGAATCGTCATGAGCCGTTTCGAAGAACGCATCACCCGTCTGGAACAGACCCTGCCGCACGTGGAGCCGGCGGAGCTGGCGCGCTGGCGGGAGTCCGGTGAACCGCTGCTGCTGGTGGACGTGCGCCAGCCGGAGGAGGTGGAGGCCGGGTCCATCGAGGGGGCCGTGAACATCCCCCGGCCCAGGCTGGAGGCCAGCATCGAGTCCCATCTGGAGGATCCGGCGCAGCCCGTCGTGGTGTTCTGTGGCGGGCGCGGGCGCTCCCATCTGGTGGCCGAGAGCCTGCGCGCGATGGACATTGACGCCCGCGTGCTGCGCGGCGGATCGGCAGCCTGGCAGGAATATTGCAGCGAGTCGGGTTCCAATCCGAACCCGGGGTAGTCCTTCGTATGAGCAATAACGCTTCTTCGGCCGGTTGTGGCCGGGGCATGAATCCGGAACTCCAGCGCCGTCACCAGCACGACCAGAGCGTGTTTCACCGGCTGCTGGAACGTCACGATGCGATCCAGCGTACGGTGACCCACATTGACGGAGGGCTGCGCAGCGTCACGACCTCGCGCGATCCCGAAGTGGTCCGGCTGCTGCATGATCACGTGCCGGCGATGCACCGTCGGCTGCAGGAAGGTTTTCGGTTGCGCCGCTGGGACCCGCTGTATGTCGCGATCTTCGATCAGCGGCATCGGGTGTCCATGGACATCGAGCTGCGTGCCGATGGAGTGGTGGTCGAGGAGACCAGTGACGACGCCGAGGTGGTCGAGCTGATCCGGGCGCACGGCCGGGCGGTGGACGGCTTCGTGGCCAGGGGGCAGGCCGCCGCGGTACGGCCCTCCCCGATGCCGGGAGAGGCGACCGAGATCTCCTCCTGAGCCTGGCGGGCAATCCCGGTTCTTGCGGGGTGGTGACAGAAACGACATGAAAACCGGGGGAAGAACTGCCCATCAAGGCAGCCCTCCCGGTCCCCGGACCAGATGTTCTAGAAGTCGTACCGGACCCCGGCGTGGAGGAAGCGGCCGGGATCCGCTGCCAGCGAACTTTCATTGTCGGCATCGAACAGGTTGTCGATCCCGCCGCGCAGGGTGACGTCCTCCCAGGCCGCCGGCGCGTACTCCACGTTCAGACTGGTCAGGGTGAACGAGCGATCCCATTCGTCCCCGGCCACGCGTACCTCATCCACGTAGCGGCTGCGCAGCTGCAGGCGCAATTCTTCCGTGGGCGTCCACAGTGCGCTCGCCACCATGGTGAGTTCCGGCGTGTCGCTCAGGGTCTCGCCGCTGTCCCGATCGATCGCATCCATCCAGGTGCCCCCCAGGCGCAGCTCCACCTGCGAGTTGAAGTCCGCGCCCAGGCGGGTCTCCACGCCGCGGGCGCGGGCGTTGCTCACGTTGCGGAACGTGCGGTAGTAGCCATCGCCCCGGGTCTGCGCGATCCGGTCATCGAACTCGGTATAGAACAGGCCCACGTCGTAATGCCCCGTGGTGGTGTCGCTCAGGCGCAGGTCGCCGGCGATGCCGAGCTCGGCATTGCGGCTGGTCTCGGGGTCGAGTTCATGGCGCGTCTTGCCGACAGCCGGATCGACGACATGGGCGCCCAGCACCCGCTGTCCGCGCGGGTTCAGGGTGTCCACGTGGAACGAACGCAATTCCGGCAGCTTGAACCCCTCGGCATACTGCACGCGCAGCCGGGCCTCGGGGGCCAGGCGATAGACCGCGCCGGCCTGCAGCGAGGTGTTGTCGACCTCGGTGGAGGTCTCGTCGTGGCGGGCGCCGTAGACCAGATCCAGGCGCTCGCTGATCGCCCATTCGTGCTGCAGGAACACCCCGCCGACCCACTGGTCGTCTTCCGGCTCGTGCGCCGGTTCGCGGTCGCGGTAGGTCTGATGCTTGTGTTCGAAGCCGGTCAGTACCGTGTGGCGGGCGTCGGGCCGCCAGGTGGCGGCGAAGTCGTGGACGCGGTCGGTGAAGGTGACCTCGCGCGGGCCGAATTCGCTGTCCCCGGTGGCATCAAAGCCGAAGTCCGCGGCCTCGAGGAAGGTGTTGGAGCGGTCCATCTCGAACTTGCTTTCGTAGACCTGGTAATTCAGCTCCAGGGTGTCGGTCACGAACCATTCGGCGGCCACGGCCAGATCGCGCCGGTCGCTGTCCTCGCTGCGCTGTGCTGGGAACTGCAGGGCGCGCACCGGATCGCCATTGTTGTTCGTGTAGCCGGTGGCCACCGGCGGGCGCTCGTGCAGGAAGCGCCGCTCGCGCTCTTCGCGCAGCAGGCCGGCCTCCAGCTCCACGTTGAAGTCGTCGGTGAACCAGTGGCTGACGTCGGCGCGCAGGTTGTAGACCCGCGCGCTCTCGCGGCGGTCCTCGTCGAAGGCATAGCGGTCCTGGATCGCGTGGTCATCCTCCAGCGCGCCGGACTCCGACGGCCGGACCCGGTCGCCCTGCTCGGGGATGCGCACGTCGGCCGTGGCGTCTTCGGAATAGGCCTCGCGGTCCAGCACATCCGCCAGCAGCCGGAACCGGGTGTCGCGGGTGCCGCCGCCCAGAAACAGCGAACCGTTGATGCGCTCCCCGCCATCGGCGCTGGCGGGCATGCCGCCCTGCAGCTCCACGCTGCCTTCGAAGCCCGCATCCGGCTGGCGGGTGATCACGTTGATCACGCCGGCCACCGCATCCGAGCCGTACACCACGCTGCCGGGGCCCTTCACGATCTCGATGCGCTCCACGTGGCTGACCGGGATGCGGTTGAGCTCGAACCCCCGGCCGGAGGTACCGCTGATCCGGCGGCCATCCAGCATGTAGACGATGTCGGCGCGGCCGCCGCCGCGGATCGAGAAGCGGTTGCCGTCGGCACCGGTAAACAGGCTGGATCCGGCCTGCAGGGCCTCGTCCAGCATGGTCGCCCCGCTGCGACGGATGTCCTCGCCGGTGATCACTTCGGTGGAGGCGGGCGTGTTCTCCACCAGACGCTCGGTGCGGGTCGCCGCCGTTACGGTGACCTGTGGCAGTACCCGTGCGGAATCGTCGGGGTCTTCTTCGCCGGTGGCCGGCGGTGCCGCCAGCAACAAGGGCACGGCCGCGGCACCGCCCAGCAGGGCCGCGGGAAACATCTTCTTCGGGAACATTGCGAACTCTCTTTGCGCACCGCCCGTGCGCCGTGGTCGTGGGTGTCGACCGCGGGGGTGCGGGCGTGCGCCATCGTCGGCGCGTCGTGAACCGATGCGCAGCGATGCCGATTCGCCCGGTGATACCGCTCCCCGCGGTTCTCCGTTGTCCTCCGGGCCGGTCTCCGGGCTTGCGGGCTGGAGCCGTTGGCTCCGGGGCAGACCACCTTCCCGCGAAGTACGCCCTGAACGGACGCGTTCTTCGCAGTGGTTCGCGAGGGTCTGCCGTGACCCGCCTACCGTTGCGGGGGCAGCGCCGGACTTGTGCGCAGGTCGAGGCCGGGCACGCACCGGACTTCCCGTTTCACTCGTCGTCGGGATGGCGACGAAGCACCCGGGGGAGACGGAATATTAGTGATGGCTAATGTGTGGTGTCAAACCAACAGTGTCCGGGTGACCCACGGTCGTGGCCGCGGTCAGTGCCTGGCATGTGGTTTGCAAAGGGATCCATTCGGGTGGATTAAAAAAGGGCCGCCGGGTCGGTGCGGGGGGCACCGAGAGCCGACGGCAAAATCCAGAAGAGATGGAGGAGAGAAGGGGCCAGGGGGCCCCTGCATGGCGAACCGACGCTGAGCTGCCGTCGACTCGACAATGGGAATTATACACGGCCGCAAATTGGAATCAATCCATATTCGAAAATTTTTTGGAGATAATTTTCCCCTTTTGACAGTGACTTGCGAGCGTTCGGGTGTCACAGGTGGCATTTTCATTTATTAGTGACTGCCAATATTCGCAGTTTGAGTGGTCAGCTGATCGGCGGCATCGGCATGTGGCCGCGTCATGGCGGGAAATACGAGTTGGCAGGGAGATTGCTTCTTCCGGGCAGGATCATCAGCAAGAGGCCGACAGACCATGACGATGCACCTGAGAATGATCGATTGCGGCGGTCACCTGGACGCCGAAGCCCGCAAGCAGCACGAGCGTGAGCAGGTGGTCTTTCAGCGCCTGCTGGAGTCCCACGACGCAATCCGGAGGGAGCTGGAGTTCATCGAGGGTGGTACCCGGACGGTGACGACGGCAACGGATCCGGAACTCGCCGCGCTGCTGCGGGTGCACGTGCCGGAACTGCATCGGCGGCTGCGCGAGAGCGCACACTTGCGTGACCGTGATCCGCTGTATCGCACCCTTTTCGAGCAGCGCGGGCGCATCGAAGTGCACGTGGAAGAGCGCCCGGACGGCGTGGTGGTGGACGAGGTCAGCGAGGACCCGGGTCTGGCGCACAAGCTGCGCGAGCACGCCACGCAGGTGAACACCTTCGTGCTGGCGGCGCGCGAGCTCGCTCGCCAGTACCCGCCGGTGATGGCCGATGATGCGGTGTCCGAGCGGGTCGGCCGGGTGGCCTGATGGCGGTCGGCCGCGCCGGTTGCGGAAACCGTTGAGCCGGACCGGAACGTGGCGGGCGTCCCGAAACGGAGCTTGCCAAATCCCCGTACGGGGCCTACAAGAATGGGTGGAGTCCACACAACCCTGGAGGTTGATATGTCCCCATCCATGCGTTCAGCACTGTTGGCCGGCGGCCTGATGACTCTGGCCGCCGCGCCCGTTCATGCCGATTCGGCCACGTTCAACACCCCCAGCCTGACACCCGAAATCGCGACCAAGGCCGTCGAGGCCGCGGTGGATGCCTGTCGTGATCGCAACGCACAGGTAACCGCAGCGGTGGTCGACCGCTTCGGGACCACTCAGGCTCTCAAGCGGGATCGGTTCGCCGGTCCGCACACCGTCGGCACTGCACAGAGCAAGGCCTGGACGGCGGTCAGCTTCCGTACCGATACGCTGGAGCTGCGCGATGATGCCTTCCCGGGCGAGGTCAGCTACGGCATCCAGCACCTGCCCAACGTCACCATCCTCGGCGGCGGCGCTCAGGTCACCTCCGACGGGCGCATCGTCGCGGGCATCGGGGTGTCGGGCAGTCCCAGCGGCGAGGTCGACCACCAGTGCGCCATGGATGCGATCGACGCCATCCAGGACGATCTGCTCTGACGGTGCATTATCCGGCCCTGCCCGTACCGGGGAGGGCCGGTTTCAGCGGCGCTTCTTGCGCCCGCGCCGGCGGCGGCCGACCTTGACCCGCTCCGCCGCCGCCTGCAGATGCGCACGGGCCTCTTCCGGCACCCGGTGCGAACAGCGCACGCGAACGCCGTCGCGGCCACGCACCGCGGTGATCCTGCCGCCCTGCAGCCCGTGGCGGCTGACCACCTCGCGCACCGCGTGCAGGAAATTGCGCGGCGGATCCCCGCGGGTGGTGTGCACGCTGCCGTCTTCTTCGATCACCACGCTGAAGAGGATGCTCACCTGCCATACCAGCAGAACGGCGGCGATGATCAGAAAGCCGATCATCAGCACAAAGGCGATAAACATCATCAGCGCAGCACGAAGACCGAAACCGGGAGGCGCCGGGCGAGCTCACCCGCATTCGAACTGATCAGATGCAATCGGTCGGCCACGCCCGGGATGTGCGAGGCCATCACCACCAGGTTGGCATCCAGTTCCTTCTGCGCCTGAGCCAGCTTGTCATCCAGCTCCACCGCCACGTCGTTGCTGTGCATCAGCTTCGAATCGGTGCGAATGCCGTATTTCTCGCCCTGTTCGCGGGCGAAGTCCGCCAGATGCCTTTCCATTTCCTCCGGGGTCCGGGCGGCACGGTTGGCCAGGCTCCCCGAAACCGTCACGTAGTACACCGTGGCGTCGTACTCCCGTGCCATCCTGGCCGCGATTTCGAGGCTGTTCTGCAGCTTGTCGGTGTGTTCGAGATCCACCGGGATCATGATTCGTTCAAACATGGTTGTTTCCTTAACGGTTCGGTCGGCCCGCCCGACCTTCCAGCCGTATAGCAGATTCCGGCGGGGCGGGGCAGTCGGCTGACGGCCACGGTGATATGGTTTCACAGTTTTCGTCCCGGAGGATATGCGTTGGCAGCGGAAACAGGGGGCGGGGAAGACCCGTACAAGGTCCGGCTGACCCCGGCGTTCTCCGTACTGGTGGGGGGGCACCGCGGGCAGCGGCTGGAGCGCAACTGGCTGTCGCACGGAGATACCGAAGCCCGCCGGGCCAGTCTGCAGGCCACCCTGGAGCGGGTGCTGCGGCGGCTGTACGGCGCGGCCGCGGAACGTTTCGCCAGTACCGATGCGGTGTACGCGGACGTATCGCCGGTGATGCGGCTGATCACCGGGCGTGCCACCGGGACCAACGAGCTGGCGCGGTCCGCGGCCGCGCGCCTGGATGTGGACCTGCATCTGATGTCCACCAGCCCCGAGACGGCCGGCGAGCCGGGAGCGCATGCCCGCCGTGGCGTGGTGCTGGGGGCCGAGCCCGTTCATGGTGCGGAGGACCCGCCCGAGTCGGTGCACCGCCTGCGGGATGACCTGGCGCTGACGTTTTCGGACATGCTGGTGGCCGTATGGGACGGGCAGGAACCCCACGAGGTCACCAGCGGCGCGGGGCAGATGATCCGTGACGCGGTGATGCGCCGACAGGGCGTCCTGCTGCTGTATCTGGACCCGGAGCAGGACACCCCGCAGCTGATGATGCTGACGGCGGCGCGGGTGACCGACGCGGCGCTGACCCGCCTGGACGTGATGGAAGTGACCCCGGCGGCGCTGCTGTCGCTGTTCGACCCGGTGGAGCTCGACTCCCGCCGGATCGACGAGTGGCTGGAACGCATCCTGTGTCCGTTCACCCCGGCCCTCGACGAGACCACCACCGAGAATCGCCTGATCCGGCGGATCGATGACCAGGTGGGGGTGGGGCACTACGTGGTCTGGTGGGGGCTGTGGCTGCTGGGCCTGGCGGGTCTGACCCGACGTCGCCGACGCCCGCCGGGGTTATGGAACTGGGTGACCGGCAGCTGGATGTGGCTGCACGCGATGCTGGAGCCCCCGGCGCGCAGCCAGCCCTCGCGTGTGGTGGAACTGCTGCAGACCGATGCCCGCGACGAAGTGCGCCGCCACTGGGTGGTGAACCGTCTGCATGCGGCATCCTCCGCGCTGGCCATGCTCGACCTGCGCGGGGCACTGCGCGCCCTGCGCCCGGCGCCGTCCCGCGGCAACCGCTACAACGCGGTGCGTCCGAGTCCCGAGCGCGAGGCCGAGCACCCGATCCGCGAACCGGCGTTCGAGCACTTCTTCAACTGGTCCGACGAGCAGGCGGGTATCTTTGCCACGCGCCACCAGGACGACACCTGGATGATCTACTACGCGGCGGCGATGGCGGTGTTCGCCGCGGTGGCCGGGGCTCTGCAGGTGTGGCCGGCGGCGCCCGGCGAGGTGCCTTATTTCTGGATCGCGGTGGAGTTCGTGCTGCTGCATTTCATCGTGCGGCGCGTGCTGAAGGCCCGCTACCGCGATCACCACGGACACTGGATCCGCTTTCGTTTCCTCGCCGAGCAGCTGCGTTATCTGCGTCTGGGGTATCCGTTACTGGTGCTCCCGAAGACGTTTTCCGCACCGTACTGGCGGCCGGAGAACCGCCGTCCGGAAGGCCGCCCCATGGAACGGCATTCGGAGCTGGAGAGCGCCGAACTGTGGGTGCTGCAGCGCCTGCTGGTGGCCGAGGGCATGCCGCAGGACCGCCGTGGCCGTGTGCCCTACCGGATGAGCGAGCACAACGAGGCGGCCCTGGATTACATCCACGACGTGCTGGACGAGCACCGCGAGTATTACCGGCGCTCGGCCCACAACCTGGAGATGAACCACAAGTACCTGCACCGGCTTGCGTTCACGCTGTTCTTCGCGACCTTCCTGGTGGTCACGCTGCACTTCTTTTTCCACTTTCCGTGGAGCCTGTTCTTTACCGCGTTCTTCCCCGCCTGGGGCGCGGCCATCCACGGCATCCTCGCGCAGAACGAGGTCGTGCGCATGTCGGCGATGTCCGGCCAGGTGTGGCGCCAGCTTCGTACCCTCGAGGAGGCCTTCGCCCTGCACAAGCAGGTGCAGGCGGACTACGCCGTGGAGCAGACCCGCTGGATGCGCACCGAGGAACTGCGCGAGCTGGTGGGCGCGGCGACGCACATCCTGTCCGACGCCAACCGCTACTGGCGTTCCCTCCTGCGCCACAACCAGGCGGACCTGCCGGGCTAGGTTCGTTCTATCAATAGGTGGCGTCGAGGATGGTGTAGCCCTCAGCGCGCCAGCGCAGCATGGCGATCGGGGCCTGTTCCACCGGCCGTATGAAGTCCGGCAGGTCCTCCGGGGCCAGGTCCAGGCGGCGCAGGCTCGCGGCATCGGCCTTCAGCCGTACGCCGTCCTGCGCGGCCAGCCGCGCCAGGCGGTCGCGCACGTGGCCGGCCGCGGTGGCGTCTTCCAGCGGGAGGTGGTCGTCGCGCGTGACCAGCAGGGCGGTGGCCGCATCGCGAAAGCTCAGGATCATGTCCGCGCGCACGTCCTGCGCACGCACGGACTCCAGGGTCTTCTCGATAATGCTGATGCGCGCGATCAGGTGCTCCGGGCGCTCGTTGGTGATGTCCCAGACCATACGGGCCTCGTCCAGGCCCGCCAGCGCGCGGGCATCATCCGGTTCTCCGCGCCACTGCTCCAGGATCTCCAGCACGGGCTCGATCGCCGGCGGGGTGTCCGTCAGCGGCGTGGGTACCAGCAGGCCGCGGTGCGAGCCTTCCACGACCAGCGGTTCGGGGTGCCCCTCCAGGGCCAGGGAGTCGACCGGGACCACGCCGTCGCCCAGGCCTTCGCCGGTCTGGTCCAGCCAGTCGGCGATGCGCCGGGGCAGCTCGGGGGCGTCCAGCTGTTCCCCCATCTGCTGCAGGCCGCGTTCCATTTCGGGCGTGGGTTCGGCCAGCACGCCGCCGATGATGCGTACCGGAATGTCGTCGGGCCACGGACGGGCGTTGAGCTCGGTCAGGAACCGGCTGTCCGGGCGCAGGTCGATCTTGGCCGCGCCGGTGCCGTCGCGCAGCCCGGCGAACAGCGAGAACCGCTCCTCGCGGATATCGGCGAACCATTCACGCAGCTCCAGCCACATGCGCAGCCGCGCCCATTCCGAGCCGTGGTTGGGCGTGGCGATCAGGATCACGCCGTCCACCGGCGGGCCCCCGATGCGCGGCTCGCCTTCGGCCGGGTGCCGCCAGCGCGTAATGAAATCGCGGATCACCAGGCCGCCCATGGAATGGCCGATCAGGATGACCGGATGATCGGCGTCCAGGTCTTCCCAGTGTTCGGCCAGCAGGTCGGTGCTGCGGTCAATGGCCTGGTCGTTGGGATAGCGGAATTCGACGGGATTGAAACCGGCGGTGTCCATGGCGGTGGCCAGCTCGTCCCAGATGTTGCCGGGCTCGTCCAGTCCGTGCAGCAGGATGGCATCCGGAGCCGCGGAGTCCGGATAGCGCTCCGAGCGCGGGATGAAGCCGAGCAGTTCGTCGGGCAGTTCCATGGCCTCGGGGAACCACTGCTCCAGGCGGTCGTGGACCTCCACGCGCAGTTCCCGCTCCTGCTCGGGCTGAAATTCGCCCCAGAGCGCCCAGACCCCCAGAGCGAACAGGGGCAGGGCGATGAGGATCAGAAGGGTTCGCCGGAGACGGCGTTGCATGGGTGCCTCCTCCGGACGGGACGCTTACTGCCCTTCGACGGTGGTCAGGCCCAGGGTGTGCCACATCTGCATGCCGCCGCGGTACCACTTGATCTTGTGGCCCGGGTACCCGAGGTTGGTCAGCGTGCGGATGTTGGTGGGCGACTGGCCGCACCACGGGCCGTTGCAGAACAGCACCAGGGTCTTCGCGTTGGAGAAGTCCAGCAGATCCCAGTGATCCATCACGCTGAACTTGTCGAGCATGATGTCGCGTACGTCCGCGGGCTCGGCGTCGCCGTCGATGTTCAGCTCCTGCCACGGGATGTTGATGGCCCCGGGGATGGTGCCGCGGGCGTAGGAGTCGGGGCCGCGCGAATCGATGATCAGCAGGTCGTCGCGCTCGCCGAGCTGGCCGAGATACTCGAGGAACTCCGCCTCGCCGAGGGTTTCCACGCCACGGCCCAGGTCCATGGGCTGGACGCAGAACGGCGGGCAGGGGCGCGAGGTCTTCGCGAATTCGTTGTCCAGCCGGTTCTCGGTGTCCTGGATGCGCTGGATGGTGACGGTCTCGTCACCGTGCGGGACCTCCAGCGACTGCAGGTCCGGGGTGATGCCGACTTCCAGCGCCGAAGCAGGCCCGGCAAGGCCCAGGGTGAACAGGCCGGCCAGGGCCAGTCCGGGGGCAAAACGTTTCTGCATCTTCTCCTCCAGCATGTTTTTGTTCGCAAGCCGGGATTGTGAGTCAAACGGTGTCGGCTTGCACCCTGCCGGCCGGGGGCTTCAGCACGGCTTGCACGGGCCGTTACCCTCCTCGAGGCCACGCTTCGTGGCCAGCGGATTTCAACAGAGGGTTCAGGTTTGGATCGACGGGTGGAACACAGCCGCAATGGCTCCGGACTGGCGGGCACCGTGCGCGGCCTGACCCTGGCGCTCGGTCTGGTCGCCGCAGGCGTGACGCCCGTGCTGGCCGAATCGCCCGACCGACCGACCCACGAGGTGCAGCGCGGCGACACCCTGTACAGCATCGTGCAGACCTTTGATCTGCCCCCGGGCGTGTCGGTCAACGAAGCCATGCTCGCCTTCCTCGAGGCCAATCCCGAGGCCTTCGCCGAACAGAACGTGAATACGCTCCGGGCCGGGACGGTACTGGAGCGGCCGCCGGAGTCGGCGTTCGCCCGGCGTGACCGGGACAGTGCCCGCGCCGAGGTCCTGCGTCACATTGAGAACTGGGACCCGGGCGCCGTGCGTGTGGAGGACCGCTTCGAAGCGGTGGACGAGGGCCGCGAAGGCATGTCGCGTGCCGCGATCGAAGAACGTCTGGCCTCGCGCGATGCCGAGATCGACGAATTGCGCGAGGCCGTGGAAGAGCTGCGGTTCCTGCTGGAGTCGGAGCGTCTGGATGCGGGGACCGACGCCGCGGCCGAAGAACTGCGCCAGCAGATGGAACAGGACCTGGACACCCTGCGCACCGAGCGTGATCAGCTGCGCGACCGCCTGGTCGAAGTCGAGGAACGGCTGGTCGAGGTGGAAAGCCGGCCGGGCCCCGACGAGGTGCCGCTGAGCGAACAGCTGACCCGACCGCCGGTGCTGGTTGCACTGGGGTCCATGGCGCTGGGTCTGGGTCTGTTCCTGGTGGCCGGCATCATGCTGGGGCGCCGTCAGACCGGGGGCGGGGGCAAGTCCGCTTCCGGCGGCAAAAAGGGAAGCGCGCAGGCGAAGTCCGGCAAGGGCCGTTCGGCCCGCGGGGACGACGCCGAACCGCAAACCCCGGCTGAAGAAGGTGCCAGCGCCGCGGCCGCCGGAGCCGCCGCAGCTGCAGCGGGCTCGTCGGCGGGCGCCGAGCCGGAACCCGAACCCGAGCCCGAGCCCGAACCCGAGCCCGAGCCCGAGCCCGAACCCGAGCCCGAGCCCGAGCCCGAGCCCGAGCCCGAACCCGAGCCCGAACCCGAGCCCGAACCCGAGCCCGAACCCGAACCCGAACCCGAACCCGAACCCGAACCCGAGCCCGAGCCCGAGCCCGAGCCCGAGCCCGAGCCTGAGCCCGAGCCTGAGCCTGAGCCTGAGCCTGAGCCTGAGCCCGAGCCCGAGCCCGAGCCGGAGCCCGAGCCGGAACCCGAGCCGGAACCCGAGCCGGAACCCGAGCCGGAACCCGAGCCGGAACCCGAGCCGGAACCCGAGCCGGAACCCGGCTCGGACGAAGAACCGGCGTTCGACGATTCCTCCGACGAGGCGGAAATCCCGCAGGCCTCGGAAAAGGACGAGGATGACTGGGAATTCGATTTCCCCGATCCCGACGACGAATCCCGGTAACCCGCCCGTAGGAGGCCGGCCCTCCGG
>NZ_KB897989.1:0-48703 GCF_000377325.1 Thioalkalivibrio sp. ALgr3 | reverse complement strand
TGGTGGGCCCGGTCGGACTCGAACCGACGACCAAAGGATTATGAGTCCTCTGCTCTAACCAACTGAGCTACAGGCCCGGGTGCTCGGGTGGGTCTGCGGCGCGGGGCCGCAAACGACAGCGGCGCCATTCTACCCCGAGGGGGCAGGGCGCCGCATCGTGGAGGGCTGGCCCGTCTGCGGGACGGGCGGGGACACCGGTTATTCGGCGTCCATATAGGTGCGCAGCAGCTCCGCGCGGGTCGGGTGGCGCAGCTTGCGCAGGGCCTTGGCCTCGATCTGGCGGATGCGCTCGCGGGTCACGTCGAACTGCTTGCCGACCTCCTCCAGGGTGTGGTCGGTGTTCATGTCGATGCCGAAGCGCATGCGCAGGACCTTGGCCTCGCGCGGGGTCAGCGTGGACAGGATCTCGCGGGTGGCCTCGGTGAGGCTTTCCTGCGCGGCGGACTCGGTCGGGGAGGCGACCTTTTCGTCTTCGATGAAGTCGCCCAGGTGGGAGTCCTCGTCGTCGCCGATCGGGGTCTCCATGGAGATCGGTTCCTTGGAGATCTTCATCACCTTGCGGATCTTGTCCTCGGGCATCTCCATGCGCTCGGCCAGCTCTTCCGGCGTGGCCTCGCGGCCCATCTCCTGCAGCATCTGGCGGGAGACGCGGTTGAGCTTGTTGATGGTCTCGATCATGTGCACCGGGATGCGGATGGTCCGGGCCTGGTCCGCGATGGAGCGGGTGATGGCCTGGCGGATCCACCAGGTGGCGTAGGTCGAGAACTTGTAGCCGCGGCGGTATTCGAACTTGTCCACCGCCTTCATCAGGCCGATGTTGCCTTCCTGGATCAGGTCGAGGAACTGCAGGCCGCGGTTGGTGTACTTCTTGGCGATGGAGATCACCAGGCGCAGGTTGGCCTCGACCATTTCTTTCTTGGCGCGGCGGGCCTTGGCCTCGCCGATGGACATGCGGCGGTTGATCTCCTTGATCTCGGAGATGCTGAGGCTGGCCTCGCGCTCGATCTCGGCCAGTTTCTTCTGCGTGCGCACGATGTCGTCCTCGAGATCACCGAGGGCGTTGACGTACTTGCCCTTGCCTTCCTTCTGGACCTCCTGGATCCAGTTGAGGTTGGTCTCGTTGCGCGGGAAGCCGTCGATGAAGGTCTTGCGCGGCATATGCGCCTGGTTCACGGCCATGTCCATGATCCGGCGTTCGTGCTTGCGGATCCGGTCGATGGTCTCGTGCAGTTCCTGGGTCAGCTGGTCGACCACGCGCGGCACCAGCTTGAACTCCATGAAGTACTTCGCGGTCTGCTCGCGCGCAGTGGCGTAGGCCTCCATGTCGCCGGCCTCGAAGGCGGCGTGGGCGCGGGCGTGCAGTTCGCGCAGTTTCTCGAAGCGCTGGCGGGCTTCTTCCGGGTCGGGGCCGTTGTCCACCGGTTCGCCGGCCTCTTCGTCGGCTTCGTCCACGGCCTCGGAGATGGCGTCCAGTTCGGGCGAGGCGGCCTCTTCCTTCTTCGGCTGAGGCTGCTCCTTGACGTCGACCTCTTCGGCCAGGCCACGGGCGACGGCCTCGCCATTGGTGCCGTCGGGCTCGATGAAGGACACCACCAGGTCGGTCAGGCGGCTGCCGTTCTCGACGATCTGGTCGTAATCCTTGATGAGCTTGTCGATCGCGCCGGGATGGTGGGCCAGCGCGAACAGGACCTGCATCAGGCCCTCTTCGATGCGCTTGGCGATGCGGATCTCGCCCTCGCGGGTGAGCAGCTCCACGGTACCCATCTCGCGCATGTACATGCGCACGGGATCGGTGGTGCGGCCGAAATCGCTGTCGGCGGAGGCGAGCGCGGCGACCGCGTCCTCGGCGTCCTCGTCGGCGGACACCGAACCGTCGGACAGCAGCAGGCTGTCGGCGTCCGGGGCCTGCTCGTGGACTTCGATGCCCATGTCGTTGATCATCGCGATGATGTCTTCGACCTGGTCGGAGTCGATGATGGTTTCGGGCAGGTGGTCGTTCACCTCGGTATACGTGAGGTATCCCTGCTCCTTGCCCTTGGCAATGAGTTCCTTGAGCTGGGATTGCTGCTCTTCACGGTTCATCGCGATCTGATCTCCGAGGTTCGTCGTTCGGCTTCGAAAAGTGAACCCTGCATTATAGCAGAACTGTCTTATATTGCTCGCCCCGCGAGGCGCGCGAAAAATGGTTCGTGCAATCAAATGGATGCGGGCACGAACGGGGATTTCAAGGGGCCATGGGTTGCGGCTGTGGCTGCGGCGCGGTCTCGCCTTCAGCCCTGCAGGATGGAGGTGAGACGCGCGAGTTCGTCGCGTTGTTCCGTATCCAGACTCCCGGAAGCGGTGAGTTCACGCATGCGTTCGCGGCAGTGGCGCCGCAGCAGCTGGTCGGCAGCGTCCAGTGCGACCTGACGGGTCATCCCGTGTTCGCCGTCGTGCAGCTCGGCGCTGGCCAGCGACAGCAGGCGTTCGAAGCGCGGGTGTTCGCGGAATCGTTCCAGCAGCCGCGCGGTATCCGGCCGCGGCTGCTCGCCCAGGGCTTCCAGCAGTCGGCCGAGGGTGCCGGAGGCCTCGCCGCTGGCGGCCGCCAGCTCGCGCAGGGCGGGGGTGTCCCAGTCCAGTTCCGGATGCTGCAGGATGCGTGCGAGCAGTGCGGCCCACAGCGACGAGCTGCGGCGGCCCCCGGCGCCGGCCGGCTCGCTCCGTGAGGAGGTGCCGGCCGGTGGACGGGCGGTCATCTCCGGGGCGTTGGCCCCCGACGCGGGTCCGGGCCCGCGTGCGGAACCGGCGTCGGCGGAGGCGGCAGCCTGCAGCTGTTCCTCCAGGCGCTCGCGCGGGAGGTGGCTCTCCTCGGCGACGCGCTCGCACAGTAGTTCGCGGAACAGCGGATCGCGTGCAGTGGCGATGCGGCGCACCGCGGCGTGGGCGAAATGCGTACGCCCTTCCGCGGTGTCGGTGGGGTGTTCCTCGCGCAGCAGGCGGATCAGCGCCTCGGACAGCGGCAGGGCCTGCTCCAGCAGCCGTTCCCAGGCGGCGAGGCCCTCGCGGCGCACCAGGCTGTCGGGGTCGTCGCCCTCGGGCAGGAACAGGAAACGGACCTCACGCATGCCCTGCATCACCGGCAGTGCCTGTTCCAGCGCGCGCGAGGCGGCGCGGCGTCCGGCGGCGTCGCCGTCGAAGCACAGGGTCAGGTGGCCGACCTGGCGGAACAGTACGTCGAAGTGGCTGCGTCCCAGAGCCGTCCCCATGCAGGCGACCGCCCGGTGGTAGCCGCTGCGGGCCAGCGCGACCACGTCCATGTACCCCTCGACCACCACCAGGTGATCCAGCCGGGTCTGCGCGCGGCGGGCCTCGAACAGGCCGTAGATGGTCTGTCCCTTGTGGAAGACCGTGCTTTCGGGGCTGTTGAGGTACTTGGGCTCGCCGTCGTCGATCAGGCGCCCGCCAAACCCGGTGACACGCCCGCGCCGGTCGCGGATGGGGAACATGATGCGGGCGCGGAAACGTTCGCGCAGGTCGCCATTGTCGCGGCGCGCGGCGAGGCCGGCATCCACCAGCTGCTGCGGGGAGAAGCGGTCCGACAGGGCCTGCAACAGCCCCGATGCCGGGGCCCAGCCGAGGCGGAAATCGCGCGCCGTGGCGCCGTCGATGCCGCGGTTTTTCAGGTAATCGACCGCACGCGGGGTCTCGCGCAGCTGGCGCACGAAGTACTCCGCCGCCGCCTCCAGCGCGGCGTACAGCGGCGCGGTGGCGTCCTGGCGCGGGCTGTCGTCGTGTTCGCGCGGGACCTCCAGGCCGGCCTGTTCGGCGAGCTGTTCCACCGCCTCGGGAAAGGCGAGGTTCTCGTAATCCATCAGGAAGCCGATGGCGGTGCCGTGCACGCCGCAGCCGAAGCAGTGGTAGAACTGCTTCTGCGGGGATACGTAGAACGACGGGGTCTTTTCGCCGTGGAACGGGCAGCAGGCGGCGTATTCGCTGCCGGCCTTCTTGAGGCTGACGCGCCGGCGCACCACCTCCACGATGTCGGTGCGCTCGAGCAGCTCGTCGATGAATGCCTGCGGGATACGGCCTGCCATGGTCCTCGTCGCCGGACGGGAGAGTCCGCCCCGGGACGGGGCGTGGCCGAGCATGATACCGCGCCCGCACCCGCAGGGACCATTGGCCCGCCGGAGATAGCGGTCGGAGCGCCGGATCGCGCAGGGGGCTGCGCTCCTACATCACCGCACAGGGGGCGGGCCCGGGCCGTGGGAGGCCGGCCCTCCGGCCGATCAGGTGCGGGGTCAGCGGTATGGCGGGGCGGGGTCCTCGGCGACGGCGTCGGGGTCGATGCCGGTGTAGAGCTCCTCCACGGGCAGGCTCCATTCCAGCTCGGGGAGCTCCAGGCGGTCCTCGGCGCCGAGGTGTTCCGCGGCCCAGCCGGCGTTTCGCCGATAGACCTGGACCGCCGGGCGCTGCTGCTCGACGATCAGGTAGGTGACGAGGCTGTCGAGCCGGGTATAGGCCAGCAGTTTCTCCCGACGGTCGACGCGTTCGGTGGCCGGCGAGGCCACCTCGGCAATCACCCGCGGGTGCTCGAGATAGTAGCGGTGACGGTCGTCCGGGTCGCAGCCGACCATGACATCGGGATAGTAGAACAGCTCGTCGTCACCCAGGCGCAGATGCACCTTCATGTCGGCCATGAAGGTCTGGCACGGACCGCCGCGCAGGGCGGCGTGCAATGCGGTGCCAAGGTTCATGGTGACGATGTTGTGATTGCGACTGGCCCCGCCCATGGCATAGACGGTGCCATTGACGTATTCGTGCCGGATCTCGGTCTCCAGCTCTCCCTGCAGGTATTCGTCCACCGGCGTGAACGTCCGGGCGTTGGCCATTCCCATCGGCTGCCTCCGTACCACGAATGACGTGACTCCCTCCAGTATTGACCCGCGGGTCCGCCGCGTCCAGTGGCATCCGGGCGGACGCGGGCCGGGGTAAGGAGGGGACCCGCAAACAGAACGGGCCCCTTGCGGGGCCCGTGGTTACTGCGCATCCCCGGGGCGGGTCTGCTCAGGCCGCCTGGCGCAGGTTGGCCAGCAGGCCGCTGAGATCGGCGGCCTTGGGTTTGACCAGCCAGAAGGAACCCTGCCAGCTGTCGAACTGTTCGAGGACCTCGCGGCCCCAGGCGCTGTCCGTCTCGTGCACGAACTCGGTGATGAGTTCCTCGAGATAGTTGCGATGGGCCTCCATGTCCTCGGTGTCGAGGCGGTGCAGGTCGATCAGCTCGTTGTTGATGCGGTCGGGGAAGTCGTTCTCCCGGTCGAGCACGAAGGCGAAGCCGCCGGTCATGCCGGCACCGAAGTTGACGCCGGTGCCGCCGAGGATGGTCACCACCCCGCCGGTCATGTACTCGCAGCCGTGGTCGCCGACGCCTTCCACCACCGCAATGGCCCCGGAGTTGCGCACGCCGAAGCGCTCGCCGGCCTGACCGGCGGCGAACAGCTTGCCGCCGGTGGCCCCGTACAGGCAGGTGTTGCCCATGATGGTGGTGTCCTGGCTGGCAAAGCCCGAACCTTCCGGCGGGCGGATCACCAGCTTGCCGCCGGTCATGCCCTTGCCGACGTAGTCGTTGGCATCACCTTCCAGGTACAGGTGCAGGCCACCGGCGTTCCACACCCCGAAGCTCTGCCCGGCGGTGCCCTGCAGGCGTACCTGCAGCGGGGCTTCGGCCATGCCCTGGTTGCCGTGGCGTCGGGCAATCTCGCCGGAGAGCCGCGCGCCGATGGAGCGGTCGGTGTTGCTGCACTGATAGTGGTGCTCGCCGCCGGACTTGTTTTCGATGGCGTCGAGCATGTCCGCGACCATCCGTTCGGCCAGTTCGCCCTTGTCGAACGGCTCGTTCTTCGGCTCCTTGCAGAAGCGCGGCTTGTCGTCCAGGTCACCGGTCTCCAGCAGGCGGTCGACGGCCAGGTGCTGCTGCCGGGGCGTTTCGCCCGGCAGGACCTCGAGCAGGTCGGTACGGCCGATCAGGTCCGTCAGGCTGCGCACGCCCAGTTTCGCCATCCACTCGCGGGTCTCGCGGGCGACGAACTGGAAGTAGTGCATGACCATCTCGGGCAGGCCGATGAAGTGGTTCATGCGCAGCACCTTGTCCTGCGTGGCGACACCCGTCGCACAGTTGTTCAGGTGACAGATGCGCAGGTACTTGCAGCCCAGCGCGACCATCGGGCCGGTGCCGAAGCCGAAGCTCTCCGCGCCGAGGATCGCGGCCTTGATCACGTCGAGCCCGGTCTTCAGGCCGCCGTCGGTCTGCAGGCGCACCTTGTCGCGCAGGTCGTTGCCGCGCAGGGTCGCGTGGGTCTCGGCCAGGCCCAGTTCCCACGGGGTGCCGGCGTACTTGACCGAGGTCAGCGGGCTGGCCCCGGTGCCGCCGTCGTAACCGGAGATGGTGATCAGATCGGCGTAGGCCTTGGCCACACCCGCGGCCACGGTGCCGACGCCGGCCTCGGAGACCAGCTTCACCGAGACCAGCGCATCCGGATTGACCTGCTTGAGGTCGAAGATCAGCTGCGCCAGGTCCTCGATGGAATAGATGTCGTGATGCGGCGGCGGCGAGATCAGGGCCACGCCCGGATTCGAATAGCGCAGCTCGGCGATCATCTTGTTGACCTTGTGGCCCGGCAGCTGGCCGCCCTCGCCGGGCTTCGCGCCCTGGGCGACCTTGATCTGCAGCACCTCGGCGTTGACCAGGTAGTGCGGGGTCACGCCGAAGCGGCCGGAGGCCACCTGCTTGATCTTGGACATGCGCTCGGTGCCGTATCGGGAGACGGCCTCGCCGCCCTCGCCGGAGTTGGAACGCCCGCCGAGGCGGTTCATCGCGGTGGCGAGAGCCTCATGGGCCTCCGGCGACAGCGCGCCCAGGCTCATGCCGGCGGAGTCGAAACGCGGCAGGATGTCGGCCTCGGATTCGACCTCGTCGACCTCGATCGGCTCGATGTCCTCGCGCGGCTTGAGCAGGTCGCGCAGGGTCGCCACCGGGCGTTCGTTTACGAGGGCTGCGTATTCCTGGTACACCCCGTAGTCACCGGACTGCACCGCGCGGTGCAGGGTCTGGATCACGTCCGGGTTGTAGGCGTGGTATTCGCCGCCGTGGATGTACTTCAGCAGCCCGCCCTGCTTGGGCGCCTTGCGCGGATTCCAGGCACGCTGTGCGAGGGTATCCAGGTCTTCCTCGATATCGGCAAAACGGGTGCCGCGGATGCGGCTGGTGGTGCCCTTGAAGCAGGTCTCCACAACCTCGTCGGCGAGACCGACGATCTCGAACAGCTGGGCCCCGCGGTAACTGGCGATGGTCGAGATCCCCATCTTGGACAGGATCTTGAACAGGCCCTTGTTGATCCCCTTGCGATAGTTCTGCGCCAGGGTAAGGGCGTCCACCCCGGGGATTTCCCCGGATTCGCTCATGCCGTGCAGCGCGGAGTAGGCGAGATAGGGGTAGATCGCGGTCGCGCCATAGCCGATCAGGACCGCGAAGTGGTGCGGGTCGCGCACGGTGGCGGTCTCGATGACGATGTTGGCATCGGTACGCAGGCGTGCGGCGATCAGGGCGTGATGCACCGCGCCTACTGCCAGCGCCGCGGGGATCGGCCGGCGCTCGCGATCGATCGCGCGGTCGGATAGTACGAGGATCACGGCGCCGTCGCGCACCGCCTGTACCGCGTCTTCGGTGAGCTGCTTCAGCGCCGATTCGAGGCCGTGGTGCTGGCGGTCGTAGTTGAGGTCCAGGCGTTCAACGCGAAAGGCATCGTCGGTGGCGTTGCACAGTTCGCGGAATTTCGCCTCGGACAGCACCGGAGAATCCGCCACCAGCCGGTGGGCGTGTTCCGGGGTTTCCTCGAACAGCCCCTGCTCGCGGCCGAAGCAGGTCTCCAGCGACATCACGATGCTCTCGCGCAGCGGATCGATCGCCGGGTTGGTGACCTGGGCGAACTGCTGGCGGAAGTAGTCGTACAGCGAACGGGTCTGCTGCGACAGCACGGCGAACGGGGTGTCGTCGCCCATCGAGCCGACGGCCTCCTGGCCGGCCTCGGCCAGTACGCGCAGGATCTGGTCACGTTCCTCGAAGGTGACGTCGAACAGCTTCTCGTAGGTCTCCAGGCGGTCGGCGGGCATCGGCTCACCGGAAAACAGCTGGTTGTCGTCCAGCTGGCTTTTCAGGTGGTGCACCTGCGCGCGCAGCCACTGGCGATAGGGCTGACGCTTGCGGTTGATCCGGTCGATGTCCTCCGGCTGCAGCAGATCGCCGGTTTCGGTATCCACGGCGAGCATCTGTCCGGGCTTCAGGCGGCCCTTGGCGACTACGTCCTCGGGGGCGTAGTCGTACACGCCGATCTCCGAGGCCAGGGTGATATGGCGGTCCTTGGTGATCACGTAGCGCGCCGGGCGCAGGCCGTTGCGGTCCAGGGTGCAGCCGGCGTAGCGGCCGTCGGTCAGCACGATGCCGGCCGGGCCGTCCCAGGGCTCCATGTGCATGGAGTTGTACTCGTAGAACGCGCGCAGATCCGGATCCATGTGCGCGACGTTCTGCCATGCCGGCGGGACCAGCAGGCGCATCGCACGGAACAGGTCCATGCCCCCGGCCAGCAGGACCTCGAGCATGTTGTCGAGGCTCTGCGAATCGGAGCCTTCCAGATTGACCAGCGGTTCCAGCTCGGCCAGTTCCGGCAGCAGTTCATTGGCGAACTTGTGCTGACGCGCGACCGCCCAGTTGCGGTTGCCCTGCACGGTGTTGATCTCGCCGTTGTGCGCGAGGAAACGGAACGGCTGGGCCAGGCCCCACTGCGGCCAGGTGTTGGTGGAGAAGCGCTGGTGGAACACGCAGATCGCGGTTTCCAGCTCCGGACGCTGCAGGTCGGGGTAGAACACCGGCAGGTTGGCCGGCATCACCAGACCCTTGTACGACAGTACCCGCGCCGACAGGCTCGGCACGTAGAACACCGGGTCCGAAGCCATCGCCATCTCGGCGCGCCGTCGCGCGACGTACAGCGCGCGTTCGAAGGCGTCGCCGTCCATCTCCGCCGGGGCATTGACGAACAGCTGGAGGACGTGCGGCCGGGTGCGCAGGGCTTCCGCCCCGCAGGCGTCGGGGTCGACCGGAACTTCGCGCCAGCCGGCCAGGGTCAGGCCGCCGCGGTCGAGGGCGTCTTCCACCGCGGCGCGGGTCTCGGCGATCGCCTCGGGGTTGATGAACACCAGGCCGGCGGCGAAGCGTTCGGCCAGCGCGATGCCGGCTTCATCCGCGAGCTGGCGCAGGAACGGTTCGGGGGTCCGCATCAGCAGGCCGCAGCCGTCGCCGGTCTTGCCGTCGGCGGCGATCGCGCCGCGATGCGTCAGCCGTTCGAGAGCCCGTATTGCAGTTTCCAGTACCCAGTGGCTGGCCTGCCCGTCCATGTGTGCGATGAGGCCGAATCCGCAATTGTCGCGTTCGAATTCGGGGCGATGGAGGGTGCCGGTCAGTCGGGTCTGCTGCATCGATAGGCCTCCGGTCGTGGTGCGTATGCACCAGGCTGGAAAAAGGGGCGCAGGAATATACCGGAATGATCGTGTTCCGGCAAACCGGAGGGGTGCAATTACACGCGCAGGTGGAGTGGACAGCCCTGCCCGGGGCCGGCGTCAGCGGCGGGCCGCCTCCTGGACCGAACCCATTGAGCGGATCCAGGTGCCGGCGTCCCGCGCGCTGTCCGGCAGCTCGGCAGCCGCCTGTTCCGCAGCGCCCCGGTCGGGGAAGGCGCCGGCGAGGATGACGACGTAGTCGTTCCCGCCCGTCCGGGTGGGGATGTAGCGGATGCCGCCGAGATTGTGGCGCTCGGCGTATTCGCGCGCGGTGTCCATGTCCGGCGCGGCCACCAGCTGGATGGTCATGCGCGAGGCATCCTGACCCTCGAGCCATTCCAGGTCGCCCTGCAGGCGCTCGTCATCGCCCTCGGCGTCGGCCAGGGCTTCGGTGGTGTGATCGGCCGGCTCGGGCTCCGGTTCGGGCTCCGGTTCGGGCTCCGGTTCGGGTTCCGGTTCGGGTTCCGGTTCGGGTTCCGGTTCGGGTTCCGGGGCCGGTTCTTCCGGCATCTCCGCCGGTTCGTCGGTGGCTGGCGGGGGCAGGATGGGCTCCGGTTCCAGCCGGGCGATCTCCTGTGACGGCTCTTCCGCTTCGAGGGGCGGGTCGGTGGCCGCGTCGTGCTGGTCCGGGCGTTCCGGCAGGGGCAGTTCCACCCGTTCTTCGGGGTCCGGGACATGCTCGGGCGAGCCGCTCAGCAGCTGCCACAGCAGCGGGGCGGCGATCCCGAAGGCCACGGTGGCGGCTACGGCGGGAACGAACCAGCGCTGGTTCCAGAACGGTTGTGCTTCTGCCGGTGCGAGAGCCGGCTCCTCCGCTGTCGTTTCCGCGTCGGCGTCCGAGGCGTCGCGCTCGCCGCGCAGGGCGAAGGCGGCCGGGGTGAAATCGTCGCCGTCGCGGCTGGCACGGAGGCTTTCTCCGGGATCGGGGGCGGGCCCGGGTTCGGTTCCCGACCGCGCCGTCCCGGATTCCGCAACTTCCTGCTTGTCGCCGGCGTCGGCGGCATCGGTGGCGGCTGCTTCTCCGACGGACGTGCCTGCAGGGGCCGCAGCCGTGCCCGGTGCCGGGCGGCATTTCGCTTCCAGCAGGATCCGCGCCTCGCGGTTGAGGGCGCCCGGCAGCCCCTGGCTGTCGGTCTGCAGGCGCTGCACGGCCTCGCGCGGGAGTAGTGCATCCGGGTCTTCGGCGCCGGCGGCCAGCAGGCGATGACGCAGGTAGGCGGCGGTCTGTTCGAGGTTGAACGCGCGCAGGCTCAGGCGGGTCAGCTGGTCCTCGTCTCCCGGGTCCGGCAGGTACAGGCGGCGGCGCAGGAGTCCCGCGCCGCCGACCAGGACGATGCGCGGTGCGCGACCATGCTGCTCGAGGATCTCCGAGCGCATGCGCAGCAGGTTGTTGACGATGTCGGTGCCCACCAGGTGGGCGTCGTCCATCGCGATCACCGGTACGAATCCGTCGACCACCCGCTGGGCGAGCAGTTCGGTCAGCGAGCGATCGGGGTCATCCGCGTTCTGCGAGCGCAGGTAGTTGCGGATGGTCAGGTCTACCGACTCGAAATGGGTGTTGATGCGTGCCTTGAAGGCGATGAGTTCGTAGCCCTCGGGCAGCATGCCGAGCAGGCGCATCAGCTGCAGGCTGCGGCCGGAGCCGTTGTCGCCGGTCAGCAGAACCACGGCACCGGGGTGCTCCAGAGCCTGTCGTGCGGATTCCAGGACACCGTCCAGCAGCGGATCGGTGTACAGGAAGTCCGCGTCGGGCACCTCCGCGAACGGGTCGGTGCGCAGGCCCAGCTGTTCCAGGCATTGGTCGCGGAGTGCCATGGCGGTCAGGTCAGGGTGCCGAGGTCGAACAGGCGGTGATGTTCGCGGATGGCGTGACGGTCGGTCATGCCGGCGATGTAGTCGGCGATGGCGCGTTGTTGTCCGTGCGGATCATCCTCGCTCAGGGCGCGGGCGTGGCGCTGGTAGTGCTCCGGCATCAGGCGCGGGTCGCGGTCGAAGGCGGCGAACAGGTCGAGGATGATCTGGCGCGCCTTGTGCATTACGCCATGGACCTGGTGATGCCGGTAGAGGTTTTCCCGCAGGAAGGTCTTGAGCGTGCGGTTGCGTTCGGCCATCTCCGGGCTGAAGCGGATCAGCGGGCCGCTCTCCGCGCGCACGGCGTCGATCGATTCCGGGCTGCTGCTCTCGATCGCGTGGCGGCTGGTGGTGACCAGGTCCTGGACCAGGGTGTCGATCATGCGCCGCACGGTTTCGTGCTGTACGCGGCGGGCCTCCAGCCTCGGGTAGCGCGCGCGCACCGCGTCGAGGCAGTCGCGGAACAGCGGGACTTCCATCAGCTGGTCCAGCTGCAGCAGGCCGGCGCGCAGGCCGTCGTCGACATCGTGATTGTTGTAGGCGATCTCGTCGGCGACGTTGGCCAGCTGGGCCTCCAGCGATGGCTGGCCGCGCTGCAGAAAGCGCACGCCCACCTCGCCCAGGATGCGGGCGTCTTCCGGCGAGCAGTGCTTGAGGATCCCTTCGCGGGTCTCGAAGGTCAGGTTGAGGCCGTCGAAGTCGGCGTAATGCGCCTCGAGGTGGTCCACGATCCGCAGCGACTGCAGGTTGTGTTCAAAGCCGCCATGTTCGCGCATGCAGTCGTTCAGGGCGTGCTGCCCGGTGTGGCCGAACGGGGTGTGGCCCAGGTCATGGGCCAGCGCGACCGCCTCGGTGAGGTCTTCGTTGAGGCCCAGGGCGCGGGCGACGGAGCGCCCGATCTGCGCGACCTCCAGCGAATGCGTGAGGCGGTTGCGGAACAGGTCGCCCTCGTGGCTGATGAACACCTGGGTCTTGTACTCGAGACGGCGAAAGGCGCTGGAATGCACGATCCGGTCGCGGTCGCGCTGGAACTCGCTGCGGTGGCGCGGGGCGTCTTCCGGGTGCCGGCGGCCGCGTGTCCGCTCCGGGTCGGCCGCCCACGGGGCGAGGCCGACGCCGTTCGGAGTGCGGGCAATCGAGGCGGTCTCAGGCGGCACGGGCGGTCTCGTCGAGGGTGTGTTGCAGCGCGTGGTCGTCGAACTCGGCGGTCAGCTCGGCGCTGCCCAGCCCGCGCAGCAGCACCAGCCGCAGGCGCCCTTCGCTGACCTTCTTGTCGATCCCCATCAGTTCGCGGAAGCGGGCGGCATCCAGTTCCGCCGGCGGGTGGGTGTCGAGGCCGGCGCGGTGGATCAGGGCCTCGGCGCGCGCGGCGTCGGCCGGCGCCAGCCAGCCCATGCGCGCGGACATCCGGGCGGCCATGGCCATGCCGGTGCCTACCGCCTCGCCGTGCAGCCAGGCGCCATAGCCCATGCCGGTTTCAATGGCGTGGCCGAAGGTGTGGCCGAGGTTGAGCAGGGCGCGGCGGCCGGATTCGCGTTCGTCCGCGGCGACCACTTCGGCCTTGCAGGCACAGGAGCGGCGGATGGCGTGGGCCAGCGCCTCGGGTTCCAGGGCGAGCAGGCGGTCGAGGTGTTCTTCCAGCCAGGCGAAGAAATCCGCGTCCTGCATCAGGCCGTACTTGATGACTTCGGCGAGACCGGCGCGCAGCTCGCGGGTCGGCAGGCTCTGCAGGCTGTCGGTGTCGATGACCACCGCGCGCGGCTGGTGGAAGGACCCGATCATGTTCTTGCCCAGCGGGTGGTTGACCCCGGTCTTGCCGCCCACGGAGGAGTCGACTTGCGCGAGCAGGGTGGTCGGGACCTGAACGAAGTCGATTCCGCGCTGGTAGATCGCGGCGGCAAAACCGGCGATGTCGCCCACCACGCCACCCCCCAGTGCGACGATGCGGCTGCCGCGGTCGAAGCGGGCCTCCAGCAGCCGGGTCAGGATCTGTTCCACCGTCGCCAGGGTCTTGTGCGATTCGCCGTCGGGCAGCTCGATCCACAGGGGCTCGCCGCGCACCCCGGCCGCGGCCAGGCTGGCGCGCAGGCGCTCGCCATACAGCGGACCCACGGTACTGTTGGTGACGACCGCGACGCGCCGTCCTTCCAGCACCGGAGCGAAACGTTCGGCCCGCGCGGCCTCGCCGGGGCCGATGTGGATCGGGTAGCTGCGTTCGCCCAGTTCGACGTTCAAGGTTTCCATGGGGTCATCATAGCGTGCACGTCGCGTGCTCGTAAGTCAGGCCCGTGAACCCGGGGAAACGCTGAGCAATGTGCACGTTCGCACTGGTGCCCCAGGTTTTCCGAGACAAGGCGCTTCGTGCGGCGGGTGGTGGCTTTAATTGATCAGCGTTTCCCTGGGCGTCGAATCACGGGCTTTTCCAAAGGGGCTGTCCTGGATTATCATGCTCCGTTCTGCATGGCGGGCGTGTGTGCCGGCCATGGCTTAACGTACACCGATTCGTCGAAACCAATGCTGTAACCGGAGATTGTATGCCGCACGTTCGAGTCCGCGAAAACGAACCCTTCGAGGTTGCCCTGCGCCGTTTCAAGCGCACCTGTGAAAAGGCCGGTGTGGTGGCCGAAGTCCGCCGCCGCGAGTACTACGAGAAGCCCACGGCCGAGCGCAAGCGCAAGGCGGCCGCCGCGGTGAAGCGGCAGCTGAAGAAGAATTCGCGCGACATGACCCGTCGGCCGCGGCTGTACTGAACCCCGCGGAGCCCCGGCCCGACCGGGCCCGTGGCTTGCGCATGAATCCTTGCGAGGAGGGATGCCGAATGTCGCTGAAGGCCCGGTTGCAGGATGACGTGAAACAGGCCATGCGGGCCCGGGAACGGGACCGCCTGGCGATCCTGCGTCAGATTCAGGCGGAAATCTCCCAGTTCGAAGTCGACGAGCGCCGCGACGCGGACGACGACGCCGTGCTCGCGATCCTCAACCGCATGCTCAAGCAGCGGCGCGATTCCATCGAGCAGTACCGTCAGGGCGGGCGCGACGATCTCGCCGACCGTGAGGCCGCAGAGATTGCCGTGGTGGAGGCCTACATGCCCGAGCCGCTCGACGACGCCGCGCTGGATGCGGTGATTGCCGAGGTCATCGCCGAGACCGGGGCCGAGGGCCCGGGTGACATGGGCCGGGTGATGGGCGTACTCAAGCCGCGGGTCTTCGGGCGTGCCGACATGGGTGCCGTCAGCGGCAAGGTCCGCGCAGCACTGGGGAAATCTTGACCCCGGACGGGCCCGTGTCAAATGTAGTCCTCGTATGACCTGCCGCGCCGGTGCCGGGCCCCCTCCGGCCGTTGTGGCCCCGACCCCGTTTCGTTGGAGCGACTGACCCATGGCGACCAATCCGATGCAGTTCCTGGACCTCCCGCGCCAGGATCCCCAGAAGACCCCCGCGGAAATCCGCATCCACGAGTTCGGCGAGATCATCGGCCAGTTCGATCCCGCCACCGCCG
This sequence comes from Thioalkalivibrio sp. ALgr3, assembly GCF_000377325.1. Classification (NCBI taxonomy): domain Bacteria; kingdom Pseudomonadati; phylum Pseudomonadota; class Gammaproteobacteria; order Chromatiales; family Ectothiorhodospiraceae; genus Thioalkalivibrio; species Thioalkalivibrio sp. ALgr3. Next base: position 33,769 of record NZ_KB897989.1, on the reverse strand, counting down.
GCCAGCAGGCCGGGCGCTGCCTGGCCTGCGGCAATCCCTATTGTGAGTGGAAGTGCCCGGTCCACAACTTCATCCCCAACTGGCTGAAGCTGGTGGAGGAAGGCAATCTGTTTGCCGCCGCCGAGATGTCGCACAAGACCAACTCCCTGCCGGAGGTCTGTGGCCGGGTGTGCCCGCAGGACCGCCTGTGCGAGGGTGCCTGCACCCTGAATGACGGCTTCGGCGCGGTCACCATCGGTTCGGTGGAGAAATACATCACCGACGAGGCGCTGAAGGCCGGCTGGCGGCCCGATCTGTCGGATGTGGTGCCGACCGGCAAGCGGGTCGCGGTGATCGGCGCCGGGCCGGCCGGTCTCGGCTGTGCCGACATCCTCGCGCGCAATGGTGTCGAGGCGGTGGTCTATGACCGTTACCCCGAGATCGGCGGGCTGCTGACCTTCGGGATCCCCCCGTTCAAGCTGGAAAAGAACGTGATCCGCACCCGTCGGGAACTGCTCGAGGGCATGGGCGTGGAGTTTCGCCTGAATACCGAGATCGGCCGCGACGTGGAGTTCCAGGCGCTGCTGGACGAATACGACGCGGTCTTCCTCGGCATGGGGACCTACAACGCGATGCAGGGCGGCTTTCCCGGCGAGGATCTGCCCGGGGTCTATCCGGCCCTGCCGTTCCTGGTGTCCAACATCCGCGAAGTGATGGGCTGGGAGCACGACGAGAACGGTTTCGTCGACATGGCCGGGCAGCAGGTCGTGGTCCTCGGCGGCGGCGACACCGCAATGGACTGCAATCGCACCTCCATTCGCCAGGGCGCCACCTCGGTGACCTGTGCCTACCGCCGTGACGAAGAGAACATGCCGGGCTCGCGCAAGGAGGTCGTGCATGCGCGCGAGGAAGGCGTGCACTTCGAGTTCAACGTGCAACCGCTCGAGATCGTGGGCGACGACAAGGTCGAGGGCGTGAAGGTCGTGCGCACCCGGATGGGGGCGCCGGACGAGCGTGGCCGGCGGCGTCCCGAGCCGGTGCCGGGTTCCGAGCACATCATTCCCGCCGACCGCGTGCTGGTGGCTTTCGGCTTCCGCCCGTCACCATCCGACTGGTTTGGCGAACACGGCATCGACATCGACGAGGGCGGCCGCGTCCGTGCGCCGGAATCCGGCCGGCACGCCTTCCAGACCGCCAACGAGAAGGTCTTTGCCGGCGGCGACATGGTCCGCGGCTCCGACCTGGTGGTCACCGCCGTCTTCGAGGGCCGCCAGGCCGCCGAAGGCATTCTTGAATACCTCGGCGTCTGAGGACTGCATGGCCCAGGAACTTGAAAACGACCGCCTCCTGCGGGCACTGGCCCGCGAACCGGTGGATCGCCCGCCCGTCTGGATCATGCGTCAGGCCGGTCGCTATCTGCCCGAGTACCGCGAGACGCGGGCGCAGGCCGGCAGCTTCATGAGCCTCTGCCAGAACCCGGAGCTGGCCTGCGAAGTCACCATGCAGCCGCTGCGGCGTTTTCCGCTGGATGCCGCCATCCTGTTTTCGGACATCCTCACCATCCCCGATGCCATGGGGCTGGGTCTGTACTTCGAGACCGGCGAGGGACCGAAATTCCGCGATCCGGTGCGCAGCCCGGAAGCCATCGAGCGGCTGCCGGTCCCCGACCCGGAGGATTCGCTGGGCTATGTGACCGATGCGGTGCGTCTGATTCGGCGTGAACTCAATGGCCAGGTACCGCTGATCGGCTTCGCCGGCAGCCCGTGGACCCTCGCCACCTACATGGTGGAAGGTGGCAGCTCGCGCGATTTCGCCGAGACCAAGCGCCTGCTGTATGGCGATCCGCAGGCCATGCATGCGTTGCTGCAGAAGGTGGCCGACGCGGTCACCGAGTACCTGAATGCGCAGATCCGCGCCGGGGCTCAGGCGGTCATGGTCTTCGATACCTGGGGTGGTGCGCTGACACCGCGCAGCTACCGCGAATTTTCGCTGGCGTACATGCAGCGCATCGTCGACGGCCTGATCCGCGAGAACGAAGGCCGTCGCGTCCCGGTGACCCTGTTCACCAAGGGCGGCGGGGCCTGGCTGGAGGCGCAGGCCGCCACCGGCGCGGATGGCCTGGGCCTGGACTGGACGATCGAGATCGGCGAGGCCGCGCAGCGCGTCGGCGACCGTGTTGCCCTGCAGGGCAATCTCGATCCCTCCGTGCTGTATGCCCCGGAAGCCGTGGTGCGCGAGGAGACCCGGCGTGTTCTTGACGGCTTCGGTCGCGACACCGGCCATGTCTTCAATCTCGGGCACGGCGTGCACCCGGCGATCGATCCGGATCGTGTGGCGGCGATGGTCGACACGGTGGTCAATTACCGCCGCGCCGACTGAGCCGGGAACGGCACCGAATCACCCCTCCCGCTCCGGGGGGGCGGGCGCATCAGAGTCGTTCCGCCTCGCGACCCTCCGTCAGGAGGCGTTCCACTTCTCCGGCCCCGGCCCGGGCCATGGGTTTGCCGTCCACCGGCGAGGGTGGCGCCTGGCGGATCCCGTCCAGCGGAAAGATCGTCAGTTCGACCTCGGTGTCGTCCGGCCCGCGGAAGGCGATGAAGGGCACGCGCTGCTCGCGGCCCTGCCGGCTGCGGTAGCGGCGCTCGCCGGTTTCGCAGTGGATACCGCGGTCGGCCAGGTCGATCAGCACCTCTTCCACGGTCTCGGCGAATCCGTGCAGATTGATCACCGGTAAGCGTTCGATCATCCCCGTGAGCAGCGGTCCGACCAGGCGCGGCTCCAGATGCGACAGGCGCTGCATCACCTGCAGTGCCGCGGCAAGGCGGTTGCGATACGCCTGGCGGCTCTCGTCGGTCGCGAACAGCCGGCTGCGTTCCAGTGCGGCATCCTGGATCTCGATGTTCGCCGGCATGTCGTGGCGAGCGTCCACCCCGAGGTGTTCCGCGGCCTTGCGCTTGGCGAGACCGAAATCGCGGATGCCCTCGTCGAGCAGGATTCGCCCGGCTTCCTGGGCGAGCTCATGGCGCAGTCGGGAGCCGTTGCTGCTCATCGTCAAAAGACCGATTCGGGTTGCTGGTCGCGCCCGTTGCGGTCGTCCCCCGGGATGCTGCGCGAACGCTCGGGAATTTGCTGCGGGAGCAGCCATTCGGTGGTTGCGCGGCTGTCACCGGCGTCGGGGGCGCGCCCGCCGTCGGGCAGGATGCCCACCCGTACCAGGTCGTCCGGCCGTTCCGGAAGGCTTTCTTCGGTGTCCGCCAGGGCGCTCCCCATGAAGCGGACCCATATTGGCAGGGCGGCACGGCCCCCGCTCTCGCGGCGGCCGAGCTCCCGGTTGTCGTCGAACCCGATCCACGACGTCGCCACCAGGTCGCCGTTGAATCCGGCGAACCATGCGTCGCGATAGTCGTTGGTGGTGCCGGTCTTTCCCGCCAGATCCGAACGGCCCAGTTCCTGCGCCCGCCGTCCGGTGCCGGCGTCCACTACGTGTTTCAGCATCCGGCTCATCTGCCAGGCGACGCCGGGCTCCAGGACCGGCACCGGGTCGCGTTGCTGCAGAACCGTCTCGCCGGTGGACAGCGTCAGGTCCTGCCCGGGTGGATTGTCGCAGGGCGGTTCACAGCTGCGGGGAGCGGGTGCCTGATAGAGCAGCTCGCCATCCACGGTTTCGATCCGCGAGATGATCCAGGGGCTGTGCAGTCGCCCGCCGCTGGCGAACACACCGTAGGCCGTGTTGAGCTGCAGAGGGGTGAGTGAACCGGTGCCCAGCACCATGGAGAGGTTGCGCGGCTGGCGCTCCGGGTCCAGCCCGAAACGTCCCAGCTGATCGTGCACGTTCTCAACGCCGATCGTGTCCAGCAGGCGGATCGAGGCGAGATTGCGCGAGTGCGCCAGTGCGCTCTGCATCGGCGTGTCGCCCTGGAACTGGCGCGAATAGTTCTGCGGACGCCATTCCGCCCCCAGGGCCGGGTCATCAAACACCATCGGGGCATCCACCAGCGTGCTGCGTGGCCGGTAGCCCTCGCGCAGCGCCAGGGCATATACCAGCGGCTTGAAGGCCGACCCGGGTTGGCGTTGTGCCTGGACGGCCCGGTTGTAATGGTTGTCGAAAAAGTCGAAGCCGCCGGCCAGGGCCAGAATGGCGCCGTCGTCGGGGGACTGGGCGATCAGCGAGCCGGTGACTTCGGGTTTCTGTGCCAGTCGCCACCCGGTCTCTTCATGCGCCCGGATCCGTATGACGTCCCCTCGCCGGAGGTCCGGTGAATCCGCCCACGCCAGACCCTCGGCGGTCAGTTCGATCTCCCCGATGCGGCCGCCGTCGACCCGCAGGGTCCCGCCGTCGCCGGTCTCCAGCACCGCGGCGGGATAGAGGAGGCGTCCGTGAATGCCCAGGTTTCTCAGTGCCCGTTCGCGGGCGTCGGCGGAGGCCATCTGGTCGTCGGACAGCCGCGCTTCCGGACCCCGAAAACCGTGACGTTCGTCATATTCCAGGAGTCCCGCGCGCAATGCCTGGTTGGCGGCCTCCTGATAGTCGGGGTCGATCGTCGTGTACACCTGCAGACCACGCCGATAAGCGTCCTCTCCCCACAGGTTGACGACGATGCGGCGGGCATCCTCCGCCACCCAGTGAGCGTCGATCTCGGTCTGTGCAGTGTGCCGTTCCGACGCGACCGGCCGCTCCACGGCCGCTGCGTGCTCCTCGGCGGAGATGGCGCCGGTGTCCAGCATCCGGCCGAGGACGTAGTCGCGGCGGATGCGTGCACGTTCCGGGCTGGTCACCGGGTTGGTGGTGGACGGGGCCTTGGGCAGGGCTGCCAGGATGGCGATCTCGTCGAGTTCCAGCTCGTCCAGCGAGCGGCCGAAATACACGCGCGATGCCGCTTCCACGCCGTAGGCGCGCTGCCCGAGGTAGATCTTGTTCAGATACAGCTCCAGGATCTCGTCCTTGCCGAGTTCCTGTTCCAGCCGGATGGCCAGGAAGATCTCGCGCAGCTTGCGCTCGTAGGTGCGGTCCCGGGTCAGGAAGATGTTGCGGGCAAGCTGCATGGTGATGGTGCTGCCCCCCTGGGTCCGTTCCCCGGTGCTCACCAGATTGACTGCGGCGCGCGCCAGACCGAAGACGTCGATGCCCGGGTGGCGGAAGAACCGCTCGTCCTCGGCGGCCAGAAACGCCTGGATCACGGGCTCGGGAACATCCTCGATCTCCACCGGAATGCGCCTTTCTTCCGCGAACTCCCCCATCAGGCTGCCATCCGCCGCCCGGATCTGCAGCGGCGTCTGCAACCGCACCTCGCGTACGGCTTCCGGTTCGGGTAGTGTCGGGGCGTAATAGGCGTACAGCCCGAGCAGCGCCGCCGAGCCGGCGATCACGAGGGTCAGGGTTATGGCCGCCAGAGCGGTGACAAACTTCACAATCCGGTGCATGACTCTAAATTTTGTGGGGAGAAGGTGAGGGATCGCCTTTAGAGCGATTTGCAACCCCGAAAACGTCATGTATATTAATCGTTGCTAGCATTCGAGATTGTAACGCTACCAGCTGCAATCATCGGGGTATACAGGGGGATGTGTGCTGAATCTCGGAAAATCCAGGCCCGCACTGCTGGGCGTTGATGTCAGTTCGGCGGCCGTCAAGGTCCTCGAGCTTGGTCGACACGGAAAGGGATATCGGGTCGAGGCATTCGCCGTCGAGCCGCTGCCGGACGGTGTCATGGTCGACAAGGTCTGCCAGGACACCGAAGCGGTTGGTGCAGCGCTTGGACGTGCAGTCAAGCGCTCCGGTTCCCGTCTCAAACAATGCGCGATGGCCGTACCGTCCTCGGCCGTCATCACCAAGACCATCCAGCTGTCCGCCAGCCTCAGCGAATCGGAACTGGAAGGGCAGGTGTTCGTCGAGGCCGACCAGTACATTCCGTACACCCTGGAAGAGGTCAATCTCGACTTCCAGGTGCTGGGGCCCAACGCCAAGAACCCGCAGATGCAGGATGTCCTCGTGGTGGCCTCGCGGCGCGAGAACGTGGAATCGCGCATCGCCATTGCCGAGGCGGCGAAGCTCTCGGTGGAGCTGGTCGACGTCGAGGCCTATGCCATCGAACATGCCTCCGAACGCCTGATGGAGCATATACCCGACCGGGAGAACAAGCCGATGGTGGCCATCGTGGACGTCGGCTCGTCGGTGACGGCGGTCTATGTCGTGTCGCAGACCGAGGGGGTTGTGTACACGCGTGAGCAGAATTTCGGCGGCCGGATGCTCACCGAAGAGATCATGCGGCGCTACAACATGAGTTACCAGGAAGCCGGTTCGGCGAAGATGAGCGGTGATCTCCCCGCAGATTACGTCAGCGAGGTCCTGGAGCCGTTCAAGCAGACCATGATGGATCAGATCCAGCGGTTGTTGCAGTACTTCTATGTGACGCGACCCCAGGACACCATCGATCACGTGCTGCTCGGCGGCGGTTGTGCAGCCATTCCGGGGGTCGACGAGATGCTGGAGGAAACCACCTCCACGCCGGTTTCCGTGGCCAACCCGTTCCGTGGAATGGCGCTGTCCCGCCGCATCAATCAGCAGCGCTTCACCAATGATGCGCCGGCCCTGCTAACGGCCTGCGGCCTGGCACTGCGGGGGCAAACATCATGATTTCTGTCAATCTGCTTCCCTGGCGCGAACGTGCCCGCGAGCAACGGCGCAAGCAATTCTTCGTCTCGGCCGGCGTGGCGGCTGCGGTGGGTGTGGTCCTGGCGTTCGGTGGTTACACCTACATGGAATCCCTGATCGACCATCAGGAAGACCGCAATCAGGTGCTCGAAGAAGAGATCCGCGAACTCGACCGCAAGATCGCCGAGATCGAGGAACTCGAAGAGAAACGCGAGGACCTCGTCGCGCGGATGGACGTCATCCAGACCCTGCAGGCGCAGCGCCCGGAGGCCGTCCACCTGTTCGACCAGATGGTGGTGACCCTGCCGGACGGCACCTACGTCAACGAGATCACTCAGGACGGATCGCGTATTCAGATTCGCGGCCTGTCGGAATCCAACACCCGCATCTCCGCGATGATGCGCAATCTGGATGACTCCCCGTGGCTGGGCAGCTCCAACCTGCAGATCATCGAAACCCGCGAGGAAGGCCGTATCCAGGTGAGGGATTTCCGCCTCGACGCACGGCAGACCCGGCCGGACAATGGCGAGTAGGGAGACTGCCCAATGGACCTGAAGAACCTCAACGAGATCGATTTCAACAACATTGGCGAGGCCCCCTGGATCGTCAAGGGGGTGATCCTTCTGGTGATCATCGCCGTGATCCTGGGCCTCACCTACTATTTCGTGATCGACGACCAGCTCAGCGAACTCGAACGGGCGGAGCGCGAGGAACAGCAGCTGCGTGACGAGTTCGAGGAGAAGCAGCAGCGTGCGGCCAACCTCGATGATTACCGCGAACAGCTCGCGGAAATGGAAGACATGTTCGTGGAGCTGCTGGAGCTGCTGCCGACCAGCGCGGAGATCCCCAGCCTGCTGGTGGATGTGTCGCAGACAGCGCTGCAGACCGGTCTGGAAATCGAGCTGTTCGAACCGCGCTCCCATCGCGAACGTGATTTCTATGCCGAGGTGCCGATCCGGCTGCGGCTGCGGGGCGACTACGAGGAACTGGCCGAATTCGTCAGCGGCGTCTCCTCGATGCCCCGCGTGGTCACCATGCACGACATGCGCATCCGCCGCGCGGGTGACTCGGATTTTGATCTGGTCATGAACGCCGAGGCGCGAACCTACCGCTATCTGGAGGACAACTGATGAGTCGGATCTCCGTCAGCCCCCGGGTACGGATCCTGGCGGTCGCCGTGCTGGGCGCGGGCCTGCTGGGTGGCTGCGCCCAGGACAAGAGTGACCTTCACAACTATATCGCCGAGGTCCACGAACGGCCGGGTTCGGGCATCGAACCGATCCCGACGCTCGAGCCCCACGAGCCCTACCTGTATCCGGGGCATACCCGTTCACCGTTTGACTCCAGCGTGATCGAGCAGCCTCAGATCGCGGAGGACGAGGGCGAGCCGGGCGATGCCGAAATCGACCCGGACCGGCCGCGGGAATACCTGGAAAGCTACCCGCTGGATTCGCTGTCCATGGTCGGCACCCTGGAACGCGACAACATGCGCTATGCCCTGGTACGGACTCCGGACCGCTCGGTGCAGCAGGTCACGGTAGGCAACTGGATGGGCCAGAACCACGGTCAGATCGTCGAAATCACGCCCACCCGCATCGAGCTGGTGGAAGTGGTTCCGGACGCCTTCGGCGGGCACATCGAGCGCGATAATTCCATCGCCTTGCAGCGGGCCGAAGATCGGTAGGATCCCGGGAGAGACAAACATGGAAATGACATATCGGCACAATGCCGGCAACAGCAACAGGGGGCTGAACATGGGATCTTCCATGCGCGCACTGGCGGGCTCCGCGATGGCGGGCCTGCTGTTCATGGCGTCCCAGGGCGTTTCCGCCCAGGAACTGGAGGATATCCGGGCTGCCAGCATTGGCGGTGACCGGGTGCAGGTGAACCTGCAGTTTTCGGACACCCCGCCCGCGGACATCCGCGCCTTCGCGATTGATTCGCCGCCGCGGATCGCTTTTGACCTGCCGGATGCCGGCAGCGTGATGAGTGACCGTCGCAAGGAATTCAACGTGGGGCCCCTGCTGGAGGCCACCGCGGTGGAATCGGGCGATCGTACCCGGGTGGTGCTCGGACTGACGCAGCCCTCCGAATATCAGACGCGAGTGGATGGCAACAACTTCATCGTGACCCTCGGGCGCGGCGTGACCGAAGCCGACGCGCAGGACGAAGCCGTGGCCGAGCGCGTCGGCGACCCCGAGCCGCGGACGACCCGTTCCGCGCGGCCGGTTGAGCTCACCGACATCGATTTCCGTCGTGGCGACCAGGGCGAGGGTCGTGTCGAGGTGGGGCTGTCGCGCAGTGGTGGTGCCATCGATGTGCGTGAACAGGCCGGCCGTATCGAAATCGAGTTCGATCGGGCCGCCATCGACGAGTCGATGGAGCGGCGGCTGAACGTGGTCGACTTCGCCACCCCGGTGCAAACCATCGACACGGTCGCCGATGGCGACCGGGTTCGCATGGAAGTGGCCACCGAGGGCGAGTACGAGGTCGTCTCCTACCAGAGCGACCGGCAGTACGTGCTGGAGGTGGCGCCGATCACCGAGGCGGAGCGTCAGGCGCGTGAAGAGGAAGAGCGCGAGTTTACCGGGGAGCGTCTGTCGCTGAACTTCCAAGACATCGAGGTCCGCTCGGTGCTGCAGCTGCTGGCCGACTTTACCGATCTGAACATCGTCGTCAGCGACGACGTCGACGGCAACATCACCCTGCGGCTGAACAACGTGCCCTGGGATCAGGCGCTGGACATCATCATGCAGTCCCGCGGCCTGGACAAGCGCATGGAGGGCAACGTGCTGTTCGTGGGGCCCGCCGAGCAGATCGCTGCCCGTGAGCGGCAGCGGATGGAGGCCGAACGCGACCGCCAGGAACTGGAACCGCTGCGCACCGAGTTCGTGCAGATCAATTTCGCGCAGGCGGGCCAGATCGCCGAGCTGATCCGTGGCGAGGAAGACCGCTTCCTCTCCGAACGCGGCAGCATGACGGTCGACAGCCGGACCAACACGCTGCTGGTCCAGGATACCCAGCGCCGGATCGAGGATATCCGCGAACTGGTGCGGAACCTGGACGTGCAGGTGCAGCAGGTGCTGGTGGAGACCCGCATCGTCATCGCGGAAGACAGCTTCAATCGCGATCTCGGGGCGCGTTTCGGGGTGACCGGCACGCGGACTCGCGGTGATACCTCGGCGGCCGGTACGGGCTCGCTTACGGGCGCAGATCAGGCGCGAGGCGGCAGCCCGGACGACGCGGCCCTGGCCAATCGCCTCGGCTCTTCCCTCCCGGCCGACGCGGCCAACGCGGGCGAGTTCGGGTTCAGTATCCTGCGTCGTGGTCTGCTGCTGGACCTGGAGCTGTCGGCGCTGCAGGCCGAGGGTCGCGGCGAGATCATCTCCTCGCCGCGAGTGGTGACGACCAATGGTCAGCCGGCCGTGATCGAACAGGGCCAGGACATCCCGATCATCGTGCAGGACGAGGCGGGCAACCCCAATACCGAGCTGGTCGAAGCCTACCTCTCCACCGAGGTGACGCCGCAGATCACGCCGAACGGCAACGTGATCATGGACATCCGCGTGACCAAGGATGAGCCGGGCGACGTGGTCTTCGACGACGTCACCATCAACCGCCGCGCCGTGGAGACCCAGGTGTTCGTGGGTGACGGTGAAACGGTGGTCCTGGGTGGGGTCTACGAGATCGACAGCAGCGAACAGGTCCGCGAAGTCCCGTTCCTGGCGGACATCCCGTTCCTCGGCAACTTCTTCCGTAACCGGGCGAGTTCCGAGCAGAAGGCGGAGCTGCTGATCTTCGTCACGCCACGCGTGCTGGACTGAACCCGCCCGGGCCCATGGCGGCCCGCCGGTGGGTGACAGCGAACCCGGGATCCGCGGATCCCGGGTTTTTTTTGCTCCGGAGTCCCGGTAGCCTGCCCGCATGCAGAATATTGTCCTGGTGGGCCCGATGGGGGCCGGCAAGAGTACGATCGGGCGGGGGCTGGCGGGACTTTTGCGCCGGGCGTTCCATGACACCGATGACGAGATCCGCAAGCGCACCGGGGTGGATATCCCGACCATCTTCGAATTCGAAGGTGAGGAGGGCTTCCGGCGGCGCGAGACTGCGGTCCTGGATGCACTGCTGGAGAAGGACGGCATCATCCTGGCGACCGGCGGCGGGATCGTGGAGCGTCCGGAGAACCGGGAACGGCTGAAAGACGCCTTCGTGATCTATCTGCGGGTGCCGGTGGAAGAGCAGTTCCGCCGGACCCGGCGCAGCCGCAACCGGCCGCTGCTGAACCAGGCGGAGGATCCGCGGGCCCGACTGCAGGCGCTGTTCGAGCGGCGAGACCCGCTGTACCAGCAGGTTGCGGACATGGTCCTGGAGGGCCGCGGGCGCCGGGTGCGGGATGCGGTCAACGGGGTGTGCTCGGCGTTGCAGATGAAGCGCCCGGACCTGTGCGAGCCGCGCGCGGGGTCGGAGTAGCCCGCGCGGTGATCAGTGCCGGGTCTGGGTGCCGCCGCCGGCCACGAACATGCCTTCGGGGCTGGGATCCGCGCGGCGCCCGTGAGACGCGTGGTGAAACGCCAGCCGCCAGCCGCCGTCGACGCACCGCCAGGTCTGGCTGATCAGGATGGTGCCGGTGGGTGCCACGTCGCCCGGCCGGGTGATGGCTTCCTCGATCACCATGCCGAGGCTGTCGTCGGTCTCGAACCGGCCGACGATGCGCGGTTCGATGCCGATGTTGAGTTCGCGCGAGAACACCAGCAGCCAGCTTTCCATCACTTCGGCGGTGCCGCGGTGCGCCCGGGGGCTGCCCGGATGGATGCACACGATGTCGGGGCGGTCGGCCCACAGATCCATCATGTGTTCGATGTCCGCCTCGCGGAACGCCCGGTAGTAGGCGTCCATGCAGGCCTCGACCGCGTCGCCGGCCATCAGTGCACGCTCCGGCGGTTCCAGCGCGAGCGGGTGGTGGGGTCGGGGCTGGCATGGTGCAGCACCATGCGCCAGCTCCGGCCCTCGAAGCGGTAGGCGTTGGTGGCCAGGATCACGCCCCGGAGCTCTCCACTCATGTACAGGTATTCGTGAAGCACGTGGGTGACCAGGTCGCTGCCGCCGAGCACGGTAAGGCCGGAGCGTCGGATGACGGTGTCTTCCATGCTCGCGAGAATGTCGTCCCAGCTGTCCATGACCAGTTCGATCCCCTGCAGGCGCTCGCCGCCGGGGTGGATGCAGATGCAGTCGGGCGTGTCCTGCCAGACCGCACGCATGGCTTCCGGATCACCGGCTTCGAACGCGCCGTAGAATGCCTCTTCGGCCGCTTCAGGGGAGGAAAATTTCGCCATGGCCGTCCTGTCCTTTGTCCAGATGATCACGAACGCTCCGCGAACGCAGGGGCGGGCTCCTTGCGCCGGATTCTTTCAGTCCCCGGTCCGCGCGGCGAATTCTGCCAGTATCCGCACCGTTGGGGATACGGGAATCCGGCGGCGGCGCTGGTCGCCGGGCGGGCGGAACGTCACAATGGCGCCCCAGCGGTTTCGTTTCCCTGAATCCTCCGACCGGAGCCCTGCCCATGGCGCGCATACTGACGACCGGCATCGTCACCCTTGATCACGTGCTGGATGTCGACACCTATCCTGCCGAGGACGCCGAGGTGCGTGCGGCCGACAGCCGCGCCCGGCCCGGTGGCAACGCCGCGAACACCGCCGCGCTGCTGGCGCAGTTCGGGCACCGGCCGGAACTGGCCGCGGTGGTGGCGGACGGGGCCGCCGGTGACGACCTGATCCGGCGTCTGCGCGAGCGCGGGATCCACGACCGCCATCTGGTCCGCCGGCCGGGGGCGACGCCGACCTCACATATCCTGCGCGCCCGCGACACCGGTTCGCGCACCATCGTGCATCACCGGGATCTCCCGGAACTGGCGGTGGAGGACCTGCACGGCGTCGCCTGGGAAGAATACGACTGGCTGCACTTCGAGGGGCGCAACCCGGAGGTCCTGGCCCGGGTGCTGGCCACGGTGCGCGACTGCGTATACGACGCCCCGGTCTCGCTGGAGCTGGAGAAGCCCCGCGACGGGCTGGAGGCCTGCATCCCGTTCGCCGACATCCTGATGGTCTCGCGCGACTGGGCGCAGGCGCGGGCGGAGCGCACCGGTGTCGGCGACGAACCGGCGGCGACCTGCGAGGCGGCCCTGCGGGCCCTGATGGAGGAATACCCGGAGGCCATCATCACCGTCACCGGCGGCCCCGCCGGTGCCTGGATCGGGTTCCGCGGCCGCGTGGAGCACTGCGCGCCGACGCCCGGTCTTACCGTGATCGACAGCGTGGGTGCCGGGGATGCCTTCAACGCCGGGCTGATCGACGCCATCGCCTCCGGGGAGCCGCCGGAGCGTGCACTGGTCGCCGCGGTGCGTCTGGCCGAACGCAAGCTGGCACAGGACGGCCTCGACGGCCTGACACGCGTCTGAGGCTGCGCCTGATTCGGGCGCGCCCCGGACCGAACGCCGGCCTCCACGGGCCAGCGGGATCACCGCACCGGTCGGGTCGGCTCCAGCCGCAGCCCGCGCACCTCCCCACGGGCCCCGGCGGTCTGCAGGGATTCGGCCCATGGCGACTGGCGGGCGGGCTGGTCGTTGATCTGTTCCACGGTGATGCCCCGGCGGCGTGGCAGCCAGGGCCCGGCCATCAGCCCGCGCAGCGCGGCGACGATGCGGTGTTCCCAGTCGGCCGGCTCGATGCGCGTGACATCGGCCGGCCAGATGAACAGCTGCCGCCCGGACGCCGTGAGATAGATCGCCGGACGCCCGTCCACCAGCGCGACCAGTGCCCCGGCGACGCGACGCAGCCGCCGCTGCGCACCCGGGGGTGGCTCGGGCCAGGCCAGCAGCGAGCCCCAGGGCTGGGCCGGGTCCACGGCCGCCAGCCAGCACGCGTCGCCGGCTTCACTGCCGTCGGCTCCGGAGCCCTCCAGCGAGCGCAGTTGGTCGACCACGCCGGCGCGCGCGAACTGGGCCCCCGTCAGTCCCTCGACGAAATGCCCGCGTCGCAGCTTGCCGGCGTCCTCCATGGTACGGCACACGGGATAGATGCGCCCGAACCCGCCCGGCGACTCCTCCGCCCGCGCCATCTCGCGACTGACCACGCCGTAGCGCGCGAGCAGCACCTCGGTGCGGTCGCGGGCGCGTTCGGTGATCTCGATGGTGGGGTCCACCAGATCGCTCACCCGCGACCAGCGTCCGCCGGCGATGCCCGTCTGCCCCCGACCCGAACCCCGCCCGGCGCCGCGTCCGGGCCCCCGGCGGCCGCGGGTTGTGGCGGATCGCCCGCGCTGGCCGAGGCCGCGCAGCGGGGCCACCGTGTCGTTGGTGATGAGGCCGGACCACACGCAGTCCCACAGCGCCGTCTCGATGGCGGCCGCCGGGGCCTTGGGTACGGCCTCGCGCGCCGCGCGCTCCAGTTCCATGTAGAAACAGGCCCCGCGCCGGTCGAGGGCATCCAGGATCGCGCGCCTCAGGCGGGCCTCGCTGTCGCCGTCGATCCCGGAATCGCCGTCCTCGGTCGATGCGTCCGGGCACGCGTCCGTGTCGGGCGCTGCGGCCGGCGGTTCCAGCAGCGCCCCGGCGTGTTCCCGGCGCAGGAACATCACCCGCCCGTCGCGTTGCCCCAGCGCCCCGCAGCCGACCCAGACGAAGGCCCCGGTGGCCGTGGCCAGGTCCAGCTGTTCCAGCGAGAAGTCCTGCAGCCGCATCGGCAGCACCTGTCCGGTCCAGGCCGACCAGGGCAGGGCGATGCCCTCCAGCTGCGCCAGCACCTCGTGCAGGGCCTCGGTCCCGCGCCCCGGGCGGGTAACCCCCTGCCACTGCGGCAGGAAACGCCCCAGGGTGCCGGCGTCCACCGCGGCGGCCTCCTCGCGCAGCTGCGCGAGGGTGCGGCGCTTGAGCCGGCGCAGCACGTCGGTATCGCACCATTCCTCGCCGTGGCCGCCGGGCCGGATCGCCCCGCGCAGCAGGCGCCCGGCCGCTTCCAGCGCCTCCAGTACCGGGCGCACGGCGGCCTCCGGCAGACCGTAGCGGGCGGCGGGCTGCTCCGCGCGGAACGGGCCGCGATTGCGGGCGTAGCGGATCAGCAGCTGTTCCAGCGGCCGTGCCGGCGCTTGCAGAAAGCCGCCCGGCAGACCCGGCGGGGGCACCACGCCCGCTGCATCGCGGTACAGTGCGGCGTCCTCCGCCGCGATCCAGCGCGGCTCGCCGCCGATGTTCGCGCGTACCGCCCGCAGCCCGTCCTGCAGCTGCTGCAGCCACGGCCCGGGAGGCGCCTCGCAGGACGCGGCCAGCTCCGCCTCGCTGCAGTCGCCGAGGCGGCGCAGCAGGTCGTGCAGTTCGTCCGGGTCGGTGGCGCGGGTGCCCGGCGCGGTACGGGCCAGTTCGGCCTCCAGCGCCGCCAGGGCCCCGGGGTCGATCAGCTCGCGCAGTTCGGCCTGGCCCAGCAGTTCCGCCAGCATCCCGCGGTCCAGGGTCAGCGCCTGCGCCTTGCGTTCGGCCACCGGGGCATCCTGCTCGTAGATCCACGCTGCCACCCACGCCGAGACCAGGCTGCGGGCGAACGGCGAGGCGCGTGGCGTCTCTACCTCGTGCACCCGGATCTCGCGCTGCTGCACCCGCTCCAGCAGGTCGCGCAGGGCCTCCATGTCGAACACGTCCGCCAGCAGCTGGCGGTAGGTCTCCAGCACCACGGGGAACTGCGCATGCTGCTGCACCGTGGCCAGCAGCTGCTGGGCCTTCAGGCGCTGGGCCCACAGCGGGGTGCGCTGTCCGGGACGGTTGCGCACCAGCAGCAGGGCGCGGGCGGCGTTCTCGCGGAACAGCGCGGCGAAGCGGCTGGAGCCGGCCGCCTCGCGGGTGACGAGTTCCTCCACCGTGTCCGGGTCGGGGAACAGCGTCGCCGGATCCGGCAGATCCTCGCGATCCGCCAGCCGCAGCACGATGCCGTCGTCGGTGTACAT
Source organism: Thioalkalivibrio sp. ALgr3 (assembly GCF_000377325.1). Classification (NCBI taxonomy): domain Bacteria; kingdom Pseudomonadati; phylum Pseudomonadota; class Gammaproteobacteria; order Chromatiales; family Ectothiorhodospiraceae; genus Thioalkalivibrio; species Thioalkalivibrio sp. ALgr3. Next base: position 18,153 of record NZ_KB897989.1, on the reverse strand, counting down.
CACCTGGGCCTCGCCCTCGGCGCTGACGCTCAGCTCCGCCTGCAGGGCCATGGCCCACGGGGCGTGCACCCGCGCGCCGAACGGTGACAGGATGCACACCCGCCAGTCGCCCAGTTCGTCGCGGAAGCGTTCCACCACGATGCGCCGGTCGGAGGGTACCGCGCCGGCGGCCTCCATCTGCTCGCCGATGTACTCCGCGAGCTCGTCGGCGGCGGCCGGCGACAGCGGCGCGTTGCGGCAGAGCCAGTCGCTGCGCGCGGCCGGCTCCAGCCGCGCCAGGGTCTCCGCGGTGGCGCCGATGGCGCGCCCCAGTTCCACCGGACGGCCGGGGCCGTCGCCGTGCCAGAACGGCAGCTTGCCGGCTTCGCCGGGGGCGGGCGAGACCAGCACGCGATCGCGGGTGATCGCCTCCACGTGCCAGGTGCTCGCGCCCAGGGTCAGGTTCTCGCCGGTCTTCAGCTCGAAGACCATCTCCTCGTCCAGTTCGCCGATGCGCGGGCCGCCTTCGCCGGCATGCACCGCGTACAGCCCGCGATCGGGGATGGTTCCGGCGTTCAGGCGGGCGGCCATGGCCGCGCCGCGGCGCGGGGTCAGCTCGTCGCGCGCGCGGTCCCAGGCCAGCCACGGGCGCAGATCCGCCAGTTCGGTCCCGGGCAGGTTGCCGGCGAGCATGTCCAGGGTGGCCTCCAGCAGGCCGCGGCCGAGATCGCGCCATGGTGCGGCCCGGGTGACCAGGGCGTGCAGCTCCTCCACCGTGCGCGGCTGCTCGCAGACCATGGCCACCAGCTGCTGGGCCAGTACGTCCAGCGGGCGCCGGGGCATCTGCAGCGGTTCCAGCGCCCCGGCGTGCATGCGCTGGCCGATCACCGCGCATTCCAGCAGATCGCCGCGATAGCGCGGCAGCATCAGCGAGCGCGACACCTGCCCGACCCCGTGGCCGGCGCGCCCGGCCCGCTGCAGCCCGCGCGACACCGCACCCGGTGACTCGACCATGACCACCAGGTCCACGGCCCCCATGTCGATGCCGAGCTCCAGCGAGCTGGTGGCGATGATCCCGCGCAGGTGGCCGGTCTTCAGCCGGCCCTCGATTTCGGCCCGCCGGCCATGCGATACGCTGCCGTGGTGGGCGGCGACCAGGTCCTCCGGGTTGTCCTCGTCGCAGCGTTCCCGCCATGCCTCGTTGATGCGCTGCACCAGGCGTTCGCACAGGCCGCGGCTGTTGACGAACACGATGGTCGAACGATGCGCGAGGATGGCCTCCAGCAGGCGCGGCTCCAGACTGGCGGCGCGCCCGCCCTGCGGTCCGGTGACCGGCGGGCCCGGCGGGCTGCCCGTTGCCTGCCGGCCCGCGCCCTGCTGCCAGGCCTGGCCCAGCAGCGAGCCGCCCGCGATCGGCGGCGCTGCGGAGCGGGTTTTATCGTCGGTTTCGTTCGGGTCCGCGCCCGGAGTCCCGGGGTCGGACGCGGACGCCGTCTCCTCCGGAGTGACGATCTCCAGATCCAGCCGCGGCGGTTCGGCGGCATCCACGACCTGCACCTCGCGGTCGCCGCCGAGGAACTGTTGTGCGACCTCGACCGGGTGCACCGTGGCGGACAGGCCGATGCGCTGCGGATCCCGCGCGCAGCGTTCGCTCAGGCGTTCCAGCGACAGCGCCAGATGGGCCCCGCGCTTGCTGCCGGCCAGGGCATGCACCTCGTCGACGATCACCGTGTCCACCGTCTCCAGGGTTGCGCCGGCGCGCGAACCCAGCAGCAGGTAAAGCGATTCCGGGGTGGTGACCAGGATGTCGCCCGGTTCGCGTGCCTGACGCCGCCGCTCCGTCTGCGGCGTGTCGCCGGTGCGGATGTCCACGCGCGGGGTGGCGACGGGCCGGCCCTGGCGTGCGGCGGTATGGGTGATCCCGGTCAGCGGCGCGCGCAGGTTACGTTCCACGTCGGCCGCGAGCGCCTTCAGCGGCGAGACATACAGCACGCGGTAGCCGGGCGTGATTTCGGCTCCGGTGCGCTCCGGATCCGGGGCCCATTCCCGGGCCGATTCCGGGGGCGATTCCGGGGGCTGTTCCTCCATCCGCCGATCCAGCGCATCGAGGAACGCCGCCAGGGTCTTGCCGCTGCCGGTGGGGGCGATCAGCAGGGCATGCCGGCCCTCGCGGATGACCGGCCAGCCGGTGCTCTGGATCGCGGTGGGGGTGCCCAGGGCCTCCCGGAACCAGGCATCGGTCGCCGGCCCGAAGGGCGTGGTCATCGAGCGGTGTTTCCCCAGGGAAACACTGATCAATGTACACGCTCGCGTTGGCACCCCAGGTTTTCCGAGACAAGGCGCGGTGCGCAGCCGGTAGTGGTTCTACCGGCAAGGGCCGCAACGCAGGATCGGGGAACCTGGGGTGCCAACCCCGCAGGGGCTCGGCCGCTTTTGCGCGCGCACGGCGTTGCGACTCCCTTGTGCAGAATGCTGCACGGCAGTCGCCGCGCCTTGTTCGCACGCAAAAGCGACTCGAGCGCGAACGTGGACATTGATCAGCGTTTCCCTAGGCGTGGCCGACGGTGGTGTCGGTGCTGGCGTGGAAGTACTCGCTGTCGCGGGCCAGTTCGTCGACCAGCTCGTGCAGCATGGCCAGGCGGCTCTCGGCATCGGAGAACGGCGAGCACTCCTCGCAGCGCACGTCGCCGCAGGGCTGGCGGCTGTACAGCCAGAAGTGCACCGCGCCGGCCAGCAGACCGTCGGCGACATCGCCGGTGTCGACCGCGTCACCGTCCTCGGCAAGGCGGTTGGCCAGGTCGATCAGGCGGCGCGCGGCGTTGTTGTAGCTCTCTTCGGGGCTGTCGGTCTCGTTCATCTTGTATCGGGCTCGCGTTGGCGTTGGGGCCCGGGAGATCATCTCCGCGGGTCCGCGCCCCAGTTTACCGGGAATTGGCCAGCGACCGAAGGAACAGCGGGATGCGGCGTTCCTCGGGCGAGAGCCCGCCGTGTGCGCCGCGGAAGAACGGGCCTTCGTCATCGGCCGGCGGGTCCACCAGGTAGGCATCGGCCGCGGGCAGGAGGAGGTAATCGCCGGCGCGGGCGTGCAGCTCCGGATGCTCTGGCCCCGGGCCCAGAGTGGGGGCGGGCGTGTCACTGGCCATCCAGGCCTCGCGTGGTAGCAGGGCGATATCGTCGCCGAAGGCCTGCGCGACGGCGGCCTCGAACCTGGCCTCGCGGCCCTCGCGCACGTGGGCCAGCGCGGCGCGCGGTTCGCCGGTCAGGCGGTGCCGCAGGCAGTCCTGCACCGCCGGGGCCTCGCGCAGATCCAGGCGGCGTTCCACCGGGCGCATGCCGTGGTCGGCGGTGGTCAGCATCACCGCGTCGGTCCCGGCGAGCTGGGCGCAGGTCGCGGTATAGGCGAGATCCAGCTGCTTCAAATGGCGTTCCACCTCGGGGCTGCCGGGACCGTACTCGTGGCCCAGGTGGTCGAGTTCCGACCAGTACACGTAGGTGAAATGCGGCCCCGGATGCGCGCGCACGTGGGCGGCGACACGCGCCGGCAGGTCGCTGATGCCGTCGAACCCCACGAAGCCCGCGCCCTCGCTCATCATCCGGTTGTAGGGTGCGTGGCCGATCCACTTCGGGCCGATGAAGGTGCTGGGGCATCCGAGGCGGTCAATGATCCGGTCCGGCTGCACCCGGGCGGCGAGTTCGCGGTGGTCCAGCCGCGCGGGCTGGTCGTCGGCGCCGCGTTCCTCCGCCATCAGCACCGTCAGGGTGCGCGCCGGTTCGGCCAGCCGGGTGTTCCAGCCGAGCAGCCCGTGGTGCGCCGGATGCCGGCCGGTGAGGACGCTGGTGATCGCGGTGGCCGTGGTGCTGGGGAACACCGTCTCCAGCGTGGCGTGGTGGTCGGCCTGCATCAGCGGGGTGTGCCGGCGGTAATCCTCGGCGAAGCCGTCGATCAGCCACAGCACCACGTGGGTATTCGGGCCCAGGGCCGGGTCGAGCTCCGCCAGGGCACCGGCATGTGCCGGGGCGCCGGGGGTCAGGGCCGCCTCGACGCGGCCCAGCAGGTCCATCAGCCCCGGCCCGTCGTGGCGGGCGCGCAGGCTCTCGGCGACGGACATCAGGCCTTCGCGCCGCCGTCACCGCCCTCGCACGGGGGTGAATCGGCCACCTTGCCCGCGCGCTCGAACCACTGATCCGGGTCCAGGGTATGCAGTGCCAGCGCGTGGATCCCGCCGGCGAGTTCGTCCGCCAGGGTGCGGTTGACCATGCGATGGCGCGCCACCAGCTTCTGGTCACGGAAGGCCTCGGAGACGATGGTGACCTTGAAATGTGATTCCGAGCCCGGCGGCACGTTGTGCATGTGGCTTTCGTTCTCTACCGCCAGATGCACCGGCTCGAACTCCGCCTCCAGTTTGGCGGTGATCTGTTCCTGCATGCTCATGGGAGACTCCTGTTCAGACTCGGCGTGAGGAAGATGGCCCACCAGTCTGCCCGGACAGGCACGGATGTCCAGATCCGCCGCCCGCGGGGCGGGCGTTTCCCAAGGGATGACGCAGCACGGTGGAGGGTTATACTGAGCGGCTTGTTTCTGCTGCCGGGAGCCTTTGATGATACCTGTGATACGTGACACGTGGTCGGGGGTCGACCGGCTGGTTGTGGCCTCTTGCCGCTGAAATGAAACGCGTGCAGCACCTCGACGAGCTGGCAACCCTGCTGGAAGCGGGAGTTGACTGGCAGCGGGCCAGCGGGGTGGTAGGCCTGCCCGCCGGCCGCGCCGACCCGGTGCGCGCGCTGGAGACGGCCGGCTGGATCCGTCCCGAAGAGCGGCCGCTGCTGAAGGCCCTGAAGGTTGCCGGGCGGCTGGACCGGGCCCTGCGACTGCTGGCCGACCGGCTGCATCGCGAGGAGAACACCGAACGACGGATCCGTGCCGGATTGCTGCTGCCGGCGCTGCTCTGGGTGGTGGCGCTGGTGCTCGCGCCCCTGCCGGCGCTGTTCCGGGGCGTGCTGGATGGCCCGGGTTACCTGTTCGCCGTGCTTCAGCCGCTGGTGGTGACCGGGTTGCTGGTCTGGGCCGCGTTTCGTTTCTGGCGTCCGCTGCTGCAGGTGTGGCAGCGCTGGTGGCTGCGGCCCGGGCGCCTGCCCGGGGCCGGCCGGCGGCAGGCGCTGTTGCAGGATCTGGGTCTGGTTCTGGGGGCCGGTGTGCCGGCGGATCAGGCCCTGCAGGGCCTGGCCGCGGCGGAAACCGGCGAGCTCCGGCGGCGGCTGAACACGGCGGCGACGGCCTGTGCGGAGGGGCTGCCGTTGGTGGAGGCGCTGCGACGCGAGGCCCTGCTGGACCCCGATCGCGAACCCGGGCTGCTGTCCTCCGGCGAGGCGGCCGGCCGTCTGCCCTCGGTGCTGCAGTACCGCGCCCGCGAGCTGGACGGGCATCTGGCCCTGCGTCGCGAGATCGTGGCCGAATGGCTGCCGCGCGGGGTGTACCTGCTGGTGCTGGTCTACATCGGCTACTGGCTGGTGGTCTGAATCACCCGGGATGGCCTGTTCAGGGGGTTTCCGCCGTTTCGGCCTCCGGATCGCGGAGTTCGAGATCGACCATCAGCTCGTTGGCCAGGGCTTCCAGATCGTCCTGCAGGGAGTGCAGGTCCACGCCTTCGGGCACCCCGAGGCGGGCGCGGGCACGGAACATCGGCTCGCCGGTCATCGAGGCCGGCTCGACGGCCGTGTCCAGGTTCTCCACGCCCACGCCGTGACGCGACAGCACGGCGGTGATGTCCTGCACGATACCGGGCCGGTCGTGCCCCATCAGGTCCAGCAGCACCTTGTGCCGCGCGGGGACGGGCTCCGGCACCGGCAGGTCGTCGCCCCGCTGGATGTGGATCTGCAGACCCTCGCCTTCCAGCTCCCGCAGCGCGGTCTCCAGGGCGTCGACGCCTGCGGTGTCGGCCTCCAGCATCACCACCCCTGCGAACTGCCCGGCCAGCTGCGCCATGCGGCTCTCCAGCCAGTTACCGCCGGCCTCGTGCGCACGGGCCGCCACCTTGCTGACCAGCCCCGGGCGATCCGGACCGATCAGTGTGAGAATTACCGAAGTCTTCATGGTCGATCTCCTGTCTTCTGGCGCCGCAGCGGATCCTCCATCGTACGGCAAGTCCGGGCTGGCGGGTATCGTGGTGCCGGGGCAGGGCGAACGTGTACATTGAGCCGGATTTCCCCGGGCCGCACGGGCGCACCATGACCACCGATCCGCAGGCGCAGCAGGAAGCCGTCTCCACCGGGCTGGAAGGCCTGGACCGGGTGCTCGACGGGCTGCGCATCGGCGATAACGTGGTCTGGCGGGTCGACGACATCGAGGACTATCGCCGCTTCGTCGAGCCGTTCGTGGCGGCGGCCCGCGCCCAGGACCGCTCCATCATCTATCTGCGCTTCGGCTCCCACCCGCCGCTGGTGGAGGCCGGTCCGGGGATCGAAGTGGTGGCCATCGACGCCCTGCGCGGCTTCGAGCCGTTCACCCGCCACGTCTTCCGCCTGGTCACCGAGTACGGCCGCGGCGCGTTCTATCTGTGCGACTGCCTGTCGGATCTGCTGGATGCCTGGGCCACCGATCACATGGTGGGCAACTTCTTCCGCGCCATCTGCCCGTATCTGTACGAGATGGACACGGTGGCCTGGTTCGCGCTGCATCCGCACAGCCATTCGCATACCACGCTGTCGCGCATCCGCGAGACCACGCAGGTGCTGATCGACGTGCGCCGCGCCGGCGACGCGGTGCACGTGCAGCCGGTGAAGGTATGGCAGCGCAGCTCGCCGACCATGTTCCTGCCACACCGCCAGCGCGGCACGCAGTTCGAGCCGGTGGTGGACAGCAGCGAGGCCACGCGGCTGCAGGCGTTGCTGGAGGAACAGCGCCCCGGCCAGCAGCACGGGCGGCAGCTGCTGGACTACTGGGATCGCCTGTTCCTCGCCGCCTCCGATGCGCTGGCGGAGGGGACGCCGGCGGCCGACCGCGCCCGGGTACAGGACGAGATCCTGCGGGTGCTGATCGGCCGCGACGAGCGCATGCTGGAACTGGCGCGGCGCCACCTCGGTCTGGAGGAGCTGCTGGCGATCCGCAGCCGCATGGTCGGCAGCGGCTACATCGGCGGCAAGGCCGCGGGCATGCTGCTGGCGCGGCGCATCCTGCTCGCGCAGGACCCGCAGCGCTGGGGGCGGGCACTGGAACCCCACGACTCGCACTTCATCGGTGCGGACGTGTACTACGCCTATCTGGTGCATAACGGCTGGTGGCCGCGGCTGATGCGCCAGCGCACTGCGGAGGGCTATTTCGACGAGGCGCACGGCCTGCGCGAGGACATGCTGCACGGCGAGATCCCGCCGGAGGTGCGCCGCGAGCTGGAGCGGGTGCTCGACCACTACGGGCAGTACCCGATCCTGGTGCGGTCCAGCAGTCTGCTGGAAGACGGCTTCGGCAACGCCTTTGCCGGCAAGTACGAGAGCGTGTTCTGCGTGAACCAGGGCAGTCCCGGCGAGCGCCTGGCGCAGCTCGAGGACGCCATCCGCCGGGTCTATGCCTCGACCATGAGCCACGACGCGCTGAGCTACCGCCAGCAGCGCGGCCTGGTGGACCAGGAAGAACCCATGGCGCTGCTGCTGCAGCGGGTCAACGGCCGCTACCACGGGCGCTACTACCTGCCGGAGGCCGCCGGGGTCGGGGTCTCGTGGAACACCTTCGTCTGGGACGGCGCGCTGGATCCGTCCGCCGGGATGCTGCGCCTGGTGCTGGGGCTGGGTACCCGCGCGGTCGACCGGGTCGCGCGCGATCATGCCTGCGTGGTGGCGCTGGACCGGCCCGAGCGGCGGCCGTTTCACAGCCGGGACGAGTTGTACCGCTACTCGCAGCACGCCGCCGATGTGCTCGACATCGAGGCCAACCGCGAGGCCGCCGTGCCCGTCCAGCAACTGGCCGAGACCGCACCGGACCTGCCGCTGAACCTGCTCGGCGAGATCGACCGCGAGGCTGCGCGGCGCGCCCGCGAACAGGGGCGCGAGGAGCGCCTGTGGCGGGTGACCTTCACCCCGCTGCTGCAGCGCACCGGCTTCGCCCCGCTGATGCGCGACCTGCTCAAGGCCCTGGAGGCCGCCTATGCCCACCCGGTGGACGTCGAGTTCACCGTGCACCTCGACGCCGAAGGCAACGCCGGCGTGAACCTGGTGCAGTGCCGGCCGCTCGCCACCCTGGGCAGCGACCGGCCGGTGGAACTGCCGGACCGGGTTGACCCGCAGCGCCTGTTTTTCGCCAGTGACGGCCGCTTCATGGGTGGCAACATGGATCTCGCCATCGACCGCGTCATCCGCGTGGAGGGTGCCCGCTACGCCGGGCTCTCCCGCCCGCAGAAATACGCCGTGGCCCGCCTGGTCGGCGTCCTCAACCGCCAGTACGCCCGTCCCGAAGACTGCGCCACGCTCCTCATCGGTCCCGGCCGCTGGGGCACCAGCACCCCCGAACTGGGCGTGCCCGTGCGCTTCGCCGACATCGACCGCGTGCGCATGCTGGTGGAGGTAGCCGACTCCGACGCCGGCATCGTCCCCGACCTCTCGTTCGGCAGCCACTTTTTCCAGGACCTGGTGGAGGCGCGTATCGCCTACGCTGCGCTGTTCCCCGCCGAACCGGGCTGCGAGTACCACCCCGCCTGGCTCGACGGGTGCCCCGCGCACACGCCCGAGGTCGACCTCGAGGTTGCCCTCGGCGAGCCCATCGACCCCGCCGTACGCGCCACCGTGCAGGTCCACGACACCCGCAACGCCGCCCTGCGGGTGGTCGCCGATGTGGTGCAGCAACGCCTGCTCGCCTGTCAGCCCGGCAACCGCTAAAATCCGCTGCGGCCCGGCGCGTGAAGACGATGTGGACTGCTGTGCAGAGGAGGTCGCGATGCCGCTCCCGGTGGTGTTGAAGGACGTCCTGGAACAGGTGGATCCGCTCACGGATGGCTGGCAGACCTATGTCCACCGGACGACCGGTGAGGTGGTGGGCTTCAGCGATGAAGACGAGATCCTGGCCGAGGAAGATCCGGAGGAGCTTCCGGAGTGGCAGCAGGAGGTGCTGCAGACGGTACGGGCCGTACACGCTTCGGATGACTATGTGCGGCTTCCCGACCCGTTCGATTTTGACGAGTACGGGGTGATGGCCCAGTTCTGTCGTCTGCAGGAAGATCCGGATCTCCGCTCCGAACTGCTGGAGGCCATCCGGGGTCGCGGTGCGTTCCGCCGGTTCAAGGACCTGATCCATGACAGGGGGATCGACCAGGACTGGTATGCCTGTCGCGACGAGGCGCTGAAGGCGTTTCTCGCCGATTTTTTCGAGGCGGAGGGTATCCCTTTCGTCGACGAGTAGGCGCAGTGCCTCGCACTGTCCGGGAAAGGGTTTGCGGAAGGGTCTCCCGTTCCGCGGCGGACCCGGTGCGTGATGTGTGGCGGCCAGTGGCGATCCAGGGCCGTTAGTCGTGGTAGAGCATGCGGCGGGTCATGCCGCCGTCGGCGGTCCAGATCTGGCCGGTGACGAAGCCGGAATCCGGGCCGAGCAGGAAGGCGGTGAGGGCGGCGATGTCGCCGGGCTGGCCGACGCGCCCGGCCGGGTGCTGGGTGTGGTCCTGTGCGGACAGCGGCTCGGCCTGTTGCTGATCGGGGTTGCGGGTGTCGATCCAGCCGGGTCGGATGGCGTTGACGCGGACCTCCGGGCCGGCGCTGACGGCCAGGGCATGGGTGAAGGCGTCCAGTCCGCCCTTGCTCGCGGCGTAGGCCTCGGTGTCCGGCTCGGACTGCAGGGCGCGGGTGGAGCTGATGTTGACGATGGCGCCCCGGCGGCGGCGCAGCAGGGGCAGGGCGTGCTTGGCGAGCAGAAAGGCGCCGGTGAGGTTGGTATCCAGCCAGCGCTGCCAGTCGGTCAGCTCCAGTCTCTCCAGAGGCCCGGAGTGCGGGTCGCTGATGCCGGCGTTGTTCACCAGGGCATCCAGGCCGCCGTGCCATTCCTCCGTGCGCCGCATCGCCTCGCGGACCTGTTCCTCGTCGCGGACATCCAGCGCGATGGCGCGGGCGGCGGAGCCCAGGCGCGTGGCGGCCTGTTCGCATTCGGGGCCGTCGATATCGGCCAGCACCACCTGCCAGCCATCCCGCACCAGGCGCTCGGCGATCCCGAGCCCGATCCCGCGCGCCGCGCCGGTGACCAGCGCGACCCGCGAGTGACTTTGATGGGGAGTGTGCTCAGACATGGATTGTTACGGGTGAGCCTTGCTGCCCACGGTTGGCGCGGCGACGTGGGTCATGCGGGTTCGGTCTCGTGCGCGAGCATGTTCATGATCAGGCGGATCATCGTTTCCTTGTTCTCGGGGTCGGATTCCGCCACCAGCAGGGTCAGGGCGGCCAGGCCTACATCGTTGATCACGGGCTCGCCGGCTGGGTTGATGAGGCGGTGATTGCGATGCAGGAAGTCGACGAACAGGTAGGCGGCGCTGCGCTTGTTGCCGTCGGAGAACGGGTGGTTCTTGATCACGAAGTACAGCAGGTGAGCAGCTTTGGACTCTACCGTGGGGTAGGCCGGTTCGCCGAATACGGACTGGTCCAGGTTGCCCAGTAGCGACTCGAAGCCGTCGCCGCGCTCCTGGGCGAAGAGTTCGGTTGCCTGTTTCTTTGCGACAAGGTCTTTCTTGAGCGTGGCGAGGGCGCCGCGCGCCTCTTCGGGGGTTGGAAGTGTGCCTCCGGTTTCGGCTCCGGGTTCGGTCAGCAGACCTTCGTCGTAGCGCTGCAGCAGCAGGAAGGTCTGGGCGTAGCGGGTCACGATGTCGACCAGTCCGCGACCGGCTTCGACGCCCAGTTCCGGGCTGCGGGCGGTACGGCGCACCAGCTCCAGTGCGGCTTCCAGCTCCCGGGCGTTGGTCTCGAAGCGCTGGCGGTTGAGGGTCCAGCCGCGGGTCAGGTGTTCGCGCAGTACGCGAGTGGCCCATTGGCGGAAGCGCACAGCACGGCGGGAGTTGACCCGGTAGCCGACCGAGATGATGGCGTCCAGGTTGTAGTGCTTGATGCGTCGTGAGACCTGGCGAGCGCCTTCCTGTCGAACTACCGAGGAATCCTCGGTAGTTGCCGGTTCATCGAGTTCGTCGTCTTTGTAGATGTTTTTTAGATGCAGACCGACGTTGTCGGTTGAGGTGTCGAAGAGCTCCGCCATTTGCCGCTGCGTCAACCAAACGGTATCGCGTCCGGTGTCCAGTCGGACTTCCACGATGTGGTCGGCATCATCTTCGTAGATGACGATCGGGGTTTCGTCTTCCCGGGTCATGTCGGATCCTCTTCCCTGAGGGGTTGCTGTTTTATAGCTTGTTCCTGGCTGTGTTTCCTGTCACCGGCTGGCCGCGTGGACGCTCTCACCGTGTTATTCGCCTGGTGCCGGCGGCAGGTTGTAGAAGGCGCGGGCGGTGGCGGTGGTGTGGGCGGCGAGGTCTTCCGGGGTCTCGTCGCGCAGCTGGGCCACGTATTCGCCGATGTGGGGTAGGAACGCGGGCTCGTTGCGCCGCCCGTTGCCGATCTTCTTGCCGGAACCCTTGGGCAGGGTGCGCGGCAGCAGGTAGGGGGCGTCGGTCTCGATCATCAGGCGGCCGCGCGGGATGGTCGGCACCAGCGGGTGCAGGTGCTTGCCGCGGCGCTCGTCGCAGACCCAGCCGGTGATCCCGATGTGGCAGTCGAGATCGAGGTATTCGGCCAGGGCGTCGGCCTCGCCGGTGAAGCAGTGCACCACGGCGGCCGGCACCTTGTCGCGCCAGCGGCGCAGGATCTGCGCGAAATCGTGGTGGGCGTCGCGCTCGTGCAGGAACAGTGGCAGGCCGAGATCGGCGGCCAGCTCCAGCTGGGCCTCGAAGGCGATGCGCTGCTGCGGGCGCGGCGAGTGGTCGCGGTTGTAGTCCAGCCCCATCTCGCCCATGGCGACCACGTTGGCATCCGCGCGGGCGAGGTCACTGAACCGCGCGGCGATCGCGTCGGTCCACTGTCTGGCCAGGTGCGGGTGCACGCCCAGGGTGGCGCGGCAGCAGTCCGGGTACTGGTCGGCGATCTTCAGGCACTTCTCGCTCTGGTGGGCGTCGGCGCCGGTGATCAGCATCCAGGACACGCCGGCCTCGCGCGCGCGCTCGAGAACCTCGTCGCGTTCCTTGTTGAAGGATTCGTGGGTAAGGTTGAAGCAGATATCGATCCATTCCATGCGCGGTATGCTAACGGATTGGACGCACAGTGCCAGTTCCCCGGCTCCGTCATTGCGAGGCGCCGAAGGCGGTGAAGCAATCTCCTGCGGCTGGAAGTGCGGTGGATTCGAGGGCTCCGGTGGTTTCGGGCCGGCAGATTGCTTCGTCGCTGCGCTCCTCGCAATGACGGGGAGTGGGGCGCAATGACGGGGGATACAGTCGGGCTTCGCAATGACGGGGAAAGAAGGACTGTCATGGCGAGGAGCGCAGCGACGTGGCACAAAAGCGCGAAGCGCGTTGAACGGCCGCAGGCCGGCCCGGAGGGCGAGCGCAGCGAGTAATCTCTGTGAGTAGCCCCCCGGCGTTGCAATGACGGCGCCGGCGTCCGGGTTTGGGCCGGGGCAGCGGCGGCGTGTTAAGGAAACACTGAGAAATATACACGTTCGCGTTGGCACCCCGGGTTTTCCGAGACAAGGCGCGTTGTGCAACGGGTAGTGGTTCTACCCGCAAGCGACGCAACGCCGGATCGGGGAACCCGGGGCGCCAACCCCGAAGGGGCTCGGCCGCTTTTGCGCGCGCACGGCGTTGCGACTCCCTTGTGCAGAATGACTGCACGGCGGTCGCCGCGCCTTGTTCGTACGCAAAAGCGACTCGAGCGCGAACGTGTATATTTCTCAGTGTTTCCTTAAACCTTTGGCAATGTTTCTGATCTGGAGTCTGGAATGCGTGATGCGAACCCCCAGCCGGTCTATCTGAGCGAGTATCAGCCGCCGGCGTTCGAGGTGGAGAACCTGGAGCTGGATTTCGATCTGGCGGCGGCGACCACCGAGGTGACGACGCGCATGGCGGTGCGCCGCAACCCGCAGGCGGCGGAGCCGGGGGCGCCGCTGCGGCTGTACGGGGATGGCGTGGAGCTGGTGTCGCTGACGGTGGATGGCGCCGAGCCGGGCGAGGGCATGCTGGAAGAAGACGCCGACGGCCTGCTGCTGCACGGCCTGCCGGAGGCGGCGCGGCTGGAGATCGTCAGCCGCTGCCACCCGGAGCAGAACACCGCGCTGGAAGGCCTGTACGCCTCCAGCGGAAACCTGTGCACCCAGTGCGAGCCGGAGGGCTTTCGCCGCATCACGTTCTTCCCCGATCGCCCGGATGTGCTTACCACCTATCGCGTGCGCCTGGAGGCGGACCGGGCGCAATACCCGGTGCTGCTGGCCAACGGCAACCGCGTGGAGGCCGGCGAGTTGGACGGCGGGCGCCACTACGCGGTGTGGGAGGATCCGTTCCCCAAGCCGTCGTACCTGTTTGCGCTGGTCGCCGGGGATCTGGCCTGTCAGCGCGACACCTTCACCACCATGTCCGGGCGCGAGGTGGCGCTGGAGCTGTATGTGGAGGCGCACAACGCCGATCGCTGCGATCACGCACTGGCCTCGCTGAAGAGGGCGATGCGCTATGACGAGGAGGCCTTCGGCCGCGAATACGATCTGGACGTGTATATGATCGTCGCGGTGGACGACTTCAACATGGGGGCGATGGAGAACAAGGGGCTGAACCTTTTCAACGCCAAGTTCGTGCTGGCCAGTCCCGACACCGCCACCGACGACGACTTCGTCGCCATCGAGTCGGTGATCGCCCACGAGTATTTCCACAACTGGTCCGGTAACCGCGTGACCTGCCGCGACTGGTTCCAGCTGTCGCTCAAGGAAGGGCTCACCGTCTTCCGCGACCAGGAATTCACCACCGACTGCACGCTGTTCGGGGTCAAGCGCATCGACGATGTCTCGCTGCTGCGTGCCCATCAGTTCCCTGAGGACGCCGGTCCGCTGGCGCACCCGGTGCGCCCGGATCACTACGCCGAGATCAACAACTTCTACACCCTGACGGTGTACGAGAAGGGCGCGGAGCTGATCCGCATGCTGCGCACCCTGATCGGGGGCGAGACGTTCCGCCGCGGGCTGGATGTCTACTTCGAGCGCTTCGACGGTCAGGCGGTCACCACCGACGACTTCGTGGCCGTGATGGCCGAGGTCAGCGGGCGCGACCTCACCGCATTCAAGCGCTGGTACACCCAGGCCGGCACCCCGCACGTGACCGCCGCCACCGCGCAGGATGGTTCCACCGGCGAGTTCCGCATCAGCCTGGGGCAGTACACCCCGCCGACGCCGGGTCAGGAACACAAGGAGCCGGTGGTCATCCCGGTACGGGTGGCGATGCTGGATGCCGACGGGCGGCGCATCCGCGGGCGCCTGGAGGGCGGCCCGGAACAGGATGAATGGGTGCTGGAGCTCGACCGCTCGGAGCGCAGTTTCCATTTCGACGAGCTCTCGGCGACCCCGCAGGCCGTGTCCTGGCTGCGCGGTTTCTCCGCGCCGGTGATCCTGGAGGCCAACCAGAGCGCGACGACCCTCGCCCACCTGCTGGCCCATGACGACGATGCCTTCAGCCGCTGGGAAGCGGCGCAGACCCTCATGCGGCGTGCGATCCGGGCGCGCATCGAGGATGACGCCGCCGACCCGGTGCTGGAGGCGGAGATCCAGCACGCCCTGGCGGCCCTGCTGGAGGATCCGGCGATCGAGCCCGTGCTGCTGGCCACGATCCTCCAGCTGCCGCCGCCGCGCGAGCTGGCGGAGCTGTTCGACTGCGTGGACCCGGTGCGCCTGCGGGCCGAACGTGATGCCCTGGAGGCGCGGCTGTACGCCCCGCTGGCGGACCGGCTGCGTGACCGCCAGCCGAAGCTGGACGACATCGACAACGGCGCGTTCACCGCCGATGCCATGGGGCAGCGGCGCCTGCGCAACCGCCTGCTCGCACTGCGGGTGGCGGCCGGCGACGAATCCGCGGTGCCCGAGGTGCTGGAGCAGTATCGCAAGGCCCGCAGCCAGACCATGCGCATGGGGGCGTTGAACGCCATCAACGACCTGAACCACGAGGCCCGGGGTCTGCTGCTGGCCGACTTCGAGCGGCGCTACCACGACGACCCGCTGGTGCTGGACAAGTACTTCGGCCTGCAGGCGGCCAGCCAGGTGCCGGGCGGCTTCGATCGCCTGGAGTACCTGCTGCAGCACCCCGGGTTCCGCTGGTCCAACCCCAACCGCGTGCGCGCGGTGCTGGGCCCGTTCATGGCCCGCAACGAACGCCATTTCCACCAGGCCGACGGTGAGGGCTATCACCGCATTGCCGGCTTCGTGGAGAAGCTGGACAGGATGAACCCGCAGACCGCCGCGCGTCTGGTGCAGCCGCTGACCCGCTGGCGCAAGGTGGATCCGGCGCGCGGCGAGCAGATGCGTGCGGAACTCGAGCGCCTTGCTGCCCTCGAAATCTCGCGCGACCTGCGTGACGTGATCGAGCGCGCGCTGGCCGACGCCTGAATCGGCCCGCGCCGGGGCCTTGTGCGGAGATTGCCGCGTCGCCTTCGGCTCCTCGCAATGACGGGGGCTGGAGGGGTTCCGTCATGGCGGGGTGGGTGGCGCCGGGGCCCGGTTCCGAGATTGCCGCGTCGCCTTCGGCTCCTCGCAATGACGGGGGCTGGCGGGGTTCCCGTCATCGCGAGGCGCGCAGCGCCGTGGCGATCTCCGCGGGTGCCCCGGCGCTGGATTGCAGAATGCCGGGGTCGCGTCTACAGGGAACCGCGGGTTGTGGTAGTTTCTGGCGTGGTTACCGGGTGGCACCGCCCCTCGAGACGAGGTTTCGACTGACGTGAAACGGGTCTTCCAACAACTGCTGTGCTGGATGCTGGTGGCGGCGATTGCCGGCCTGCCGGCGGTGGCTGCGGCAGTGGGCATGGAAGACGCTCACGCCGGTCATGCGGCGATGCACGCAGCCCCGTCCGCCGATGATTCGCACGCCGGTCACGGGCAGGACCATGCCCATGGTGGCGAATCGCACCACCACCATGGGCATGATCCGCACGCCGGGCATGCCGATGAGTCGCAGCACGATCACCATGCCCCCGCGACATCCGATGCTTCCCATGCGGGCGACCCGCTCGGGTACGTTGACTGCGTGGACGCCAGCTGTCTGGCCAGTTGCTCGGCCTGCGGTCACTGCCAGGGTATGCCGACTTCGTCCGGCACCGATGTCCCGGACCCGGTGAAGCAGGCCATGAGCCTGTATTCCTTCCAGAGCGGTCCGCCCGCGGCCGCGTTGTACCGCCCCCCGATCCTCTCCTGATCTGACTGTACCGGCCCGAGTGCCGGAGCTGTCCGCACGTCCGGGTTCCACCCGGTGCTGGCGGATGGCAAGGCCGTGTCGCGCGTTCGCGCGGGATGCGGAATCGAAGTCCGATCAAGGAGATTTTCACGATGCGAGCAACCCGATTGCTGCTCCCCGTCGTGTCGGTGCTGTTCCTCGCCGGCTGCGCGGTCACCGCGCCCGAGCTGGATCGCTCCGACCTGGCGGAGGATGTCTCGGTGCAGGGGATCGACCTGCCCGAGTCGGAGATGCCCCGACCCTCCGGCGAGCTGACGCTCGAGGAGGCCATCCATCAGGCCCTGTGGCGCAACCCGCGCATGCAGCAGGCCTACGCCGAACTGGATCTGACGGCCGCCGACGTGGTCGAGGCCGCCCAGTTCTCCAATCCCACCCTGTCGCTGTCGGTGATGCGCCCCGAGGGCGGTGGCGGCAACGAGACCGGGGTCGGTCTGGCCTGGGGGATCTCCGGCCTGCTGATGCGCAGTGCGCGTCAGGACATCGCCGAGGCCCACTGGGAGTCCACCCGTCTGCAGCTGGCCGAAGGCATGGTGGCCCTGGCCTCGGACACCGAGCGTGCCTGGTATGACGCGGTGGCCGCGCGCCAGCGGGCGCAGGTGCAGGCGCTGGAGACCCGTGCCGCGGACCTGGGCTCGTTGCTGGGCGAACGCTTCTATGACGCCGGCAACATCACCGACCTCAAACGTGCCCGGCTGAATATCCGGGCCGCCGAAGCGCGGCTGAAGCTCGAGGACGCGCGTCAGCGCGAGCGCGAGACCCGTCTGCGTCTGGCGCACCTGATGGGGCTGCCCGGTTACGTCGATGACTGGGAGGTCCCCGGCAAGCTGCCATTGCCGCTGGCCGGCGTGGAGGATCGCGATGCCCTGGTCGAGCAGGCCCTGGAGCAGCGTCTGGATCTGCGGGCCCTGGATCACGCCCTGGAGGGGCTCACCGAGGGCGTGGCCCTGGTGCGGCGCTATCGCTGGCTGGGGGATATCGAGCCCGGTATCGAGTTCGAGCGCGAGACCGACGGCACCCGCCTGTGGGGCGGAGGCATCTCCTTCACCCTGCCGATCTTCAACCAGAACCAGGCCGGCATCGCCCGTGCCGAGGCGCGGCTGGAGGACGGCGAGGCCCGACGGGCCAAGCTGGAGCAGGCCGTGACCGCCGACGTCCACCAGCACTTCGTGCGGCTGGCTCATCACCGCGACAAGTTCAGTACCAGGCGCTACGAACTGGTCCCGGCCCGCGAGATCGAGGTGGAGCGCATGCAGGAACGCGTGAACTTCATGTTCGACGATGTCTTCGATCTGCTGGTGACCAAGCAGGAAGAGCTGGCCGACTGGCAGCGCGCGGTGGCCGCGCTGGGTGACTACTGGCGGGCCCGGGTGGATCTGACCTTTACCGTGGCCGGTGAACTGCCGGGCGGGGCGCCGGGTGACGAGGGGTACCTTGAAACCGACGGTCTCGAACATGATCCGTCCGCGATGGACCGCGACCACGGTGACCACGGTGACCACGGTGACCACGGGGACCACGGGGACCACGGGGACCACGGGGACCACGGTGACCACGGGGACCACGGGGACCACGGGGACCACGGGGACCACGGGGACCACGGAGATCACGGAGATCACGGAGATCACGGAGATCACGAGGATCACGACCATGGCGATCACGGTGACCACGGCGACAACGGTCACGGAGGGCATCACTGATGAAACGGCGTAATTTCCTGCTGGCCGCCGGCGCGGCAATGCTGCCGGCAACCACCCTG
>NZ_KB897988.1:0-58305 GCF_000377325.1 Thioalkalivibrio sp. ALgr3 | reverse complement strand
TGCCCCAGTACACCCTCAGCCTCGTCCACTACAGCCAGGACATCCACGTCCCCATCGCCGGCATGTTCGGCGCCACCGGCCACGTCGACCAGCGCGCCGCCTGGGACATGATCCAGCGCTTCATGGACACCTCCCAACCCCTGCCCGACACCCCCCTGTGGGAAGAGTTTCGCCCGCTTGACCCCACCACCCTCGAGCATGACCGCCAGACCGGTCGCCCCCCGCGCTACTGGCGCGACATGGATGACGAAACCTTCAGCCAGGTCCTCCACGAACACCAGGACCGACTCAACATGCCCTACCGCCGCTGAGCCCGTACCGTTGAACATGCAACTCGCACCCGACACCATGCCGCCGGTCGCCCGCGCCGAGTCCTTGTCCGAGGTCACGGCGCACTCCCTGCTGCGCCACTCCGCCGCGCATCCGCCCGCCCTCGACCCGGACTCGGCGGGGCCGCTCGTGCCGGCGCGCTTCGATGACGATGCCGACCGCGCCAACCGCCGCGTGACCGTGCGCAGCAACCTCCCCGGGCTGACGCCCGACTGGGATCCGTTCGCGGCCTTCCGCCTGAGCACTCGCACCCGAAGCGTCGAACAGGCCAACGATGCACCCGTCGGAGCGCCGGAGGAGTCCATCGGGCAACCCCTGACACCCCGATTCCAGCGCTACCTGCCGGACGGGCGCGAGTACTATTTCTGGATCGATCGCTCGCTGCCCGACATCGAACACAGGGGCGGCCACTACCACATCCACAGACAGACGATCACGGTCCGCGTGCAGTGGCGCCGCAACACCGAGGACGACCTGCCGCGCGTCCTGTCCGCGCCAGGCCCCACCGAACCCCGGCCGGACGACCTGCTCACGCCCGACTTCGAACGGACCGGACAGCCCGGGTGGGCCGACGAACGGACCTATCCGGCCGACGGTGGTGGGACTGTCAGGATCCGCTCACAACGCCACTGCCGCCCCCACCCACCATGACGCCACCACAGGACACCGGGTGGCCCGTCAGAGCGACAGGGCGGCCATCCACCAGCACCGTGGAACCGCCCGGAGCAATGTTGCGGGTGTGGGTGGACTTGCCGGATTTCTTGTGCGGGGCCAGCGGGTCGCCCTCGCGCGCAACCGGGCGTCCGTTGACGAAGACCGTGGGACTGCCCGAGATCACGGGCGTTGGCGGGTAGCCGTCATGCCCGGTATCCAGGTCTCCCACGACCATGATCGTTTTGGACATGGTTCCTTCTCCCTTGTATTGGCTATCCAGACTGCATAGCCCCCGGCACCACGAGAGTCCATCGGCGGCCATGACAGCGTTTGATTCGAGGGTCGAGGCCGCCCTTCCGGGCGGCCTCGATCCGGATCAGGACTCCTCGGGCGAACGCCAGTCGTCGGTACCGGAGGTACCGGCCACTGTGTGCTCCCAGTCGACCTTGCGATAGGCCAGGCTGACGTTCACGAGCTGGGTGAACTCGGCCTTGGATGCGTCCTGCGCGTGCGGCATGCTGAGATCGATGTCCACGATGGTGGCGTCGGTCAGCGTGGTGGTGAAGAAATGCTCCTGCTTGCCGTCCGTGGAGGTGCGGTACCAGCGCAGGTCCACGGACGGCAGGGATTCACCCGCTGCCAGGGCGTTGTAGAGCAGCGGCACGGCCTTGTTCAGGGCGACGGTGACGATCAGCGGCTTGTGCGCGCGCTGACCGGAGGGCTGACCGGATTGCGGATCGGTCGGGACAGTCACCACGTGCTTGACCTCCTGGACAAGCATTTCGTCCTCGTGCCCTTCCACATAGATGTTGCCGACCGAATCGGGGGTGAACGCGCCAGCGGTGATGTTGCCCTGGGTTTGTCCCTGGATGCTGATGTAGCAAGGTGTTGGCATTGTCAGTTCCTTGTGACGTTGGTTGGTGAATGTCCCGGAGGACACCAAACGAAAAGCAGCTTCCGTGCCAATGCTGCCCCGTTCTTTGTGCGGCCTGAAAAACAATAAGTTGTCGCCCCAGTCAACCGAGTCTCCCCTCCCGTGGGCGAAGTCTTGCCCGGCATGGCGAGCAGGATGTTGCCTGCGGGCAACTTGTTACCCGGGCGCCGCACGGCCCCGGACCGTCCGCCCCGCCCCTTGCGCACCGAGGGACGGGGACGGAAACGGCAACAGGTGGAAGCCGGCCGTGCAGCCTGATGCCCCCGACCGGGACAAACCCGTCAGGGTCCCCAGTAGGCCGGTGCTTCGTAATGCATTACGTCCTTTGCATCCGTCCCCTGGCGCTCGAAGCCGGCACCTTCCAGACAACGGGCCGCTGCTTCGCAGACGACAGGCAGACGCGCGACACAGGGTTCCCCCCGAAAGGCCTCCCGGGTCTGTCTTAACAACCGACGGCCATAACCCCGCCCCCGCCACTGCTCGGGCACGCCGAAGAACCGTAGCTGCCACGCCGCTTCCGGTTGCGGCCGGCAGGCGAGCACGAACCCCAGCGGCTCGGTCGGGCGTGGGCACAGGCTCATCAGGCGCCCATCCCAGTGTTCGACCCCCTCATCGGCAACCTGCAGCCAAACGCCACTCTGGACCAGATGCTCCAACGCACGCCGAAACGTTGCGAGCTGTTGCTCTTCACGCAGCACCCAGGGAGAACAGCCTTGGTAATCGGCAAGCCGAACGGTCTCCAGAAACGCGTCCAGCATTTCCGCGGGCACGGGGCGCAGGCCCAACCCGGCCGCAGTGTCCCCGGCAGCCGCCGCGGGCGTTGCATCGCCCTGGCCACGACGCCGGAACCACCCCTCAACGCGTTTCAGCATTCCGGCTTCCCCCGTCGTGGTAAAGCGCTGTCGGCAAGTCGTAGTTCCGTGTCAGAGGCCGGGTGAAGGGGTTCCGGGAGCCCTTGGCGGTGAGCTCGTAGGTCATGTGCCCCCCATCAACGCCGAAGCGAAGTTTCAGCTCCCTTTCCCCGGCGGAGACGATCTCGGCGTGGTCCACCAGACGGAACCATGCCCATGCCCCGCGGAACGACACACTGCGTGGCGAGCGGTTGACCTGTCCCGGTACCAGGGTGATCCGGCTTTCGTTGGTATCGCGAAGGTTGTTGGGCCAGATCATGCGAACCCCTTCCGGCGCACCGTGGCGGTATTCCAGGAGTTGTCCGTCAACGTTGAGAATGCTTCGCCGCTTGTCGCTGCTCAGTGTTACGGGCTCTACAGTGAATTCCACGTCCAGGAGGCCATCACGACCGAAATAGGCTTCGCGAATCCATTGGGCCTGCTCGACCGACCGCAGCACGGCGGGGTTCAGCAGCGAAGCGCCATCCGCATCCTCGAGCAGTTCCGGCCCCTCGTCGATGAACGGCTGCAGCTTGTCCTGGAAGAAACCATCGATCACCCCGCCTTCCGCAAAGAATGCCTCGAAGTCCTCGAGTGCCGCCTCGCGGTCGGCCTCCGGATCGAGGGGATAACGTCCCGCCAGACCGCTCTCGAAAGGGGCCACCACTTCGTCCAGCCATTGCCGCTCGAGATAACGAATCGCCTCGGCGGTGATCAGCTGCCAGCTCTGTTGCGCCAGGTCGTCAAGGAATCGATCAACGGGGGCCGGCAGATCCCCCGCCAGACGCTCGACCGCCTCCACCGGGTCACCGCTCGACAGCAACAGACGGTCGCGTGCGTGCCGGAAGGCCGTACGCCCGGGCTCGCTGGACTGCTCGATCGCCCGAAGGTGATCCCGCAGCTCTGCCACCGCGGCCATCGCGCTTTCCAGGTCACTCGGGTCGTCCTCGTCGGCGCGGCCGACGGCGTGCAGGGCCTCGAAATGCCGGGCAACCTCGCCGGCCAGCTGGTAACGCGGCGAAGTCTTGAGCGCCTCGCGGGCGGCTTCGTCGTCCACCGGCAGGCGCGGGTAGAGATCGGTATGGCGCCCCGCCTCGAGCAACAGCCGATCCAGAGGACGACTCGCCCCCAATAGTGCATCCATCACCACAACGGCGTGGGACACATGCTCGAAATCGACCAGCCGGATGTTGTCCAGGGCCTGACGCCAGGTGACATGGTAATCGGCCACGTAGCGCTCGCGAAGCGCGTCGCGGAGCCGCTCCTCATCCCGGTCGCTGAAGGCGATATCGTCACGTCGGCCCAGAACCCACAGGTCCACCAGCGCCAGTTCGGTGGCCTCCTCGATGTCCTCCAGAAATACTTCCTCGAAGCCCTGCCGGGTCAGCAGCCCGGGGAGCCGAATGCTGGAGACGTCGCCATCCCGCGCCCGAAAGACCGTACTCCACCCGGGTCCGACCCGACGGTCGAGACGCAGCGCCCCGTCGCCACGGGCCTCGCCCTGCTTGCGCAGCAGGGAATAGACCCGTTCGTCAAGCGGCTGACGCGCGAGCACCTGCTGGGCCTCCCGAATACTGCCCTCCACCGGCTCCATCGCCGCCTGCGCACGGGGGTTGCCCTGCGACCACTCCGAGAGGAGATCCGTATGGGCCATGGCGTAATCCATGTGGGCCAGCAGCCGGCGCTGCAGCTCACCCTGGTTGGGGAACTGTCTCTGCCAGCGATCCGCCATGTAGGCATGCACGCGCTCCGGCTGGCGGCCGCTGGCATCGGAGATCATCCGGAGAATCCGCAATCGGGTGAGCTGTTCGTTGCTGCCGGGCGCCGCGGTGTTCATCTCGTCCGCAATACCGATCATCACCGCGGGCAGGAAGTGGTACTGCAACATGTCCAGATAGGCCTGATCGACCATCCGGCCCACGGTATACCCCTGATACAGGCCCATATCCGCCACGGCCGGCCAGCGCTGTCGATAGTCACCGAAAACCGCAGTCGCATCGCGCATCCGGTCCAGCAGATCAACCATGCTTTGCCCGGTGGGGTCGTCACGCTGCATCACCGAGGGCTGTACGTCCATCAGCCCATGGGCCTTGGCTTCCACCGCCTGCAGGGCAAGGGCGTTCTTCTGGTAGAAATGACCCCAGCCCAGCACCAGCGCCAGACCGCCGCCCAGGCACAGCGCAATCGTTGCCCGGTGCACCGTACGACGCTTCGCGACAGCATCGGCCGTTTCTCCGACCAACCCCGCCTCGGGAAACACCACGCGCTGGAGAAGCTGTTCGGAAAAATACGCGACCGAGCGCGCCGCCCTGTATGCCGGACGCGCTTCGCCCTTCATGCGATAACGCGCGCTTGCCGTTTCCGCAAAGGGGTCCACCGGCACGCCCTGTTGATACACGGACGTGAAATACACTCCGCGTACCTGCGGTTCCGTGGCGTATCGTCGGGCGCTGAGTGCTTCCTGGAGGGTCTCGCGCAGCACCTCGCCCAGCCCCGCCAGCTGGCGGGAGAAACGGAACACCGCCTCCCGTTCGGAACGGTCCCGCGACTCCGCCAGCCAGTTCAGAAGCCTTCGGTCGATGCGCTGGACCATCCCTTCGTACTCTTTGGCGAAGGCCTGCTCCCAGTGATCGGGCTGGTCCGCGACTCCGGGCTCGAAGGAGAAGCCCAGTGGCTCGCTGCGGGCATCCCGGCCGTAATGACGGAAGAATTCGTCAAACCCGAAAAGACCGTCCATCTTGGTCAGGACCACGTAGACCGGCACCCGGCTCCGATAGCGGGTTGTCAGATCCTGCAAGCGTCCGCGGACCATCTCGGCCTGTTGACGGCGCTTTGAAGGGTTGGCCGACGCCAGCCACGAAAGATCCAGCACCAGCAGGACCCCGTCCAGGGGGCGCCGGGGCCGCTGGACCCGGATCCAGTCAACCAGGTTGGACCAGAGCCCTTGGGACACCGCGTCCATCGCGTTTTCATCCCTTCCGGAATCGTGTTCGAGCAGGCCCTCTCCAGGCTCGACCAGCACCGCCTGATCACTCACCCACCAGTCCACACGCCGACCGCTGCCTTCATCCTCCTCCGGCTGCAGCACCGTCCGGGTCAGCGCGAAACGCAATCCCGACCGATTGATCAGGCTGGTCTTTCCGCTGTCGTCCGGGCCCAGCACCATGTACCAGGGGAGAGAATACATGGCCCGGCGGCGCCGCCCGAGGTGTCCGCGCAGCTGTTTAAGCCAGCGGGCCAGGCCCTGGGTCTGGTGCTCCACCGCAAGGGCTACCGGGTCGGGCTGGTCAGCCTGTCTGCGTTCCTCGTCAACCGCCTTCAAACGGGCGGCCAGACGCACACCCCATATCACGAGCACCGTTGCGACCACGGCCAGAATCACCGCGAGCCGGTTCGGCCAGGGTGCTAGCGGGTGGCTGTCGCCCACCTGCCAGGCCGGCCCCCATATCCAGATCACGGCCAGCACTGCAGCCAGCATCGCCACGAGCAACCAGAACCAGAGCTTGCCGGAGCCGCCCCCCTGACCCGCCGCCTTCCCGGCCCCACCGATGGCGGACGGCTTGAAGATGCTCCGTGCGAAGCGGGAGATGCCTTTCCTTGCGTGATTCCACATGTGTGCTTCCTGCGTGTTTTTCCGATTAGTTCCGACAGCCTGCACCGGCCGCCTTCAGGCGCTGAACGAGCTGGGGTTCCCAGTGTTCCAGTGCGAGGTCCTCGATCACGGCCTGTACCGCCCGGTACTGCTGCCGGGACAGAGCCTCCAGCCCGGCTTCCCCAAGCAGGTCGGCGCTGGCAAGACGCCAATAGGCCTCGTCACGCGGAGACCTGGCTGCCGCCAGCCCGCGGTCGAGAATGGAGAGTGCGGTGTTCAGACCATCGTCCTGGTCCAGGCAGGAGCGCGCCTCTGCAAGGGCCTGCTGCCATGGAGCATCCGCTGCCGGCAGTCCGCTGCTTTCCGTCCCGCCCGCCCGGGCCAGCCACTGGCGCGTGGTTTCATCCGCGAACGCGGTCCCGTCGCTGAACTGCAGTTCCACAAGCCCGGGTAGCCTGGTTACGAATCGGACGGTTTCCTCGTGAATCGCATCGGCGCAGTCATCGAACCCCAGGCGCTGCGCCAGCGTTGCACTGAGACGCTGCCCCTCGAGCCAGAAGGGGCTGACCGCCAGACTTTTCTCCAGTCGCTGCCAGAGGGCGTGGTTGCCACCGCGCTCCGCCCCTTCGCGATACTCCGCCATGCGGTCGGCGGCCACGGCCGCCAGCTCGGTACGTTGACCGTCACGGGTCGCGGGAACACCGTCGATCGGCGCCCACACCGCGTAGCGACGCAGCCGATAGCCGATGGGCTGATCGGGCGCCTGAGCGGCCAGATGATCGGCCATGCGAAGCAGCGCTTCCCGTTGCCCGCGTTCGTCCCCGGTGCGCAGCTCGATTCCGGCCAGCGCGGAGCCTTGATCCGCGGACAATGGGGCCCGCTCGGGAGGCGTTGGTCCGTGCTCCTCCTCCAGCTCCCCTGGGCCCTCGGGCGCTGCCGCCGCGAGACGGGTCAGCGTTTGTTCCAGCTCCTCCAGGGGGTCGACCGGCAATCCCGCCGCCCGCGCCTTCTCCTGCAATTGCTCGAGTATGTCGAGGTGCTCTTTGTACCCGCATTTCGTGCCGGCCGGGAGACCGGCGGCCAAGTGAACGGCGCGCTGCATGATGGTGCCGAACAGTTTCCGGCGCAGAGCCTTGCCGGGCTCGCCGGGTCGCGGGTAGGCGTTTTCCCACCATGTATCCAGTGCCCCGGAGAGCAACCGCAACGAGACTTCGAAGCGGGCCGGGTCACGCTCCTGCTGCAGACAATGAAGCAGATGGGCGAGCACCCGAATGTCCTTGCCCGCTTCACAGAGCAGCCGGATCGCGCGACTTTCCGCGCCGGCCCAGTCAATCTGGCCATGCCGCAGGGAGCCGACCTTCATCAGTTCCTCGTCCAGCCAGGCGTAGTCGGTACTGCCGGCCACTTCCTGACCAACCCCCGAGGGCCCGTCCACCGGCGCCAGCACCGCCTCCACGTGCGCACCGGATTCGACCCGGTCCATGTCTTCTACCAACGACATTTCGCCCTCAAAGGCCGAATCGCTTCGGCCAGGTCGTCGATCTCGAAGCGCAGCCCGTCCAGTGCCGGCAACGCCTCGCTGCCCAGCTCCAGATTCCCGCCCGCCAGCAACTGCCGCAGGGTTGCGATCGCGGGCAGGCCGCGCCCCCCACTCACGACCCGGCCGCCATCGCGCACGCGCCAGGTCTGCTGGATGCGGGTGCCGCCCTGGACGAGCTCCATGTCGACGCGACCCGCCGACGCCGGTAGCGGAAGATGGACCTGGAAATGGGTAATGTCCGAATAGCAGGCGACCACCAGCCGAGGCCGCGGCGGCGGCGTACCCAGTGCCGGGGCTGTGAGCAGCACCACCTCCTCGTATTCCCCGACACTGAGACGATGATCGTCCGTCGCGCGTCGGGCTTCCTGCCGCTCGACCACCTCCCACAGCGGGGGGGCCGGGTGCGACGCGCCGGGGTCGCCCGATTCGGAGCGGAAGAGGTCGTCATAACAGGCCAGACGATCGGCCCTTGCTTCGATCTCCACGCATGCGGAGACGGCTTCCGGGCCAACCGACTCGCTGGCCTGCAGGAGCCCTGCCGCCCAGGCGAGCGGCAGTAACAGAAGCCGTGCAGCATTTCCGTGCCTCATGTGAAATCCTTGTCCAACTCGAATTGCCGGCATTTGTACGCCAGCGTCCTTTTCGGAACGCCCAGGCTCAGCGCAGCCTTGGCGCGGTCTCCCTCGAACTGGCGCAGCTTCTCCCGGATCAGGCGCGCCTCGTAATCGCGCACCGCCTGCCGCAGGTTGACCGGCGCCTGCGCCGGATTGGAGGCTCCCGGGACGACCGGCTCCGTAGCCCTTGCCACCGGCAGCAACTCCGGCCGGATCACTTCGCCTTCGCTCGCCATCGCGCAGGCGTATTCCAGCGTATTGCGCAGCTCGCGCAGGTTCCCGGGGAACTCATACCCCTCCAGACAGGCGAGGGCTTCGTGGCTGATACTGATGCCGTCCCGTCCCTCGCGCGCGGCGAATTCGTCGACGAAATGCCGGGCCAGCTCGTCAATATCCTCCCGACGCTCCCGCAACGGCGGGAGATGGAGGGGGAACTGGTTCAGCCGGTAGTAGAGGTCGGCCCGGAAACGCCGATCGCGGATAAGCTCTACCAGCGGCTGGTGGGTTGCGGATACAAGACGGACATCCACCTCGTGCTCCCGCCCCCCGCCCAGCGGACGATACCGGCCACTCTCCAGCACCCGCAGCAGCTTCGCTTGCAGCGCCGACGGCATGTCGCCGATCTCGTCCAGAAACAGGGTCCCCCCGTCCGCCTCGGCCAGCAGACCGGCGCGATCGTGCGTCGCCCCGGAGTGGGCCCCACGCAGGTGGCCGAACAACTCCGATTCGAGCAGCGCCTCCGGGATGGCAGCGCAATTGATCGCCACAAATGCCTTTTCACGCCGCGCCGAGAATTCGTGGATTGCCCGTGCGACGTGCTCCTTTCCGGTCCCGGTCTCGCCCTGCAGGAGGACCGCGAGCCTGGTTTCCGCCGCGCGGATCACACGGGATCTCAGTTCGGCCATGGCCGGCGACCCCCCGATCAGTCGGCGGCCAAGCGCCTGTTCCAGGGAACGGGCCCGGGAGTCCTGTTGCAGGCGGTTCAGGGAATGGCGCAGATCCTCGTCACGGCGGTGCGCTCGCGCCTGGTTGAGCAGCCTGTACCAGGTGGTGCTGACAAGCCGCTCCAGCGCACCAAGGTCCGGAGCGGCCCGCAGCGCCCGCAAGCGGCCCGTGGGACCCGCGAGCGCCATGACTCCCAGCCAGTCGTTTCCGGCCGCTTCTCCACGCAGCGGCCGGCACTCGATCTCCCAGTCGCCGGGCAGATCCTCGATATCGGCCCGAAACTCCGGGTCATCCATGCGCCCTCGCAGGTCCGCCACGCGTGCTTGCAACGTACGCCCGGACCGGACCACATGCGCATAGGGATGCCGGAAGTCATCGCAGGCGTAGCGCGCCGCGTTGGCGTCGGCAGACATCCACCGCCCGCTGGCATCCAGCGCCAGGAGACGAACCCAGCCGGTCGGCACGGTTTCCTCGAGCAAACGGGCCGTGCGTCGGCGCAACTGTTCGGGTGATCGGCTTTCCACCAGTGGAACCACCGACACAAGCCCGCCGACGACATGGCCGTTCGCCTGCATGTCAGATTCGAGAGTCACGGTTGCGTGCAATCGCGGCGTGTCGTCAGGCGATATCAGCGCGGAATTCACCGCTCTCCGGGTCAATTCCGAGTTCCATGCGCTGGATCGTTTCCTTGCGGGCCAGATGCTCCAGCAGCTTCAACGACACCGGCGGCAACAGCTCGCCTTCGATGACGGATTCGAGCATGCGGGCACCGTTCTCGCTTCGCCGCGCCCGCCGGCAGATGGCCTGCGGCAACGCCGGCGCCACCTCGATTTCGGCACCCGCATGCTGCCGCCGGATACGCGTCACCAGGCCATCGAGTTTCGCCGTAACGATCTCCTCGAGGGTGCTGTCGGACAACGGCCGGTAAGGAACGATCTCCATCCGGGCCAGCAAGGCGGGCTTGAAGAACGCGGCGAGCTCCGGATAAAGCGCCTGCTCCAGGGCCTCCGGTTCCGCGTGATGCCGCACAATCTGTTCATACCCAAGGTTGGAAGTAAGGAAAAACAGAACGTTGCGACAGTCGATACAGCGACCTTCACCGTCACTGAGTTCCCCCTTGTCGAATGCCTGATAGAACAGGTTCAGGACGTCGGGGTGTGCCTTCTCGGCCTCGTCCAGCAGTACCACGGAGTACGGACGCTGGCGGAGGGCCTCGGTAAGCAGCCCGCCTTCGCCGAAACCGACATAGCCCGGCGGCGAACCGATCAGCCGCGCAACACTGTGCTTCTCCTGATACTCCGACAGGTTGATGGTGGTCAGGAACTGTCGCCCCCCGTAAAGCTGCTCGGCGACCTGATGGACCGTCTCGGTCTTCCCGACACCGCTCGGCCCCACCAGCAGGAACGCCCCCAGTGGACGCCCCGGCCGGCGCAGGTCCGCGCGCGCGGTCAACAGGTGCCGGTGAAGCTGTTCGATGGCTGCGTCCTGTCCCTTGATAGGTTCGCCAAGCAGAGCGGGAAGCCGCGTCAGACGGCCGAGCTCGTCGTCGCTCATGCGATCCACCGGAACGCCTGTCCAGTCCTCGATCACTTCTGCAACCCGGGGCGCCTCGACCGTCGCGCTGACCAGGGCATGGCGCGTCTGCAGCGCCTCGAGCCCGCGTTCGAATTGCGCAAGCCTTGCGGCCGCCGCATCGCGCTCGCCGTCCTGCCCCGCCGCTTCGCTCAGCAGCGGGGAGT
This sequence comes from Thioalkalivibrio sp. ALgr3, assembly GCF_000377325.1. NCBI lineage: Bacteria > Pseudomonadati > Pseudomonadota > Gammaproteobacteria > Chromatiales > Ectothiorhodospiraceae > Thioalkalivibrio > Thioalkalivibrio sp. ALgr3. The sequence goes on along the minus strand of NZ_KB897988.1, from coordinate 47,067 downwards.
GCAGGTCCAGGATCGCCCGAACCTTTTCACGCTGTTCCTGCCATGCCGCATCGAGTTCGGTGCGCCTGGCCCGGAGCTCCGCAAGATCCCGCGACAGTTCCGCCTCGCGATCCCCCGCATCCGCACGCCCCAGCAGTCGCTCCCGCTGCACCTGGTCCATCTCCCGCTCCATCGCGAGAACCTCGCTATCCAGGTGAACCAGTCCCCGCGGAGGCGACTGCAACGCCCGGGCCACTCTTGCACAAGCGGTGTCCAGCACCTCGATCGCCTTGTCGGGCAGCTGTCGCCCGGCGAGGTAACGTGCCGACAACTCCGCCGCCGCCCGGAGGGCACTTTCGCCGATGACAACGCCATGGCTCTCTTCGTATACATCCCGCAACCCGCGAAGGATCACCAGCGCCTGCTCCGGAGTCGGCTCGGCCACGCTGACGGGCTGGAAGCGGCGCGCCAGCGCCGGATCCTTCTCGATGTATTTCTTGTATTCGCGCCAGGTGGTAGCGGCGATCGTCCGCAGCTCCCCGCGGGCCAGGGCCGGCTTCAGCAGATTGGCAGCATCTCCCGAACCCTCCGGGTTCCCGGCCCCGATCAGGGTGTGCGCCTCGTCGATGAACAGCAGCACCGGGCACCGTGCCTCCGCCGCTTCCCGTATCACTGCCTTCAGGCGTTTCTCGAACTCGCCCTTCATCGCGGCGCCGGCCTGCAGGGCCCCGAGATCCAGCATCCGCAAATCCACTTCCTGCAGTGACGCGGGCACCTTGCCCTCGACAATGCGAAGGGCGAGTCCTTCAACGAGCGCGCTCTTGCCCACGCCCGCATCACCGACCACCACGGGGTTGTTCTTCCGGCGTCGGACCAGGATGTCGATCATCTGGTCGATTTCGAGATTCCGACAGAGCACCGGATCCAGTTCACCTTCGCGGGCCTGTTCGGTCAGGGAATGGGTAAAACGCCCCAGCGCACTGTCATCCCCGCTGGCGGCAACCGCTTCGGCGCCCTCCTTCCGGGGCTGCTCCGCGGACCCGGCGACAAGCCGGTCGAAATCGCGCAACAGTGCATGGCGATCGACGGCCGCCATCCGATACGCGTTGTCGTGATCGAGGTAGCGGTCCGGGTACTGCAGCAAGGCGAGCAGGATGGCGCCGCTGCGCAGTTGACTATGCTCCAGCTCCGTGCTGGCCATCAGCCAGGCATCCTGCAGAAGGGCGACCAGCGTCGGCGAAAAAGCCGGTGTGCCCTCCTCTTCCGGACGCATGGGCGCCGCTGCGGCCAGCAACCGGCCGCGCAGCTCCGAAACCTCCCCGAGGGCATCGCCCAGCAGGCAGCGGACGTCGCACAAGGGCTGATCGAGGAACGCTGCCAGCACATGCGCAGCACTCACCTCCGGTGCGCGCTGTTCAATACACAAACCGGCCGCGGCCTCCAGGCCCTGCCGTGCGACCGGATGCAGACGCTTGAGAAGTGCGCCGAGCTCTACCTTGAGCATGTCAATTCCCTTTTTGTTCGAACCATTGCGCCACGAGGGCGCTGACTTCACTCGCCTGCTGACCGAGGGACCAGGACATCGCCAGATAAAGGCCCACAGACACCACAGCAAAAAGTCCAACGATCATCCACACGGGAAACTCACCGCGCGAGTTCCAGCGACTTCGCGTCACATGCCGTTCCGGATCCGTCAGTGCTTCTTCACTGGTTTCGTGCAGGGACGACAGCTGATCCCCCAGCGCCTTGACGATACGTTGATACTCGTCGTGTCTTTCAGGCTGAATGCGATAACGCCCCTCGAAGCCCAAACAAAGACATACATAAATGAAAGTCAGCAGTCCTTCGTACCGCTGCGGTTCCTGTTGAAGCCGTGCGAGGATGGAAAAGACCTTCTCCCCTCCCCAGGTCTCGTCATGAAAACGGGCCAGCAGCGAATGTTCCGCCCAGTCGCTCTGCCCGCCCCATGAGGTGCTCATCACCGCCTCGTCGACGAACGAACACAGGACATAGCGATACGCCAGCACGGTTGGTCTGTCGTAGCCCTGCTCCGTGAGCTCGATGTCGATGGAGCGGATCTCCTCCACCACCTGGCGATACAGGGCTTCGCTGTCTCCCAGCCACTCCAGCTGCCGAACCCGGATTACCAGTCCAAAAAGAGGGCTGGCCGCATCGACCAGTGGATTGAGGCTGTATCCGCGCAGGCGGAACACCAATGCCTCGTCGCCATCCAGCATGCCCGGCTTCACCGTGGCTCCGGGGTCTCTCTCGCCGGACACCCTTCCCTGATCCTTCAGACTTTCCGCGATAGCCGTCATCGCTAGCTCCTGATCGCCCAGAACTGGATATCCAGCCCCGGGAATTTCCCGCCGACGTGAAATGCAAAGCCGCTACCGCCGGACAACGTCGACCATGCCTCACTACGCCGGTCGAGCTGGAAGTAGATGTGGCTTGCGTGGTATGGAAGCTGCCGTGGCGCCACGGGCAACGGGACCAGCGGCACGCCCGGCAACTGCAGGCTCACCAGGTCCGTGATGCGTTCAATGCTGGCCACCTTGGTCTGCTGCACGAACAGGCGACGCAGTTCCTCCACCGGCATATCGGCGTGCACGGCAACAATGAACTCCGCCTCCTCCAGCAGCCCCGGGTCGCTCAAGGGCGCAACCATCAGGCCATAGCGGCGATGCTCCAGCGGAATCGACACGGCCCGGGCTTCCAGCACGGTCGACAAGGCCAGGCGCAGTCCCTGCATGAGCGCCCGCAACGAGTCGTCCGGGTGGTCATGGTCGTAGGGTGGATAGGTCCGCGGAAGACGCGACTCGTCCGTGAAGGTCGCCAGTTCGCCGCAGGCCTCCAGCATGCAGGCATACAGCGTTTCCGGATGCAGACGGCGATGCCGGGCCAGGTGCAGGAACCGGGGCTGAAGACGGTTGAGCAGTTGCAGAAGCATGAAATCCGAGACATCGGCAACACCCGCCTGCTCGGGAGCTGCGAGACGCTGCGCGACGTTCCTGGCTCGCTCCTGCATCAGGCCGGCCATCTCGCCGAGAAAGCGCTGCAGGCTCGGGGCCACCCGGGTACTCAGCGCCGTCGGGACAAAATGGGGATCCAGAACCAGCCCGCCATCCGGACGGAGCTCGAGGATCCGGGCCAGCGCCAGGCAGGCATAACCACTGCGATCATCGCGCTCCAACAGCAGCCTTGGGGCCACCCTTGCCACGGACAGTTCCGTGGCATCGCCCCCGCGGGAGTGCAGGTCGCGGATTTCGCGCGGCTCCCGCCGAAACCGACCTTCGTATTCCGGCTGATCGGTGTCCGCCACCTCGGCCACGCTGTCGCGCGCAAGCGGAAGCGCAAGATAGACATGCTGGTTGGCAGCACTCGCCTCCGTGACCTCCAGCGGCTCCGGCTCCAGGTCATCCCCGGGAATGTCGAAGGTTGTCCCGTCCGGCAACACGCCACGTGCCCGGGTCAGTGCCACCCGGCCGAACCCGAGAAACTCCTGGTTGAGCGACAGCTCCACGAACCCGTGGTCATAGGCGCAAGCCGCCTCGAGCCGGAGATTGACCACCCCTTCAAGGCTGCGTTGCTGTTGCTGGAAATGCTGCGGCTTGATGAAGTCGCCTTCACGCCAGACTACTCGATTTCGACACACCATCAGTCCTCGTCCTTAAGGTCGGCTTCGTGCCTGCGCAAATGCACGAGAAGGTTGTAGTCGAGGCCTCGCGGTTCAACGCGCAGGGCCTTTTTCCACTGCGCTTCATCCGGCATCGCGTAATACGCCACCAAACCGATGTAGCGGGCATCCGAGTCCAGTTCATCCAGAAAAAAACTCTTGAACTGGCCTGGCAACAGGGTGAAGTCGTCGTGGTCCAGATAATTGGTCCCGAGCGCGTCTTCGAGCTCTTCCTCGAGCTCCTCATAGCTTGCGGCCATGAGCATTGAGTCATCCTTCAGTTGCATCACGCGAAACATCAGCGGTGTACCTTCGCCTTCGCTGTTGGGATTGACGTCCTCGTCGGCCACCAGGCTCAGGCGTACCGCAGAAGGCTGGTCTTCCGGATGGCCTACCGGAACGGACGGGTCCCAGATCACCTGCCCCAGCTTTCCTGCCGTTTCCAATGGCGTTGCACATCCGCTTACAAAAACTGCAAAAATCACCCACACCAGCAACCGACACCCCCGGCAGGAGATCATTTCGTCTCCCCTTGCCGACTCCGCACCGACTGGTCATACGCCTGTTCGAACACCTCCCAGAACAGCTTTGCAAAGCCCTGTTGCCGATCGGAATTCAACTCCGCGAAATAGTGGCGGTACATGCGCCATGACCAACCGTCGCCACGGGCCTCTGCGTCGTCTCCGGTTCGATATGCCGCGAACCGACGCTGCAGGGTGTCCGGCTCGAACGCCGACAGCAGCGTCTGCAGCCCGGCACTGATTGCGGTTTCCATTGCCTGCTGATGCCGGCTCATGAGCTCCAGCGACTCTGACACCGCCGCCGCCGGCGCGAGATGCACCGGACTCCGATCGGAAGAAAACATCGTCCGGACCGTTTCGTCATAGTCCTGGCCCAAACGCAACGGATTATCTTCAATCGGCTGCAGGCGACGGTCGCGCAACGGATATCGGGACTCATGCCGGGCACGGTGGAGTTCGCACAAGCCGGTCACCGTCGCCTTCACGGTCTCGCCGACGAGCGCCAGAAACTCTCTTTGCTCATCCGCGTCACGGAATTCCAGGTTCACACCCAACGCTCCGAGCAAGGGCTGGATACTCGCGCCACCGGCGGCGCCCGCGGTCGCGGTCGCCGTTTCCGGCCCCGACCATCGTTCCTCCAGGTGGGCCCCCACCGATTGCTCCAGCGCCTTCAGTTCGTCTTCGCGTGCTTCCGTGGACCGGGGTTGCGCCGGACTCATCATGGCACACTCCTCCCTGGACCGAAGGTCGCGGCCGCCGTCCGGCCCCGTCCACTCTCCGTTGACCGAACCACTCTTTTCGTTGCCCTCCATAGCCCCCTGCAATGCCTTGATCGGATCATCCACATGCCGGCCCGGATCGGACTGCCCACCCAACGCGACCAACGGGTCGCCTGCGTCATCCGCCTTCTCCGCCATCAACGGCCCGCCATCCGCCGTCATGACCGCCTCGGGACCTCCGGTCAGCGCCCCGGCCAAAGCGGAGATCCCGACATACTCGTTCCCGCTTCCGGCATGAACACGAACGTGGTAATCGCCGATCACCAGAGTGTCCCCATCGGACAGCGATACCTTCTGATCTCGCCCCAGCGGCTGTCTTCCATTGTTGATGCAGGTGTCGCCACCTTCTGCCTGCAGGATGAACCTGCCGTCCTCGTATCCGACAAAGGCATGTACTCCGCTGACTCGCCCCGCCGTGTCGGGCAGCCACCAATCACAGGCACCCTCATCGCTGCCAATGCAACCGCCATCCGTACCGAAGACATGGCTACTGCTGCACTGACCATCGAGCACTTCCGGATTGGTTACTACCATGGTCAGTTCCGTCGGTCGTTCCGCCACCACATCACTCCCTTGTCTGTATACGGACACGCCGCCTCTGGCGCATCGCTTCCGTTCGTGGAGAGAGAAAACTGGTCCATCCCAATTGACTCGTTTTCGGGCAGGAAAGCCGCATGCCATCGACCTCCTCTGGCTGCAGTTCCAGCTCCAGGTCATACGCGAGCGGTTCACGCAGGAGGAAATCCACCAGCGACTTCAATACGCGGAACTCCCTGCCACTGGGGAGAAAATCGCTCATTCGTGTGCGACTCAGTCCGGCAATGCGGATCACAAACTTCCCGTTGATGTCGCGCACCCGCTCTCCGATGGTGAAATCCTGGTTCAGCCGCATACCGGCGACACCACAACGACTACGTTGATCGGGCGATATCTGCACCGATCGGGCACACCAGGGAAGCACCGTCACCTGCTCGAGGTCGAAGTAATGCGCAAGGATTCCCCCCACGACTTCCGGAGCCCGGGAGCGCCCCGCCACCAGGCCGGCATACGCCAGCATCTTGCTCCAGTTGATCGGCGTCTCGCCGCGCATGCCCTCGTCCGCGAGGCCGGTCAGCGCAAACAGCACCGCCGAGAATCCGTCACCTGCACCGTCCTCGTAGCGGATGTGATGGCGGTACTTTCGCCACGAGAAATGGAAAAGTGTCAGCAGGCGGTGATGGAAAAAATCCAGAAGGTCCGCCGCAGCCCCCTCGTCGTGAGCGCGCGCCTGCGCTACCTGTTCCAGGTAGTAACCGGGCAGGGGTGACTGCGCGCCATGCAACCCCATGAACCCCACTTCCAGCGAATAGCCGCGCCGATCGCAATGCCCCAGACGAACGACATCACTTCCGGGAAATCCCAACGAGGGCGAAACACAGAACCGAAGGCCACGGACGACAGGCCGCGTGTCCACCTTCGGGTCGGGGTTCTCCCCGCGCACGCGAAACAACAGCTCCACCAACTGGAAGAAGTCGTAGTGATGCGCGCGGTCCCGAAGGGCCTCGGGCACTACATCAGCGGTTGTTGTCCGGGCTGCCACTTCCATGTGTAGCTCTGCTCGCTTTTCCGATTAATGACCTGCAACTCGTGAAACGAGTTGATGCTCGCGTACAACCCCAGAAACCTGGCCAGAACCGAGCCAAACTGATAAAGGCTCCCTTCATCCCCAAAGGCGTCTTCGTCCAGTTCCACAACCGAACGCAAACCCCGAACCGGCAACCCCTGGAACAGTCGGTCCGCCGCTTCCGTCCGAATCGAACGAATCCCGGCCAGCCGATTTTGCGAGACTCGCTCCGCCTGACGGTCTGCAAACGACCGGAAATCGTAGGCCCGCAATACCGAGCGGAGAGCATCCGTGCTCAGCAACGAGAGATAGTTGAGGGCCAGGTTCGACAGCAGCGTCCACAGCAGGCCGTCATCCAGGCGTGGCTGCAGCCGCGGCGTGGGTGCCGTGATGTTGCTTACCGTGGCCATGGCCGGCGAGTCGTCGGCGTATGTCGTCACGTCCCCGACCGTCAGTGCCTCAGGGAGGCGCCGGTTGGTACAGGTGAGCCGCAACGAGACGGTTTCCCGGTCTCCCAGTCGCTGGACCTCGTCGCCGCGCACAAAGGAGATGTCGTGGTCGAAGCCATCATTTCGCATGCTCTCGCGCGTGCGCACCCGATAGAACAACGATTCCCCGCCGCGATCCCGCTCCAGCTGATGCTGGAAACTTTCGAAGGGGAAATAACGCCTGGGCTTTCCACGAAAGCGCCCGTCCGCCTCGGTCAGCCAGCCCTCCACCTCGTCGACGCTGAACACTTCGTAATGCCCCGGGTTTCGACTGCTGGGCGTTATCCTGTACTCGCTCCGCTGACCGGTCAGATCGACCGGGTCCGCATCCATCTCGAACAGGTTCACGGCCGGCGTACAGTGCAGCTGAAAATTGTCGACCCCCGGACGCACATCGGACGGAAGGCTTCGCGAGAATCGGAACACCAACCTCACCTCCTCTGCCGCCCGGCTCGGGCAACTGGAGCTCACACCTTTCACTGCGACAAACCGGAACGCGTCCGGAAGGCACAGATACTCCTGCAGAATCCGGTAACCCTCGAAACTGTTCCTCGGATACGGCAAGACGGCCTGATCCCGTTCGAACCCCACCGGCCCAATGGCGTCAACGGACAATCTGTGTTGCTCGCCATCGATCCACAGGTGCAGGTCTTCCAGGTAATGCTGGAGCCAGAGGTAGAGCATCCGCGCCGAATATTCGTCGCCACCAAGGTAGAACCGCATGGACTCGGGAGCGACCGCATCCAGCGGCTGGTCTCCATGCACACGCAGGTGGAGGGTCAGCTCCGAGGAATTGCCCGAGTGGAGGTCTTCCACCTCCACCACCTCCAACGGGTTCAGGGTGACGTCATGGCTGGTTCGGAACCGGCACTCGGTACCCTCCACCGGAACACTGGACAGCATGGTGCCCCGCGGGATGCGGTAGGCCCCGGTCAATGCCTGCCACACCGGAGTGAACCGCACGATCGTCATGCTGGGCACCGGCCGCAGGTAGTTCGGCCACAAGGTGTTGATCAGCGAGTGAGTGAGTTCCGGAAACTCGTCCTCGACCTTCTCGCGCATGCGCCCGGTCAGAAAGGCAAAGCCCTCGAGCAAGCGCTCCACGTCCGGATCCGTTCCACGCTCGGAAAGGAAACGGCTCAGCTGAGGGTAGGCCTCGGCGAACTCGCGGCCCTGCTCCCGCAGGAAGTTCAGCTCGTCCCTGTAGTAACGGTTCAGCATCACTCAAACCCGGCCAACGCCGTCATTCGACGAGCCAGTACCGGCGATCGGCCAGCAACAGGTCCAGGGTGGTTTCGTCACGCCGGCCGTCCGACGCCAGCCGGGCACGCACCCGAAACTGAAGCCGTGTCGACTGGCTGCCGTTGTCCTGGACCTCCACGTTCACATCGGTGATGCGCGGTTCAAACCGCTCGATGCACGCCTGAACGGCCTGCCGCACACCAAGCTTGAGGTCCAGCGCGGCGCCCGTGGCATCGTTGAAATCCATCAGTCCGAGTTCCGGCACGCACGGACTGTGGCCCGGGCAGCTATTGAGCAGATCGGTCAAATGCCGCTTGATCGAGTCGACAAGCGCCTGGTCGCCGCCACCCGAAGGGTCCGGGTAACCCGGTGCGGCCAGACGCTCGAACAACCGGGGCCCATTGATGGTCTGAGACACCTCGGTCATCGGCCCTTACTCCTTGTCCAGACGACCGACAAGCGAGAGTTCGAAGTTCGCGCCCATGTACTTGAAGTGTGGCCGAACCGCCAGGGATACCTGATACCAGCCCGGGTCTCCCTCCACATCGGAAACATCGATCGCGGCAGCCCGAAGGGGACGGCGGCTTCGCACATCGGCGGGCGGATTTTCCTGGTCCGCCACATACTGTCGGATCCAGTCGTTGAGCTCCCGCTCAAGATCCTGCCGCTCCTTCCAGGCACCAATCTGCTCGCGTTGCAGCACCTTGATGTAGTGCGCAAGGCGATTGATGATGAACATGTACGGGAGCTGGGTGCCCAGCTTGAAATTGGTCTCGGCCGCCTGACCCTCCGGGGTATTCGGGAAGCGTTTCGGCTTCTGCACCGAGTTGGCGGAGAAAAAAGCCGCGTTGTCGCTGTCCTTGCGCATCGTCAGAGCGATGAAACCCTCTTCCGCGAGCTCGTACTCCCGACGGTCCGTAATCAGCACCTCGGTGGGAATCTTCGCCTGCAGCTGGCCCATGGCCTCGAAGGTGTGGACGGGAAGGTTCTCGACCGCTCCGCCACTTTGCGGGCCAATGATGTTGGGGCACCAGCGGTATTTGGCGAAGCTGTCGGTCAGGCGTTCGGCCAGGAGATAGGCCGTATTCCCCCAGAGATAATGCTCATGGCTTTGGCTTACCGTCTCGCGGTAGCTGAAGGTCTTGATCGGGTTCTCGACCGGATCGTAGGGCATCCGCAGCAGGAAACGGGGCGCGGTCAGCCCCAGGTACCGGGCATCCTCGCTCTCGCGAAGACTGCGCCAGCGCGCATACTGCGGACCTTCGAAGACTGCGGACAAGTCCTTGATATGGGGGAGCTCCTGGAAGCTCTCCACACCAAAGAATTCCGGTGCGACCGACGAAATGAACGGTGCATGCGCCACTGCGCCCACCGCAGCGGTGTACTGCAGCAGCTTGATGTCGGGCGTGCTGGGGTTGAACTCGTAAACCCCAATGACCCCGGCGACCGGGTCACCACCGAACTGGCCGTAGCCGGATGCATACACATGCTGATACAGCCCGCTCTGGGCAAGCTCGGGAGAGAACTCGAAGTCGTCGAGGAGTTCTTCCTTGGTGGCATGCAGCAGACTCAGGCGGATGTTCTCGCGAAAATCGGTGCGGTCCACGAGAAGCTTGAGCCCGCGCCATGCCGATTCGAGCTTCTGGAACCGGGGAAGATGCAGGACTTCGTCCACCTGCGCGCTGATCTTCCGGTCCAGTTCGACGATCATGCGATCCACGACCGCCTTGTTGACCTGAGGCGTTTCTTCGTCATCCCGCAGCAGTTCGCTGATGAAGGCGGCAACTCCCTTGCGCGCGACATCATAGCCTTCGTCCGCCGGCGCCATGCGGGTTTGCGCCATCACCTGATCCAGCAGGGACCCGGTGGCCACGCCGTCGCGGGACTGTTCCTCTACCACTTCATTCATTGCTTGTTACCTCGCTTCCGTTGCAAGCCCCGATTACTCGGTTTCATCCGTGGAGGGGGTGTCCTGTTCGAGTTCTTCCAGCAGCTGGTTTCGCGCCTCTTCGCTCTCCAGAAGCTCCTGCAGGCGTTCGCGAAACGCCGGCACATTGCCCAGCGGCCCCTTGAGGGCAACCAGTGCCTCGCGCAGCTCCACCAGCTTTCGCAGCTCGGGGACCTGCTGGGCGACCTTGTCCGGGGAAAAGTCGTCCAGCGCCTTGAAGGAGAGACTCACCGGAAGATCGCTGTCCTCATCGCCGTCCTGGAGACGGTTGGGCACCGAGGCCTCCAACCCGAGGCCCGCTTCGGCGAGCACGGACTGGAAGTTGTTCTTGTCGACCGAGACGGTGGAGCGTTCCTCGACCGGGGTATCCTCGGTGCCACCCTTGAAATCACCGACGACCAGGAGCTTCAGCGGAAGCTCGGTCTCCGCCTGCTGGTCTCCAGTGGCCGGGACATAACGAATGTTGATGCGCTCCCTGGGCGCAACCGTTCCTTCTTTGGACATGATTCACTCCTTGTGACCAGATGAAGTCTCGGTCAGACACGACAAACGCTCTGGCACCCACAAAGGTGCAGAACACTCGTGACGCTTGACGAGCTGACAAGAGGGAGACGTCGAAGTGGGAAATGCGGTGGCTACCGCGCATTGAGGGGGTCCTTTTCGTCCATGATTGTTGGTCGCCCCAGCGCCGGTGGGGGCAATTCGCTCTCGTCGCTTCGCCCCCCTGCAAGGAGCAAACCGAAAGGCGTTTTGAGCGCCCGATCATCCTGACCGGGAAACACCACTTTTTGTATCACTATGCGGAACCAGCCGTCCACACCAAAATCAGGGTTGTACCGACCTTCCAGAGACGTTAAGCACCGTTTCTGGAAATAGCGCACATTTTTGCGTTCCTCCGGCGCCAGGCTTTGCCCGCGCGGGTTCGCGGATCCAGGCCCCATCCAGGAGCGTCGTTCGGCACGGGGTTCATCCGGCTGACGGACAACGCGCGGGAAAGGTTGCAGGAACCCCTGGCTGCGCGCCTTCTCATTGCAAGTCGGGGGCATCTCGAACCCGGGCCGACAGGCTTCCGTCGTCCCCGCATACCTCCCAGCCAGCATCGACGCAGGCCTCGCACGGGCGTGGTAGTCAGCCGCGAGGCTTTCCAGCTGCAGCGCCTTCGCTACGGCCGGTCATCGCTTCCAGCCGCTCCGTCAACCGCACGTCGATGGCCTCCAGCTCGACGCGCAAGGACTCGAGGGCGTCCTCGTCGCCGCCGGATCGCTCCAGCTCCGCCAGCCGGTTGGCGACGTCGTCCCGTTCCTTCATGGCCTCCTGAATCGCGTCTACCTGGCGGCTTTGTGCCTCCCATTCGGCCTGCTCGACCTCGGCACGCCGGAGCAGACGGTGCCGTTGCCACACCCACAGCACTACCAGCAGCACTAACACGCCGCCGATCAACATGTGGATATTGATGTTCATCGACGCTCCTCCCCGATATCCATATCACACAACCTCTTCCATTACAGGGCTTTCTACCGCAGCCCCCTCCGAACCTCAAGCACCGTCGGCCGCCGCGGAAGATGGCGAGTGACTATGTTGCTGCCGGAGGCGAATCCGACCGAGCGCCTGAACGATCCCCCGGGATTCCCGATTTCGAGTGAGATCACCAAAGGCCGTCAGGCAATATGTCCCCCTCCAAACGGAGGTTTCTCCGTCCGGCTGACATCCGGTTTCATTGGTCGGTCGATGGTGCGGTTCACGCCACGCCCCGACGCACATATTCAGGCCAGCCACAAGGAGAAGCGAAGCCGTGGGTAACCAACTGGTATTCAAGAACTGGGGCACCCCGCTCATGGGGCTCTTCGTGCTCGTGATGAGCGTGATCTTCCTGACCACGTTCGGCCGCAGCACGCATCTCGCCTGCGGGGCGGAGGAGCGCTACTGCGAACTCACCCGATCGGCCCCGTTCGGCATCCATGAATCCACCGAGGGCCGCTACCCCCTGGAAGAGATCCAGCAGGCCACACTGGGCGAGAGTCGGAACAGCGACGGCGACCGCACCTACTCCGCCAACCTGCAGCTGGACGACAGCTCGGTGGATATCCTGGGCTACAGCCGGAGCGGCCGATCGGGCGTTCAATCCATCGTGGACGAGGTCAACACCGGCCTCGACGATGTCCGTCAGGGCGGAGACTTCCACATGAGCCACCAGGTCACGTTCGGCCTGTGGATGCCCCTGGCGATGAGCGTACTGGGTCTCTACCTGCTGCTGTTCCAGCGCAATGTCGTGGCCCTGTGGCTGCCGCCCGGAGTTAACCAGCTACAGGTCGCCGAACGGCGCTGGTGGCAGCCGGGGAGCCCCGGCAAGATCCGCGACATTCCCTTGCAGGACATCAGCCGGGTGGCCGTAGAGACGACCTGGTCGAGGTCACAGCGTTCCGGCCATAGCAAACCCGCCCACAGGCCGGTCATCTATCTGAAATCCGGGGAATCCATCCCCCTCTCCCGCACGCGCAGATCGGGCCAGGGCGCCTTCCGCCGGCAAGAGCAAGTGCGCCGCTTCCTCGAACAGGGCGGCGCATCGCTGGACGACGAGCCCGACGACCCCGCGTAACCGGGGTGAGGATCCGATCGGTGTCCCGGACAGACCCGCTCGGGCAGCTCGGGCAGGAACACCGGGGAGGGCGACGAACCGGCGCCCTCCCGGTGGTATCCGAGACTGCATGAGGGATTGCGAGTTACCCCCTGCGCTCCGCCTAGACTGCGTGCGGGTCACACAACCGGAGTCCCCAATGGAAAATCTTCATCTGCCGATCCGCGTCGACAAGCGCGAAAAGGGCAAGATCATCCAGCGCATCGAAGAGCTGGAGGGCGTGGAACTGGAATTCACCGATCTGGACGTGGGCGATTACGTCTTGCCCAACGGCGTCGTGATCGAACGCAAATCCGCGGCCGACATGGTCCTGAGCGTGGTTGACAAGAGCCTGTGGGAGAACGCCGCGAAGCTGAAGGCCAACTACCGGCAGGTGATCTACATCGTCGAAGGGGACCTGTACGAGCCGCGCTTCTACCAGCAGGCGCTGGACATCCACCGCGCCCTGGCCCACCTGACCATCGCCCTCGGCATCAGCGTGCTGCCCAGCCCGGATGCCGACAACAGCGGCATGCTCATCTACCTGACCGGCCTGAACGCACAGATCGAGCCGGATCCCGTCGACCGTGAGGCCGAGTCCGACAACCGGCGCAAGGTCGCCGAATTCATCCTCAGCGGCCTGCCCGGCGTCGCCGCGGACGAAGCCCGCGACCTGCTGCGCCACGTTGGCAGCGTGCGCGACGTCATCAACGCCGACGCCGCCACCCTTGCCCGGACCGATGTCCTCGACCCCGAACGCGCCGAACGCATCGAGTCCGTCGTCACCTACGGCAGCCGCAAAAGCTGAGCGATCGATGACCGGACCGCAACCCGACGTGCGTGGTCAACGCGACCTGTGCCGCACGAAGGAGCTCAAGGAATCATCGGCTTACAGCATCCTTTGACACACCCGAAAGACGCTGTAGAATACGCGTCTCGGACACGACAGGCGCGTAGCTCAGTTGTGCACCACCTTGACATAGTAGTCCGCATCCCCGCCCCCTCCCCTGAATACCCCATATCCCTCTCTTTTCTGGACATTTAAGGTCATCCCGGATCTTTTTGGGGCTAAAATTACCTCAGATTTTGTCCCAACCGTCTCTCCCCCCGCATGTAACATTGTGGCACTCTGAATGAATACCACTCAGCGTGACCGTCCCCATGCCTCAGACCCGCAAGCCTCAGTGGAAACAGGTGCCTCTCGACAGCGTTGTTGTCCCGCCGAACAGCCCTCAAGCCAGACTCCCCGAGTCAGCCATAAGGATCGCGATCCAGAAGCTTTCTCCACATCTTTCGACACTCGAGATCCTCTACCCGATCATCGTCAGTGACTCTGATTTAAGCCTCTGCGGGGGCCACCGCACGTACCGAATCATCCGTGCTTTAGCGGACCAACCAGGACGCCTTACATGGGTCGTCTCAGCCCCGTTCCCGAATCCCGAGGCGGTAGCGGTACTCGACGAATTGGTCACTCCTCTCCTTGGTTCTCCAACCGACGCGGAAACCATCTCCAGGTACATTAAGGCTGCCGATCAGCACGAAAAGTGGCTCCGATTTCTGTGGATTGACCCTTCGCGCGAGGGAATCGCGGATTTCCTCGGGGTGAGCAGGCAAACCGTTCAGAGAGTGGTGCGCAAAGGGGAAATCGATCCTCATGGGTGACCGACTCCACGAAGCGATCTGCAAACGATTGGGGCCAGAATTGTGTCGGCTCCAGGAAAGTTTGAAGGCCGACCTGCAGATCCCCGATGGCTGCGAAGGCTTGTTACCAATAGCCGGAAATCTGGTGGATCTCGAGCCGAAACTCGCCGATTTGGGACACGTCGTGGGCAACCGCACTGACCAAATCACGCGATGGGCGCGAGCGGTCGACACCCTCAAGGATGACGAACTCATTAGCATCCATTTCGCGGATCGATTCTACGGCCACCACGAGAAGGATCGAATCCGGCCACCATTACATGGCGTGTATACGGACCATGCCATTTGGGCGGCCATGTGGTTCCGCTATTGGAACGCCGATTCACAGCCTCAACGCCATAGCACGTACGGCTGGCTCCAAGCTCAGCTCCTTGTCGCCTCCGTATTGGCCGAAAAGAAATGGCACATGAGGTATATCCTTCCGAATCGCCGGAAAGCCGCCGGCCGGCTGGTCAGGAACCTGCATGACCGAGGAACCGAATGGATCCTTGATCGGCTTCAGGACGTCTGTCAGCGACCGCAAGAGTTGTCAGAATCGTTGACTGAAATGGGGAAACAAGTTAGCCCCGATTGGCAGGATTCGAGGTCTAATGCGCTCGACAGCGGTCGTTTCACGCGAAGATACCGATCGTTGCCATCGGACCTGAAAGCGTTCGGTGATCTCCTTGCGATCGCATACGGAATTTCGGACGACACGCCATTTGGCGATCCGAAACAGGGTCGAAAACGGAGGAACAAAGGCCGACTGCCCGCCCAGTTTTTGTACTCCCACCATGCGATGTACTGGACAATCCTTAAGCGCATGGAGGATGTGCAACTCTGGAAAGAAGCGCACGTTGAGATGGGACTATACGTCCCGGCGACCGAGACCCGTAGCGAGATACTCGATGCAGCCATCGACCCCACCGAGTTCGGTGTGCCCGAAGGCGCGGCCGTCTCATTTGACGATGTGCTCGGGTTTAACCTCGATGTATCTGACCTCGGCTCGTTGCCACACCTATCGACAGTTTTCGCTAAGGCGGCCCACAAAGCCCGCCACATCGCTGTCCAGAACCAGCGATTCCGGATCGCTCGTTCACGACCGAGGCTCCAGGAGATCAAGCGCCTGGTTAGCGGCCTGAACGACATCTACAGGATGGCGAGCTCCGGCCAACTGCCCAACGATATTTCCGATTCTGAGTGCGAAAAACTATGCCGTGCTCTGGAGATCGCCGCGGCGTGCTTGGTCACGGGTACGCCATCTCAAGATGTCAGGAATGCGCGAATCGTCAAGGGCACCGACGACGGGAATCAGCCAACGGACCTCAATATCGACCTGGCCTCTGGGGTGTGGGTTCGTAGTTACGAAGGACCGGAGCGACGCCACGTTCGAGAGGATGTCGCCAGTGAATTAGTACCGAGCAAGAAAGCGGTTGTCATTCCCGATGCCTGGGGCCTTCTTCGAAGGAAAAAGGCGACTGCGATCGGCGGCAAGCCGTTCGCCATACATCAACTGGACACTTACACCGACGTTTGGGACCGCCAGATTCGGCCTTTGCTCGACAGGATGGGCGTGTCCGGGCGTCACCAGACGTTTGACGGCATCGCCTCGGTGCTGCCGGCCTGGTTCAGGGGGCTGGAAGAAGGTGACCACATCAGCCCTGCGATGCTATTCGGACAGAAAGATCCGCTCGCTGCTACGCACCAGTTCTACACCGCCGTTAGCCGCGAGAAACTCGCGCAGAGGTTTCAAGAGGTCATGGATGATCTAGCCGCCGCAATCGATCTTCCATCGCTCGATCAAGGGAATGACACTGTCCTGGCCCGTTGCCCGGTGGGCTCATCCTCGAAGGTCGCAATCAGCTCGATCGAGAAAAGCTGGGTTGGAGATGATCGGACGCCCCGCGTCCTGCCGTTGCGGAAGGTCGTCAAGGACATCCGCGACTCGATCACTGCCACGGATGTTGGCTCATCGTATGCGTTCCACAACCGCCTCGCCCTGTACACAGCACTTGGCCTGGTTCTCGCGACCGGGGCCCGGGCGATACGTACACCCATCCCAGACCTCTCTGCGGTCCATGGGCCTACTCGAACGCTATGCCTGCAGGAGAAGGACCGCGGTGACGGGCTACACGCGCGTCTCGCGCTACTCCCGCAGCGCGTGTACGAACAGGTGCAGATCTATCTCGCGTGGCTGCAACGGAGCTTTCTCTCGGGTTCGTTGGATATGCCGACGGTGCTTCAAGTCAAGGCGACCAAAAGCCGGGACCGGAGCCGGTACGGGTCCGAGGGCTTCCTGCTGGACCTCAGGAAGTCAGTCTATTTTTGGCAAGAAGTGGCCCCAGGCAAGTGGAGTCCGGTGGAGTTGACCGGAAAAAGCCTACAACAGCAGTGCGAACAACTGAGCACGGGTTCCTGGCCCATCGAGAACCAGGCTCGCCATTTTCACCGAACGTATCTGACAGCCTTGGGGGTGGCACCAACCCTGATCAACACGATGATGGGCCATTGGCATTACAGCGAAGAGCCTTGGACTGCTTACTCGTCGATGGACCCGCATCGATTGCGGGGCGAAGTGGAGCCGATTCTGGATCGGATGCTAGACGACCTGCGATTTGAGGTCGTCCGGGTCTGATGTTTGAAGAAGAGACCACCGGTCAGGTCTGTGCGCTCTGGCGGCATCTTGCGGTGCCGATGGAAGACCTGCTGGCGCTGAGGGACCAGGTCTGGTGTGGTCGCCAAGAGCTTTCTTGGGGGCCCCGTTCTGAGCTTGGCGGGGTCATGTCGGCCATCGAAAAGCATCACCCAGACGTGCTTTGGAGAGACCGGATTCCCAAGTCGCCCTGGACCCGAGATCAGTTTGCGGCGTTCATGGACACGGTCCGTCGATCAGCGCCTCGGGGCTCTTCTTTTCGGGCACGCTGGCGGGTTGCCGAAGTGCTCGATGCGGGCAATCGATTGGGTGTGTGGAAAATCCCGCTGTACGACATTCCAGCTCCACTCCCACCCCCCGGAAGACCGGTTTTCCGCCCTGAACGCTTCGAGCGCATGGTTCAATACGAACCGTTGCATGCGCGCTTCGTGGAAGCGGTGGGGGCCGACGTCGGGTACCTCGATGATGGGCGTATGGCGTGGGGACAGATTCTGGGCTCCTTTCTGCTATACGGTGGTTTGGTTCAGCCCGCCTGGCTCGGCGCGGTCCCGCACTCCCTCGGAAACGCGCCGGCGCACCTGCATTGGCTGGATATTGAGAGGTCTTTGCCTGACAACCAACGGCCGGTGATTCGTCGGCATTACCTGGATCCGATCACGCGTTCGGTGGTGAAGTACTGGAAAGAGCGTGGCTGGCCGAAGATGCCGGCCAGTAAGGAGCGGGGTCCAGCGTTCCTCAAGCGACTCATCGGCTCTTACTTCCGGCGTTTGGACCCAAGCCTGCCGTTTCCGGACAACTGGACGGACCTCCGCGACGTCGTCGAAACCCGCTTGGCCTTGTACATTCCGCCGCACCTGATTGGATACGCAACGGGTTTCTATAACCCCGTCTCGTTGCCGCCGGAAGTGATGCAGCGAATCGAATTTCCACCGGCTGCGCTGCCGTACGGAGACGGCCTCGCCGTTACGGAGCCCAAAGGTATCGTTCCTGCTGAGCCCCAAGGGATGGCAGAAGATCGCGACGCAGACGACACTCTCTCAACTCCACCCGTGGGTCCGTGGATCCGCGAACTCGGGCGTTCAATCCGTGGAGGATCAACCGCGGATCCCAAACGCGTGTCGACCTGGCTGGAGCGCCACGCAGATCGTGGCAACGATGTTCATAGCCCGCTGCCACCGAGCATCATCCGAATGGGGGAATGGGCTCAACATTGGCTGCTTGCGAGCCGCGGTGGTTCTGGGCCGATGAAGCCCAAGACGGCCTACGATCGCTTCAATGCACTGGCAATCCCTCTCGCCGGCTTCCTGAGTGACGAGGATCCAGCCACTTTCGAAAGCGCGGATGACTTCATCGAGGTCTATACGGCAGTTCTTGAAACCGCAGATACATTGTCAAAGCGAAAGCGACTGGCAGCGGCGATTGCGAGCTTCCATGAATTCATGCGGAGTGCGCACAAGGCACCCGAGGTTGCATCCGCCGGCCTCTTCACCGTACATGGACGACAGCCACACGCCGTCGATGCCAATTTCATCGAACCGCGGGCCTTTGAATGGGCAGTTCGGTGGCTGGACTATCGTTACGCTGAGGATCCTGCGCTGCGGGAAACGCTCGTTTTGATCCCATGCCTCGGTTATTTCGCGGGATTGCGGCGTTCTGAAGCCGTTGGGCTGCTCATCGACGATCTGGACGGTGAGCCCGCGTGGGATTGCGTGGTGAGCCCCAACCGAAACCGAGGACTCAAGAGCTCAAGCGCTCACCGAGTCATCCCATTGGGTGTGCTTCTGCCCGAGCGCTATCTGGAGCGACTGAAACACTGGTGGGCCACCCGCCGACAAACGGTGATTGCGGATGGCGGTGATCCTGCGCAGATTTCGATGTTCGACCGCCCACGGAAGAAGGAAGCGGACAACGACAATCTTCGGCGTTTCGATCGCGATCTGGAACAAATTACGGACGCGTTAATACGGGTGACGGGAGATGCAGGTCTGCGCTATCACCATCTGCGGCACTCCTTCGCTAATCAGCTCTTGCTCGCACTATGGCGCCACGAACACGCCGACGATGCGCTGGTAGTCGACCGTATTGATCCCCTGATCGGCTTTGAAGACGTCGCGACGTTGCGAACCACCCTTCTCGGCAATTCCCCGGTTCAGCGCCGAAGCCTGCGGCTGATCAGTGCTTTGATGGGGCACTTGACGACCGAGATCACAATGAATCATTACATCCATCTGACGGACCTTCTTTGGGGCCAAGCCGTGCGGGAAGCCCTTCCCAGACTCGAGCTCCAAGATGTGGCTCGTCTACTCGGTGTATCCATCAAACACGTTCAGCGAAGCAAACGGAATTTCGACATAGGGAACCCGGTGGTTTTGTTAGAGAAGATGCTGGACCAACACCTAGGCACCCCCGTCCCTGCGGACACGGATGCAGGAGAGCCCAAGCAATTACTCCCGCCACGTGATCCTCATGCGGCACTCCTGTCGCTCACGGACTATCTAAATTCCCCTTCGGAGGACCACCCGAAGGACGCGCAATTCCTGCCTCCTTGGGATTGCTCTGATATCGAGGCAGTGCGGGAATGGATCGCTGCCTTACCCGAACATTTTCGCCAACCGCCAACAGGCACCACCGAACGCGTTATTGCTCCGCCCCGCACGCAGCAGGGACGTCGCCTATCGAAGGCCACGATCCAGATCCTTCAATTTGGCGAAACACCATGGAGTGCGACACAGCGCGACCAGCTCACACGGCTCTTCCGGTCACACAAGCTAGCTAGCGGCCCCCTGAATGTCGTCGTACCCACGGTATCGATGCTCAAACTCTGGTGGCGATTCCTCCATGAGCTTCAGCTCGACCAGGCATTCGACTTCGTCCACTTCTCCGCCCTGGGGGGTGGCCGTGAGAGCCCCATGGGGCAGTATCAATACTGGGCCCGACACACTCCGGTCGAACTCGAGTCCGGTGACGCTCGACGCGAGGAATTGAAAGGCATTGAACCCACATCAAGGAGAGGACTTGTATTGGTGCGCCATCGGGGCAGTGGAGAAGCCGCACGAAACGCTCGATGGGTTTACGGTGTGTGTTGGGCGCTCACAATGCTCGCCGCGCTTAAAGAGACTCCAAGATGTTCATTGACCATTGAATAGCATTGTCACTCACTTCTCCAAACACGGCGCGGATGAAGACATCCATTCGGTGGCGGCACAGGCAATTGTACAGGATCGGGTCACCGATGAAGAACCTTTGGGGAAGCGTCAACCGCTGAACCCAAAACGGACATTCTGATGCATATCACCAAGGAGAAGGGCACGGAGCCCACAGTCCTGCACTCTCAACTCTTCCAGCCATGCTGGAAGTATTTATTCGCGAGCTCCCCGTAGGTTTCTTGAAACCACTTTCTATCTGCATCCCAGTGAGCCACCGCCACGTGGTAGTTCCGGCGACTCCGCCTTTGGTTAGCCAGCATTTCGAGATGCCGCATAATCATCAAATACCGCTTATAGGAGCCGGGGCCACCCCACTTCCTCACGTATCCCTGTGGTAAGACATCTGGCAGTTCGGCATACCACGTATAATAAATAACCTCGCGTCTCTGTTTTTCAGGCAAACCGTTAGTCTTACCGACCTTATAGCCAAAGCACGCTAGAGGGGAAAAATCATTCTGCCCTAAGAAATGGTCTTTTCCGCTACGGACCTCTGCCTCAAATCGTTCTAAAGACCGAACCATGTGGCTCGGTAGCGCCTTCACCAATTCCTTTTGTCGAATTTGCTCCAATTCCGCCTTTTCCGCTTTCCGCTCCTCTCGATTCAGCCACCAATTTCGAACGCTCTCATAGATACGAAAAATGACGAATAATATAGCTACTACCGCCAACAGCCCGATCCACCCCTCCATAGTTGGTCCCATACACCTCTGAAGCCACCAATGACTGCGATCTGAGCCTTGCCGCTACACGATCCAGCAGATCAGACATAAAACTTAGAAAAAATGGTCTCGCAAGACCACGAAAGAACGCAACGTCCACAATACACAAACTATTTAATGAAACACATGCTGCCGGTGAAAACGGAGGAACTCCTTCATTTGCGCTGGCACTTTTCTCAGGCGAGCGCTCTTGTCGACGCATAGTATGCGTAAGCAGTCGTCGGACAGCCGATCAGAAAACTGAATTTTTCCGTCATCGCCGAAGGTAATAAAACCCTTATCAAAAAGGTGATCCAGGGCCGGAGTCAGAAGAAGACCATTCATCGCGTCCAACCTCTCTTCATTCGTGCAACTACGCCAGGGTTTTATGTGCGAAGCGCGCAACAACGACACCTCACCCAACCCGGTCACTGAGCAAGACTGCCAAAGGTCAATCACCCGATCTCGAAAACGTCCTTGCCCGAGACGACTCTTGATCACTGCGTCCTTATCGGTTTCGTTTAACGAAGCATATTCATCAGAATGTTGCTCGATTTCGGTGATCGGGTCTAGAGGTTCTTCGCCGCCGGCCAGGGAGAACACGAACCGACTCGGGACGTCAGTATGTAGCTCGTACGATAAGAGATGGATTTCTCCGTAATAAACGAAGGGCGAGTGGTGAACTTCCCGATAAAACAAATGAATCTGCTCACCACGATCTCGGGCATGGATAATTCGATCGTCATTGGAATGCTTAGCCTCTCCTTCCCAATACAATCGATCACCATCTATGTAGTCGACGTACTGGGTTAGGGCTTGCTGCTTTTCTTTAGTTACAAAAAGGATGATTACGTTGCTGTCCGATGGTGTTACTACTCCTCGAGAAATCGCCTGATATCCTTTGTAACCCCATAGGTCTGCGAGTTCTGGGCGTTCGTATTCTTTTCCGACCACAAGGTTGTCGAAGTTTACGGGCAAGATTCCACCTTTCGTGTTTTTGTGTGCAGAGAACAACGTTTATCGAGGATGTCGGTACACACGTGTGGGAATAAACCACCGACACCTGCGAGATCGACCATCTTAAGAATGTGGGGGCAGAAGTGAGATCTGCCAATCCTCCGGCGCGTCCTCTGGCAGTGCCTGATCGAGATAGGCGATCAGGTCTTCCTGGCGAGGCTGACCGAACACCATCCGGTAGAGAGCAAGCTGGCGTTTCATCTGCTGGAGTCGTCCGACATCGCGGCTGAGCGGGAGAAGCAACACGCGCCGGAGGATTCGGGCATCTCCCGCCTCGTAGATCCACCAGGGCGCAAGGTCAGACTGCTGGCCGAAGTCGGTGGTTTCGGCGCACTCGAACAGCCGCTCCCACGGATCTCCCTCGCCCTGCCAACCGGACAGCCCGTCCAGTCCAATATCCTGAGCGACGTTTCGGCGAACCGCGTGCCCCTTGTAGCGGTGCACGCGCCCCTCGCGTTGCTCCATGTCGACCGGGTTCGACGGCAGGTTCCAGTGCACCACGGAGTGGCACCAGGTGTGGAAGTCCAGACCTTCCTGGCCGGCCGACGTACTCGACAGCACAAACGGCCGGAAGGGTGAGTTGAACGCCGCGCGCACGGCATCAGCGCGCGCGATGGGGCCACTGCTGTCATCGCGCATATCCCCGAAGCGCAGCGCGAAACGACAACGGATGGAGAAGTCATCCACATCGACCTGCCGCCCCTTCGCCTGGACCTCATCCACCTTGAGCTGCGCCGAACGCATCGACAGCGATTCCGCGATCGCCCGTGCCACGCCGTCGATGCGCTCGGCGGGGGCCGCGTCCACCAGGCCAAGCTGTTCCGGCAACACATGCACATGCTCGTCCAGCACCGCCTGCAGGTTGCCTTCGGCCGCATAGTCCAGCGCCTGGCGCCAGTACGGCAGATTGTCCCGATTCTGGATCAGAACCACGCTCTCGGGGAGGTTGAACAGGGTACGGAAGCCATTCGCGACCTGCGCGGCGCCTGAAAGCAACGCCGGGTCGTTCCAGTCCACATCCGGTGCTACCCGCCGTAGAGCACGCACCCCGCAGGCCCCCGGTCCGCCCAATGCGAACCGGGCCACCACCTCGGCCAGATCCGGCGGTCGCCGCCCCAGGTCGACGCCGCCCTGCATCGCCTCGATCATGTGATCGACGTGGGCATGAAACTGGTCGCCGCTTTCGCGTTCGGGAATGGCCTCGGACCAGCCGCTCGCCGACCGCATCCACTCCACAAGGTGATCGTCGTGTTCC
This sequence comes from Thioalkalivibrio sp. ALgr3, assembly GCF_000377325.1. Taxonomy (NCBI): domain Bacteria; kingdom Pseudomonadati; phylum Pseudomonadota; class Gammaproteobacteria; order Chromatiales; family Ectothiorhodospiraceae; genus Thioalkalivibrio; species Thioalkalivibrio sp. ALgr3. The sequence goes on along the minus strand of NZ_KB897988.1, from coordinate 23,708 downwards.
AGCATGGCGATGGTGGCCCAGTACCAACGCTCATCCACTCTTCCATGAACTTCGCCCTCGGGAAGCTCAGCGAGCAGTTCGCGACATCGCCTGGCAGCGGCTGCAAGAAGCGTGTCCAGACTCGGCGGATCGCCATTCGAGAGATCCATGGACAAGCGAAGCGGATCCAGCTCGCGCGCCAGACGAGGGGCCGGCATGATCCGCGCCAGTGCCGGCATCCCGGTCAGTCGACCGTCCGCATCCGTATGGAACCGCAGGAGGGGCCGAACGCGCTCATAGGTATTGCTGTAGGTGACGTCTTCGCCGTCCTGACCAAACGCCCGGGCCTGGGCCTCGTACGAGCAAAGGGTTGCGATCGCATCCGGCACCGCGTTCCAGGCCGAAAACACGAGTTGTTTGGTGACCTGCCCGGCGCGTGCCCAGGGCCCCGCGAGCTGCGTGTACGGCAATGAAGGCGGAAGCCACAAGAGCTCCCAGAGACCGGAATCCACGGTTTCGTTGACGAACGCGCGCATCCGCGCGTGAGGGATTTCCAGCGACTGATAGTTCTCCACACGCTGGCGGTCGATCGTGCTTAGCCCATTCCCATCCCTGATTGCGCGCTTCAGCTCAGCCGGCGGCGCCTCGCCGATCGCGTCCAGCTCCCGGCGCAACTGGTAGTCGCGCATATAACTGAGCATGTACGGAATCGACTTCCAGTACTCGATCACATCGGGCAGACCGGCCGCACGCGCCGTCGCGTCGATGTTCCGCGCGTACTCGAGATCCGAAGGCGACAAAGTGACCACCCGCTCATCCCCGTCCAGCATGGCATCCCGCCGCCGCGTCAGGCCCACCCGCTCGGTCCGGCACATCACCTTCATCAAATGGGATTGCAGGCGTTCGCGCGCCTCATGGAGCCCCTCGTGATGTCCCTCCGCGAGTTGTCGGCAGCCGCGTCGATACGCCTCGAGATGGTATCCCAGGCGATCGCTTTCATTCGGGTCGCCGTACAGGAACCCCACCGTGTTCCGAAACTCCTCGTGGTGACCCTCGTCAGACTCGCCGTGCATGCTCAGCATCCGGTACGGGGTCGCCGACAACAGGAGCAGTCGCACCCCGTCCAGCGAGAAAAGGTCGTTGGCCAGTACCGCCTCTTCCGTCTCCCCGTTCAACAGGTCGGAAAAGCGCTGAAACTCGTCCAGGATCACCAACGAGGGACGCAGGGCCGCCAGGCAGACCCGGGCAAGCTGGCGGCGTAGCTCACCCACCACGGCATTGCGCTCGGCGTTCGCCTCCGGGCCACGCTCGGCTTCAGGGGCTTCGTAGACCTCGCAGATACGCCGAAGCCGTTCGCGCAGATGCACCTGCTGGCGCAGGTGCTCGACGAACGCCTCCGCCAGGTCCGGATCGATCGCCTCCGGGCGTTTCTCCAGCCACTGGGGCCAGGTTTCGCCGACGCTGCACTGGAGAGCCTTGCTCAGCCCCACCGAACTCAGCCCCTCCAGCCCGTCGAGCAGATGGAACAGCAACACCCGCTCCTGCACCTTGCCCGTGCTGGAGCGCAGATTGAACGTCGTCCCGGGTGTCAGGCTGATGAAATTGACCGGGTTGCGGTTGAGATGATGCACCGTCTGCGGCAGCAGCGTCAGTCGACTGGCAAGGGCGAACCCGCCCTCTTCCATCACGTTCATTCGACGCACGTTCTGCTCGGCAATCGCCGCATTCGAGCACACGTAGATGATGTCGATGCGCTCCCCTCGTCCGCTTAACGCCTCCAGGGTGCGTGCGATGACGCCACGAGCGACCAGGGTCTTGCCGAGCCCCACCTCGTCGGCCACCAGGAAACGCCCGCTGCCCGCCGGGTCGAACAGCCGCTGGAAGGCGTAATCCACGGTGCGTCGCTGAAACGGCTTGAGCCCGTCCAGCACCGGCCCGGCATCGAAGCCTTCGATCTCATCCATCGCGGCGCTCCATCGCTTCCTGGTACGTACGCCAAAGAGCCTCGAACTCCGGCGGCACCAACTCGGAGCTACCGACGCGTCTTTGCAAGCGTTCGATCATCTCCGCAATATCCTGCAGGCGTTCCGGTTCGCGGCTGTAACAGCGGGTCATCTCCTCCAGCAGCGGCAGCTCATCCAGCGCGGCCTTGTGCCAGTGTCCATGGCCGCTTCCCGCGATCGGCATGAAGGCCGCCGCGGAGGCATCATCGCCGGCCAACAGCAGCATCAGATAGCGCAGGAACCCGTCGCGGTTCTCCACCACGGCACGCAGAATCGCCGCCTCGCGGTCCTCCGCGGGCAAGCCCTCGATCGGCAGGTTCAGTGCAAAACGCAGCGGCTCCGCGGCCGGATCCGTCAGCTCGAAGGCAATCACACCGGTCAGGTACGCGGGTCCACCATGGGCCAGCTCCGTCCGATGTTCTTCCGGACCCGCCTCAAGCGTCACCGCCTCATTCGGCCGCCGGCTCACCGGCCACGCGCGGCAGGCCACCGATTCCGGCACCTCGACGCCCCCGGCCAGCCACAAACGCCACATACCCTCGGCACTGCCGGGCTCGCACACGACCTTCAACCCGCCACGGGCCAGCGCCGTCCGGGCCTGCTCCAGCCGCTCGCGCGCCCGCACCTTTTCCACGTCCTCGTCGGGCACATCCTCCCCGGGCGCCCAGTGCTGGAGCACACTCCCGAGCCCCTTTTCGCCCAGCAGGTCGTCGATACCGCCCAGCTTGCGTCGCGGCCCGGTCAAAGTCGCCATCACCTCGAGGTTGTGCTGCGCCAGCAATGCGGCATCCGTCACGTTCGCCGAGCCCAGGGTGATCGACGTGCGCGTCCCCTGCTCACGGATCCACGCCTTGGCGTGCAGGCCGTGAGTGTCGTGGTCGATCTCACCCTCGTTGTCTTCTGTCTCCGCCGCTTCATGCAGCACATAACAAGCATCGAACGCACCGCAGACTTCCGGCGATACCTGCTCCAGCTCCTCCGGCCGCGAAATCAACGCCACCGGTTTGGAACTGGAGTCGGCCAGCCGACGCAGCGCCGCATCCTTCAGAAACGGCGAGATCACCGCCAGGCGGTCGCCCGGCTCGGGTTCCCAGCGCGTACCCGGCAGTCCCGGAACCGCAAACTCCAGGTTCTCGGCGCCATCGGGCAACGCGAAGTCGCAAGTCATCAGATCGCGGGCCAGCTCCCGGGCCTGCACGCGCCGATCCGCATCCACTTCCCGCGTCGCCAGCCCCGGCAGACTCTCCACCAACCGCGCCAGGGGCCGGTTAGCCTCAATGCTTTCCTCGCCCAGCACGCCATCAAGCTGCAGCGAGAGGTCCCAGGAGCGATCATCGGTGACATTGCGCGACAGGATCGCCACCCGAAGCAGCGGCGGTTCCTGTACCCCCGGGTCCGGCTGGAAGCGCAGCACCCAGACCTTGGGATGAAACACCCCGTCGCCGGGCGGCTCCACCTCCACCATGCACGGCTCCAGCAGCCCGAAAAGATGGTTGCCGTCCTTCGGCGCGCGCATCTGGCCGCGCTGGAGATAGAGCGTCACCCGATCCATCGTGCGCCGGACCGATTCGTACACCGCGATTCCGTCATCGCTCCGCCCGGCTCCGAGCAACGACAGATGGACCGGGATGGTCAGCAGCGTGGGAATGTCGAGCGAGAAAGTGGTGCCCAGCGCCTGGTCCAGCGAGTAACCGGGCGGTGGCGTAAGCAGGCTGGTGTACAGGTTGCGCCCGTTGGGGTCCAGCATTACCCCTCCTCGCCGTACAACGCCGTGTGCAGATCCCGGTGGAAACGCATCACCGTCGGCCACCGATAGTTGTAACGATGGGCTCCCGACTGGCCGCTCCACTGCGTCAGCGCCTGTAGGTTGGTAAAGCGCGAGCGCGCCTTTTTCAGCAGTGTTTCGCGCCGCCGTACCAGATCACGCGCCGCCTCATCGGCCCGCAACCGCGCCCCGTCGCTGCCGCAAGCCACGACGCGTTCACGCCAGTCCCGCAAAAAGCGCCTTGCGCCCTCGGGCACCCGCAGCGCCCCCGCCTCGGTCAGCGCGAAGAGTTCATCGAGGCTCCATTCCGCTAATGGCAATACCTGAGCCGACTCGGTCCAGTCGTCCAGCCACTGCTGGTAGTACTTCACCCAATCCTCGCGTTCGCGCCTCTCGGACAGCGCCAGGTTGTAGAGCAGGAACGCCCCCTGGGCGAGCACCGCAAGTTTCTCCGCCTGATCCAGCAGTGCCTGCTGCCGCTCACTGAAACTCGCCCGATCGGGATGCTCCCAGGGATAAGTCACGTCCGCCGGGGAGCAACCTTCGAACAAGTGAGCCAGCAGACTGGTCGGATGGCTCTCGCGCACCCGGTCCAGCAGAAACTCCGCTTCCTCAACCTCGAGCGCCAGGGACACCCCGCCCGGGAAGCCGTCGGGTGCCTTTGGCAAGCCCGGGTGCCAGGTGCGGTACTCCGAATCCCCCGAACCAGCGCCACTCTGCCCCTCCAGGCGACCATACTCTCGGCGCTGCTCCACCAGGCCGGCCACACTCCGGTGGTAACGCTCCTGCGACAGCGGCACCTCCCGGATGCCCCACGAAGCCAGCCCCGCCCAATACACCGAACTGGGTAATCGCTGCAGTGTACGGCCGGATCCGATGCCGAACACTCCGGCTCGATCATCCGACTCGCGCAGCGCATCCACAATGCGAAACTCCAAATCCGCCGCCCGCGCCGGCACCTTCTCAGCCGCAAGCGCCCCGTGCGCCAACTCCGCCTCTACCTGCTGATACACCCACGCCACCAGCAGCATGTAGCGCAAGCGCGTCTGGATCGTACTCGTGCCCGGAAAAAGCAGATCCGCCAGGTTGTCCCGAATCGCACCGAGACCCAGCTCATCGCGAGTGTCCCGCTCCCCGAACATCGCCAGCACGCGCATACTGCGCTCGCGCGCATCCGCATCGTGATCAAGCCAAGCGAGTTTCGACTGGAGCATTCGTTCCCCCTCTCCGTGCACCCGATTCCCTTCATACCAGCGCTGATACAGGCAACGCGCCACATAACATGGAGTTGCACTTATTGGTTGAATACAAGCTTCGATTTCGCCTAATCAGCAAAAAATTCTCAGCCCCCTACTCTAATACAGACAAATATCCAGTAGCGTGTTGACGCCCCGGAAGCAGCCCGCTAAACCTTCTCACGCCGCAGGCGCATCAGCTAACGACCACCCCACCCTGTGCCCAGAGTGCGCCCGAAGATAACTCTTTACCGCAAATTATTCGCCAACTTATCCAAAACATCTTGGGCCTTACGCTTTTCTACCTCCGGGTCCTCCGTCTGTAAATATTCTACAGCCGAAAGATCATCACCTCGTTTTCGATTTTGCCGAGGCTCTAAGGCTTCAATCAAAATGGCCTCAAGCGCAGGGACAATCTTATCTGCTCCGTACACCCCTGGTTGACATTGCAGACCACCTTCCTCTGATACAGGCAAAACCCCGAACCAAGAGAATCTATCCCATCTGGTTGCCAGCCGGTCTAAAGTGTGTTCATAAAGCCGTCGACCAAGAGGGCGATCCACCGATCGCCCAACATACACAACCTCCCTCCCATCATAGAGCAGGTAAATTCCGAGCTGCCCATAGAAATCGACCGGGTCGGACCCTAGCTGCTGAATACCAAGAATCTTTGGTGTCCGTGTCCATACAACATAATCCCGACGCCAAAACATTCCAAATGATGAGACTATATCGTACTGCTGCTCCTCGTCCCCTTCGTCCGCTTCCACTTTTGCTTCTAGTTGACTAGCATTTTTTGATGCGCCCATTGGCGAATTTTTTTGTAGCATATAAACGCCGCGCCCGACTTTTCGAAAGGGCGATTTCTCACCGTCTTTGCTTATCGACGCCGAAATATTAGCATTTACAGTTGTGGGTGGGGTGGCACCAACATTCTTCCTTAAACCCTCCGCGACAATTTGCTCAGCAATATCTGTATAATGCATCGCTCCGCCAGAGTCGGAGAGCACTCGCTCGATAGCCTTACGCCACGTTAATTCACTCATATTTTCTCCCAAAGGTCAGACATCGCACATTAGATAAGATATAGTGGCGACGATGAGGAAATCATCGGACATCGACCGCAATATGGAACCAAGACTAGAGAAGCCAAACCCTGACCAATCGAATAGAATTCTTAAACAGCTTTCGCAAAACCGCCATTACCGAACCAACAGCTACCGCACGCCCTTCAGTCTGTCCGATGCACCCCACTTCCAAATGGCCTCCAGAGATATTCTAAGTCGCGGCTCCTTTCAGCACCCAATTTCCCGACGGACGGCACACCCGAACTCCCTTATTACCGGTGACACAGAGGACACCTAGAACACCGATCTTACGCACAGGCTGGCAAAATCACGTCCAAATACAAACTCCATCCGTCATGGCACTGGTAAGCACCCAAAACACACGATTCAGGTAACGTTTAAAACGGCTTACCCGCCGCGCTCTATTCCCTCCGAAACAAGCGTCTAGTAGCATCCTGTTCGCGCTTCTCTTCTTCACGCCTTTGAGCCAACTCTTCCTCTAGGTCTTCCACTTCTGCTCTCAATGTATCGTTTTCTTCTATTAGATCTTCCTTCTTCTCTAACAACCCATCCACCTCTTCCGACACAACCTTCTCGACCACCGCGGCGTCGGGAGAAATGAGGAACGTGCCTACCCAGGTTTGGGTGAGGTATCTGAAGCCTACCGCCATTGCCACTACTAGAGCCAATACTACTATGATGACCAGCACGATCGTACTGGCGTTTCCCCGCTCGTCTTTCCTCGTCACTTTAGCCCCCAAGCTACAAACACTATTCAATTCTCAAAGATAGCCAAGCCGTCTCACGGCCCGTCCCCCACCACTCAATCAGAGGAGATTAAAACTGCAACAACCCGGACACTTCTAGGCCATCGCCGCTCTATCAACCTATTATAATGGCAATCCAGGTTTGACACCTGATTGCGTCTCCCCACGACCACCGAGCAGCCTTCCGAATCACCAAAGTCAGATATCATGTTTACTAACGGCGATCCTCACCCACATCATTCTTCGAATCCTTACTCTGTGTTGACTCGTGAGGCTCGTCCGGTTCCTCCTGGCCCTCAGGCATATGACCCGTCCCCTCCTCCCCTTGGGACCGTTCATTATCGACACTGAAAAACGCCTTGATTGCTCTCCATACTGGCTCCACCAGATTGCACAAAAACCGGAGAGGCGTGAAAAAGTATGGCGCGAGCCATTTATAGACCCTTGAGGCAGGAGCTTCAAATAGGGCGGCCCCACGGCTTAGCAACCCCCTCTGCAAGAACACGAGAGGAACCGAGAACGCCAATAACTTCAGTGCATTAAGAACCAAAACAAAGAGATAAAATATATAATAAGCGGAATGAGATTCGGACTTACTCACACCAAACGCCATCAACATCTCATTAGCCGCCGCGAGCTTGAAACTGTCAAACATCACGTACAGGTTAATGAAGACACGTGAGACAGAATTGAACTCACCCGAAGGAACCCCTCGCTCCAATGCGTAAGAACGAAAATTTGAGAAGTCCACGTCAGCCACAAAGAACGTAAATAGATCTTTTGCGCTCAGCAAAAGTGCGAATATAATATTAATTACAATTATGGCAGCGATTAGACTTAAGAAGCTTACATCTAGATTGCTTTCCGGATTATATTTGTCGGCCTCTTTAGCCACGGAAGCGGTCGTTGCCTCCGGTCGAAGGTAGCGTCGTTCAAGCTTAGACAGATCGGGGTGCGAGGCAAGACGACCAGAGACCCACCAAGTAAGCAGAAAGACGAAAACCACTACAGGAATCAAGCCATGGTTTATCTCAATTCCTTTAGCGACTGTAAGAAAGGAAACGCCCAAAATAACCGCGATGCCGCCACTAAATAGTTGCTGTCCTATGGTTTTAGGTTGGTTAAGGAATGCATAGAGTATAGATTCTTGCTGGACAGCAGTCTTCGAAACGTTCCGCAACGTCATCTGGCCAATCAATATAGTAGGGTAAAGAAAAACGATCGATGCGGCCAGTATTGAGAGAGAAAACCAATCGTTGGCGCCGAAGGCCAGAACGCTTAAAAAGAAGAAGATCGTTGCGTAAATGGCGGATTTTAATGGCTGACTCATCACCGGCTCCAGTACCGCGCTTTATTTAAAACTGTATTTGCTGTATTTGAAGATGCGAACTCAACTCCCCAATACTCTCGGCACCTGATCTTAGAGTTTATTTTTTGGTAGTGCAGCTAGGTGCAGCATGGGCCGCCTATCGATCACAATGTATCCCCGGCGGTGCATCACGAGGATATCTCCGTACGATATCCTAGGTGGGCATACTTCAGTTCCTGCGCGATGGCCTCCCTCAGAGGCGCCGGCTTCAGGACGTTCACGCCGGCCCCCAGGCCCAGTAACCACCACTTCAGGCGTGCTGTGTCGCGGACGGTGGCCGACACGCGGAAGTGCTCACCGTAGGCTTCACTCTCGATGGTCTGGTCGTCAGACAGGCGCGCCTCGTGCAGATGGTAGGCGACCGCGGGACTCACCCTGAGTTCGATGTGGATAGTTTCGCCCTCGGGGTAATCGAACGCGCCTTCCTTGATGAGTTGGTCGAGATCAAAGCCGGCGGCCGGATCCAGCGCCGGCTTCTCGGTCAGGGCCGCAGCCTCGATCCGGTGCGCCGCGAGGTGCAGCACGTCCTGATGCGGTTCGATGGTGGCCAGCAGGTAGGTCACCGGCTCGCGGAACACCATCGCCAGAGGGTGGATACGGTGGTCTCGAACCCGTTCCTTCGAGCGTGAGCGGTAGGTGATGTCAAGGCAGCGGCGTTCCAAAAGCCCCTGCTGCAGGGTCGTGAACACGCCTTCAGGGATGGCCGGCGGGTCCAGCGGGGGACCATTGGAGAGGATACGGACCCGCTCTGGCCACAGACTCAGGCCGGACGACTGCCCCGTGGCTTCCAGTACCTCCCGCGCACGGGCGACCTGCGGCGCCAGCCGTTCCCGGGCGGACGGAGGCAGCAGGCGCGCTGCGTGAGCATCCAGGATCTGCAGGGTGAGCGCCGTCTCGGGATCCAGGGCAGGCATGTCCTGCAACGGGGCGTCGGCCAGCCAGTACCAGCCATACGGACGGTCCCGCTCGTCGCGTCCGAGCGGTAGAAATGCCGAAAGCGCTTCCAGGTCCCGTTCGATGGTTCGCAGGGTCGTATCCAGCCCCCGCGCCTGCAGGCGTTCAACCAGTTCCGGCGCACTGACCCGGCGGGGCTGCCTTGGCACCATGCCCAGCAGCAGCATCCGCCGCTGCAGCGTCGCACGCATTCCGTTGCCCTGGGTCATCTCCCGTCCATCCCCTGTCCCTGTGCACGCCGGCTCATGTGGGAGACTGCCAGCCGGTGATCGTCCGTGCAAAGATGCAACGCCAACATTTTGAGGCCGCGGCACCCCCTTCAGCGTGACCCGTCGATTTCATACCGAATGCGTCCGTCCGTATCGCGAACCCGCGTCGGTGCCGAGCCAGGGCCGTCCTCCACAGTGCCGAGGATCCGGCCGTCCGCACCGCGGATGTAGGTGGGCCCCGGGGGCTGCTCGTCGATGTAGCCGGTGATGCGCCCGTCGGCATCCCGGATCAGCGGCTGCCCTGGCGACGGGACGTTACTCCCAAATGTCGGCGCGACGGCACAGCCGGACAATGCGACGCCGAGCAGGACAGCAAGACAGGCGCTCGGATAATCCATCACGCACCCCTGATGAATGTGGTCAGCACATCCTCACCCATTCAGGCGTCCATTTGTGTCGCCTGCGACATTCCGAGCTCCCCGTTACCGGGATGCTGACTGCCGACCTCGTGGAACTCCGGGTTGGCACCGTCGTTATCGAGGACCGCCCGAAACGCCAATCGATGCTCGATTAGGAGCAAACGCAGGTTCGGCCCTGATTGGCCGGCCCGCAGCCCGCGAAATCCTTCACGACCCACCAAAGATCCGGAATGAAGCGGTGTCCGTCGATACCTGCGAATGCTCCCCCACCTGCTCGCCCCATGCATCGAGAACGGCATCCAGGTACCGATCCAATGACTCGTTCGCCCGGCATTTCACGGCCTCCCGTTCCGCGAGCAACGCCCATTCCAGCTCCTGCGTGAGTTCCGAGGCCCTCACCTGCTCCTGCCGGTACACATGAACTCCCTCGGCAACGGTCGCAAGTACGAAGACCGTACCCCTCACTACACCCGCCATCGCCCAGTTCTGACAGTGGCAGAGGTCGCTTCGCCATATCACCCGGTGAGCCGCGCAACGAACCAACGTCAAAAACCGTCGCCTGGCTGTGCAAGGCTTGAGCTCCATTCGTCGAGGAGTCCTGGCCATGCCCGTCAGCAAACGCCGCCGCTCACGCAAGTCCTTCCGCTCCGCCCGCCGGGGGGAGCTGCCCGGCAACCTTGGAGGCATCCGGGCCCTCTGGGCCCTGCGTGTCCTGCGCCATGCCCTGACCATGGACCTGACCGGGACGCTCCTGCGTTCGCTGGATGACGATATGCTTCAGGCGCTGGGCGTGGACCACGACGGAGACGTCTGGGACGACACGGAACGGGTGGAGGCGGTCATCGAGCGGGCCGACGCGGTCGAACAGCAGGCAGGCCCATTGCAGCGGGATCACCCAATCGCCCGTAACGTCCGCCTTTTCGGGGAGCCCCTGGGCCTTTCGGAATGCGAACGCGAGGTCCTGCAGATCCTGGCACTGAATGCCTCTCATCACCCCTTCGCCTCGTTGCTCTCCAGCGTGCGCGACACGGTGGACCTGACCGCGGAGGAAATCGTGGCGGTCGCCCTGGGCCGTTCACTGCGTGAGGTCCGGGAAGCCCTGTCGCCCCGCAACACGCTGGTGCGTTCCGGCCTCGTCGAGACCGAGGGCCGCGGCATGCTGATGTCGAACCAGCTCGGTTTCGACCTGCTCGGCGATCTGGCGTCGGAACTGGTCGGGCGGATGGAGTCAGCCGAGCCGGTCTTCAGCGCGTTTTTCCGCCCGATGCCCGAACCGGAGGGGGATCAGATGGCCCTGGCCCACCTGGAGCAGCCGCTGGCACGGCTGCGGGCCCTGCTCGGCCAGGCCGCTTCGCAAAACGTTCCGGGGGTCAATATCCTGCTCTACGGGCCACCCGGCACCGGAAAGACGCAGCTCGTGCGGCGCCTCGCACAGGAGCTCGGGCTGGAAGGCCGCGAGGTCAATCACGAGACCCCCGATGGCACACCGATGGACGCGCCGCACCGGCAGCGGGCCTATCAGCTCTGCCAGTATCTCCTGAGGCGGGCTCCCCGCTCCCTTGTCGCCTTCGACGAGATCGAAGACGTGTTCGGGCAGGATCCGCTGGCCGCCCTGTTCGGCAACACCCGGCGCGGACCCCGTACCGGCGGCAAGGCCTGGACCAACCAGATGCTCGAGGATAACCCGGTCCCGGCGATCTGGATCACGAACCACCCGAAGCAACTGGATCCGGCCTATCTGCGGCGCTTCGATTTCACCCTGGAGGTCGGTCATCCCCCGCGCTCGGTCCGCCGCGCCCTGATGGCGCGCGCCTGCGAGGGGCTGGAGGTCAGTGACGAATGGCTGGACCACATGGCCGGCATCGAGGGCCTCACGCCGGCCGAGATCCAGGGCTCCGCGCGGGTCGCGCGCCTGCTGGATCAGGCTGCCCATGGCGAATCGGCGGAATCCGTCATCACCGACCATCTGTCCGAGCAGGCCGAGCTCCAGGGGCGGCCCCCGCTTGCCATGCCCCGGGCGTACGACGCACTCGAATACGGTCTCGAGAACCTCAACACGGAGGGGGACGTGGATTCGCTCCTGGAGGATCTGGTCCTCGCGGGCTCCGGTTCCCTGCTGGCTCACGGTCCTCCGGGGACCGGCAAGACCGCGCTGGCCCATCACCTGGCACAACGGGCGGACCGCCCCCTGCGCAAGCGCACCGCCTCGGAGCTCATCTCCCCTTACGTGGGCCAGACCGAGAAGAACCTCGCACGGGCCTTTCGCGAGGCGCGACGGGAAGGCGCGGTGTTGCTGCTGGACGAAGCCGACAGTTTCCTGACCGACCGTTCCGGCGCTCGCCACTCCTGGGAGACGACCCGCACCAACGAACTGCTGGTCCAGATCGAGGCGTTCAGCGAGATCCTGGTGTGCGCCACGAATTTCCTGGAAGCGCTGGATCCGGCCGCCCTGCGACGGTTCGACCACAAACTGGAACTGCGTCCGCTGACCATGGAGCAGCGGGTACGGCTGTTCGAGCGACTGGTGGAACGGCTGCAGCCGGTCGATGCCAGCGATGGCTGCGCTACGGAATCCGCCCGCGCAACCATCCAAAGGCTCGAGGACCTCACACCCGGCGATTTCGCGACGGTCGTGCGAGCGCATACCCGCCGGCAGGGTACCGGCGACCTGACCCAGGAGGCCCTGGCCGAGGCCCTGGCGGCCGAGCAGCGCATCAAGCCCGGGGCCGGACGCCGCGCGGCGGGCTTCGCCTAAGCCCACACCCCTTCGAACGGACCGGGGCCTGACGGCCCGTGGATATGGAGAGAACACATGGACGACATCTCGCGACCGAACCGGGATCATTTGATCCAGCGCCTGAGGGCCGAGCGCGATCAGCTCCTCACCCTGCTCAAGGCTTTGCCCGACATCTCGTTCGTGATCGACGAGGACGGGCTGTACGTTCGGGTCATCGGCGGGGCGAACGAAGCCATGTACGTGAGCGGCAAGGGACTGGAGGGGCACAGCGTCACCGAAGCGCTGCCCCCGACTGTCGCCGAAGCATGTCTCGAGGCGATCCGAACCGCCCTGCGGACCGGCGACATGCAGACCCTGGAGTACCAGCTCCGCGTCGACGATGTGGCCGGTCTCCCGCCCTCGGCTCGAGAAGCCACGCAGGATGGGGTCGAACAGTGTTTTGAAGGCCGTGTCCTGCCCCTGCCCGGTTACGATCATCCCAAGCCCGTGGTCCTGTGGGTCGCGGTCAACATCACGCCGCGCAAAGAGCTCGAGCAGTACTGGCGCCAGGCGGCAGAGACCGATCCGCTGACCGGGATCGCCAACCGGCGTGCTCTGTTCGAACGGGCCCACTCGGAAGTCGAGCGCGCCCGCCGCTACGGGCACCCGCTGTCGCTTCTCATCCTGGACATCGACCACTTCAAGAGCATCAACACCCGCTTCGGACATGCGCGGGGGGATGAAGCACTGCGGTGCTTCACGCAGGCCTGCGCCGAGCTGCTGCGCACCAGCGACTGTCTGGGGCGGATTGGAGGCGAAGAGTTCGTGATCCTGCTGCCGGACACCGACCTTTCCGGCGCAGCCAGCCTGGGGAAAAGAGTCGTGGAGCAAACCCGATCCATTACTGTCGCCGACACCTCCATCGGCCCAACCCTGACCGTTTCGGCGGGGACGGCTTCTTTGGACCATGGTGAAGGGTTTGAGGAGGCTCTTCGCCGCGCCGACGCCGCCCTCTCCAGGGCCAAGGAACGTGGTCGCAACCGTCTGGAAACGGACGAAACCTCGGCCGGCCCGGATGAGCAGCAGACCCCCGCAGACTGAGGCACAGCATATGCCCCCGAACAACACGACGTCCGATACGCAGGACCCGGTCGATGGGCTAACACTGCACCCCGAGTTCGTCCGCATCGCGGACGGCTCGCGCGTGGTCCTGCTGCGGGAAAGCGAGTTCGTGCAGATGCTTGCAGCGCTTTACCAGTACGAAGCCCTACGCGATTACCTGGGCGGCGATCCGTTGGTGAACACGCAGAACGAATGAGAGCCGGACGAACCCTTTGGCGATCGATGCAACCAACGTTGAGTCGTCTTCGGCCGGCCAGTTCACCCGGGTGGACACCGGACGATTTTGCGGGGCCTCGGGGTCAGACGTTGCAGTTGCTCTGCAACACCAGGGTTCAACTAAGGCGGCCAAAGTTGTTTAGTGAAGACACACCGTTACTTTGCATTATCGTGGTTGACCGAAAGTAAAGACAAAACGATCACCATTAAGCTCTCCATGCCCCGTACCCCTGTTTCCCGTGGAGACGAACTCGAAGGGACCGGATCGACCATCGTCACACGTAAACACCCCTTCGCCTTTTCTCGAGGTCACATAAGTGAAATTACCTTCGCAAACGACTCCCTCGCTCGATTCGATCTTGAGATCACCAGCGCCATCCATGTAGCCAGTCGCTGTACCGCTAAAGGACTCGCCTGTTTCGCGGACCTCACCTTCTACCGGCAAGGTCAGGCTACAAGCTGTTAGGGGCGCAAATAATATTATTGCTACGCATGCGCGACGCAAACTCAAGGCACTTTCCTTTTTGATTATCAGTTTATCAATCGACGACAATCCTGAGACTCCTCGAGACGGCACCGACTTCCAGAGGACTAACCGTATCTACGTGGCCAAGACTAGAATCCTCGTCGCCTCGTCAACGATCCGTCTTCCAAGGCCGCAGGCCTCCGATGAGCGCTCGATGGCAGAACAGAACCAACAACAGCCTACACACATAGGCATTACTGTGTCATCCGCCCCGATGGGCTTCCAGTCACGGATCGGCCGACTAACCCAGCCTCCGGCTTTGCGGCCCTGGTCTGCATGGAGCGGTCCTTTCGGCGAGCCCATCGAGCCGGCCACAAGCATTTCCCCGATTACGCTCCGGGCTTTTGCCTGTCAACGTGAAGTACACGCCAAGATGATTGATGAGCCTTAGAATAAACCGTACTCGCCATGCGGTCCGCCCCCGTCCATCCATCGGCGACATAACACATCCACTCTCGACCATGAAACTGGGGTGCCTTCTCTCGCGGGATGGAACCAGCCGAAACCTGACAACTAGACAGACACCTAGACACCCCATAAGTACGCGCGATAGACCTCAGCACGTGACAGAAAAAAGAGGCCAGACCTGACATTTATGAATGCGAATGGAAGCCTCTGACTATCCAGAAAGCAGCCATTCCAAAGAACACAATCAGTGCCAATGGCCGTGCCCAGTACACGCCGAGGAAAGCCACAGCCGTCCGGACAGGCTGGCCCTCATTTTCCCTTGCGCAAACTGAGTTAACGTTCTCAGGATCAATCTCAAGCCGACGACGTTCACGAATTTGTTCGACCCGTATCTCGCGGATTTCCCCAGCGATCTCTGCCGCGGCTTCGGTCTCACCACGCTCACGAGTCCTGGCAAGTTTTCTCCCTTTCTTTGCAAGTTCGCTTTGAGGCTCGCGCGGCTCCATGGGATCAATCTCGAATTCGTCGAAACGATCTGGCTCGGTGTCGAGCAGATCGCGCCTTGATCGATCGTCCCCTCGGCCCTCAATTGGCTCGTCCCACCACGAGCGCCATCGCTCAGAACAATAATTCTAGACTGCCTGTGCATGCGACTCTTCTGGAACGATTTCAACAGCCACTTTACCGGTTACCGGTAGAAACAACACGATCGCGACCACGGCCCATAACCTCAGAAACACGCGAGCGGCGCCCGGCTTCATCGTGAACATACTGCCACCACCTATCATGACTCGGAGACGCACATGAAGTGAGGGTACAATAGGCGTTCGTCGGTAATCTCCTCTGGCCCGGCTCAGGGCGGTAATCATTGCCGGCCGCACCCGTCTGCTTTCTGGGACACAGGTGGGGAGGGCTACCTTCACCTTGATTCTCCGAGTTCACGGGTAGGCTACCCCGACTGTCCGTTATCCGGTGGCGCGAGGGCCCCGCTCAACACTGAGGGGCAGGAATCCCAGCTACATCGCCCCGAGCCGGACCATGCCAGGCAAACAGAAGCAGCGGTACACGGTTCTGGGCAAGATCGACAGCCTCACGCCCGAGGCATGTAAACCCACCAGGTTGTTCACATCGGGGCCGAGGATGCTGACGGGCGATTGGTATCCGAGGCTGGCGCGAGGTCGATGCCGTTTGTACTGGTGCAGCCAGACGGGCGGGTGCGCGTTGCGCTGGATTGAGTGGTCGTAGCACCGGGCATACGTCCACTCGCGCAGGACCTCGGCCAGCGCCCGGCAGGCACGGCGGGCAGTCTCGTCGGAGTGCACGGTACTCAACGCGAGGCGGGACGTATCGTCGACGGCAACATGAACGTAGTCCCAACCGACCCCGTCGGAGGCGTTGCGGCGGTCACCGGTCACCCGATGGCCCGGCCGCCGGAAGCGCCCGAGCTTCTTGATGTCCAGGTGCAGTCGCTGCCCGAGTTGATCCCACGCGTAGCGTCGGACTGGCCGTGGCGGGTCGAGCACCGACAGGCGGTTGAGCTCGGCCCGCTGCAGCACCCGACCGATGGTGGCCATCGCCACCCGGGTCTGTTGATTGATCTGGCGGTAAGTGCGGCGTTCGCGCCGCAGCGCGATGATTTGGTCACGCACCGCGTCGGGCGTCTGGTGCGGACAGGCTGCCGGCCGCGAGGGGCGATCCTGTAGCCCGGCCTCGCCTTCATCGGGATAGCGCCGGTACCACTTGAAGGCGGTGCGTACGTGGGGTGCGTCCTCGACGCGAAGCCCCTCGGTCATCATCCGACGGACCAACAGGGCTCGACCATAGGGCGTAAGTCGGGCATGTTTGTGCGTGTTCATTCGGGGTCTCCCTCAAGTGGACTGGGTCGCACCTGAAGCTTCGGGGACTCCACCCCGGATGAACGACCTACTGAGAGATCACAGCTAGGGACTACAAAATTTCCGTGGAGTGCAGGTGCAAGCTCCCTTGACAGCCACGGTGTTCGGAGAGTGAGGAGATGTCGAAAAAGGACCCAGAAGACCACTTGGAAGATTTTTTTGAGGAACAGCGCCTGCAACAGGCGGACAGCTACGGACGCTTCTCGATATTTGTTTGGTGGGCTTTTGGTATTTACCTATTTTACATGGATGGATTTCTTTCGTTTATATCTTGGCAAGCATTTGTTTTCTTCATAATTGGCACATTTGCCGCCTCAGGAATACTTGGGGGAATTTTTTTCTGATTGGATCAGCGCTCGCTAAGCTATACTCTAATTTTGTTAACCCCCATAATTGGTCTCTATCTTCTATGTTCGCGGTATATGGAACCGCCGTCATTCTGCGTGTATCTCAAATAGCCGTGACTGCTTTAGCGGCGTATTATTCAGCTTTTTTTCTATCTCAATTCTGAAACTTGTCCCGCGGCATGGTGAATTCGCCATGCTTCGCCATGCGTCTATTTGGTTTGTGAGGACCGGAGATCGTCCAGACGACGACTGGGTGGACGTGGAGCGCCAAGGCATAATCCGGGGCGAACCAAGGAGCAAAACCGATGGTGGTCTAGCAAGCTGCATCCGCCCAGAACCGAACCGGGCAACATCCGCAACGCAGACAGGTGGCGCAAGTGTAGCCGGACGCTGACCGGCGGCATGGAAGCTCGAGACCCCGATGGCTGGACTCCGCAGCCGGGCGGCCTAAGGGTGCGTAAAACGTACCGTCCAATGATGAGCCGTGCGTCAGTCAATCGGCAAATGATGCGGGATCAGGCGGTGGACGGACCGCTGCTGAACCGCGTCCCGCACCACCAGCGAGGCCCCCTCCTCTCGAGGATGTCCATGGCCTTGGACGTAACGCATGCCGCAGGCCACCGCCCCGTCGGTTTGCACCCACCATGTTCAATGGAGCAACCTGCCGGTGTTTCGGACGGATGCGCCTTCGGGTACGTTTGACGTAGCGACTGGGGAAAGGAAGCAAACCCATGCCAGTAACAATCGACGATTTTGAAGCGATAACCGGGCGCTCACCCTATCCCTGGCAACGCCGCTGCTTCGCACGGTTGCTGGACGGCGAGATCCCCGATGAGCTGGCACTGCCGACCGGCACAGGAAAAACGTCGGTCGTTCCGCTCTACCTTCTGGCATTGGCCGCCGGGGCGCCGCTGCCTCGGCGTCTGGTGTACGTTGTGGACCGCCGCGCTATCGTGGACCAGACGACTGCGCAGTTACGGACGTGGATCGACGCTCTAGCTGAGATGAACGAGGCGCGGGAGGCGCTGGAAGAAAAAGCGGCCTTCCGGCACCCGGATGCAGGACCGGTCGCGATCGGCACCTTGCGGGGCGGGCTGATGGACAGCGGCGAGTGGCGGCTTGACCCCGCCCGGCCCGCCGTCCTCGTCGGCACCGTGGACATGATCGGTTCCCGGCTACTGTTTTCGGGGTACGGCGATGGCCGAAGTCGCCGAGCCCTGCACGCCGGGCTTCTCGGGGTCGACACCACCGTCGTGCTTGACGAGTCGCACCTCAGCCCGGCTTTTGCCCAAACCCTCCGTCAGGTCGAGCAGCTTCAGGAGCGCCCGACCCGTCACGGCTTCCGCGCAATGACCATGTCGGCGACCCCAAGGGAGGTGGGCGAGGCGACGCTTGAATCCGCCGATGAAGCAGACCCGGTTCTCGGGAGGCGCCTGCGGGCCGTGAAACGGCTCCACCTCCGGAAGGTGGAAGGCAAAGCCCAGTGGCGGGAGACGATGGTCAGCCACGCACTGGCGCGGGAAACCGGCAAGACCCTGCTGTTTACCCGTTCGGCTCAGGAAGCGCAGCGCCTCCATCATGATCTGCTCAAGGCGCTGGGTACGGACAGCGGCGATCGCGTGGGACTTTTCACGGGGACGCTGCGCGGCGCCGAACGCGAGGCCCTGACCGACAGCCCGCTGTGGAAATGCTTTTCCGAGCCGGACACGGAGCCACCCGGCGGCGAACCGGTATATCTGGTGGCCACGGCGGCCGCGGAAGTGGGTGTCGACCTCGATGCCGATGACATGATCATGGATCTGGCGCCCTTGGACACCGTCATCCAGCGTCTGGGCCGCCTCAACCGCGCTGGATCGCACTCCGACAGTGGCGTGACGATCGTTTACACGCCCGAGGATACCGATTACAAGGCCAACAACAGCGGATGGAAGCACCGCTACGCCGCCGCCTGCGAAAGAACCCTGGAGCTCCTCCAGAGCCTGCCCAACCTTGCTCCGATGGACCTCCTGGGCGTTCCCATGGAATCGATTCAGGAGGCTTCCTCACCCGCCCCGCTGTTCACACCACTCGAACACGACCGCATCGAGCTGCTGGCAGGGACCAGTGCTGGGATCGGGCTTCCGCCTGTGGCGCCTCTCCTCCGTGGCATATCCGACGAGCCGGAAACCGCGGACGTACATGTCCTGTGGCGCGCCGATCTGGGTCTGCTGCTCGAGCAGGGCCCTGGCGCCTGTCAGGACGCCCTCACGCTCCTGCCGCCCCGGCCGCGCGAAACGCTGAGGATTCCCGCGATAGCGGCGGGCAAGGAACTGGCGAAGATGGCGGAGACAACGGGCGGTTTCGAGGGTGTATTGAGACGGCCGGATGGCAGCGTCGGCCGGTTCCAGATCACGTCCGACAGCCAGGGGCTGGCCTCGACGCTCGCTTACGGGACGCTCGTACTGCCCGCCGAAGTGGGTGGACTGTCCGAAGCCGGATTTCTGGACGCGCGAAAAGCCGGTAAAGCCGTTGCCGATCTGGCCGACGACGGAGACGCCCTGCGGTTCGAGAAAACCGCGGGGGAGCATCCCGAGGACCTGCCGGAATGGGTGGACGGCGCCGTCCAATGGTGGGTCCCTCTGCACGATGAGGACGATGAGGATGCCGAGCCCCGCTGGTGGGTGTACGCGCGCCGTCGAGCCGGAGAACTCGCACTCCAGGCCGAAACGGACCTCACCCGTCTGGCTCGCAGGGCCGAGCCGCTGGAGACGCACAATGCCCGGGTCGGCGATGCCGCTGCCCGCATCGGCCATGCGTTGGGACTCGATGACTGGGTCGTGGCCGCGCTCCGCAAGGGCGGCGACGGTCATGACGACGGAAAGGCCGCCCGGATATGGCAACGCGCCGCGGGCAATCCGGGGCAGGAACCACCGGTCGCGAAGAGTGTCCGCGGGCGGTTTCGGCCAGGGCTGCTCGGCGGATACCGCCATGAATTCGGATCCCTGGCACGCGTGGACCGCGCCCTGCCGGTTTCGCACACGGATGAAGACCTGCAGCGGGAACTGGTCCTGCACCTCATCGCGGCCCACCACGGCCACGCGCGGCCCGGCTTCCCGGACCGGCGGCAGTGGGATCCCGAGCTGCCGGACGCGCAATCGGAACACCTGGCGAGGGATGCCGAGCGTCGTTATGCGCGGCTCCAGGCCAGATTCGGTCCCTGGGGGCTGGCATGGCTCGAAGCCATCCTGAAATGCGCGGACGCCTGGGTTTCCAGCGGCTACGCCGATCTGGAGGAAGAATGATGGCCGAACGGTTCCCCGTCGACCCGACCAACCCCGGCGAAATCCTCGCCTGCGCCGCCATCACCCGTCTTGCCGAAGAAGAAACCGGCCCGAACGACTGCGGTTTCATCCAGAGCGACGCACGCTGGTACTTCGAGGCCCCATTGCCTCACGCCACCCTCACCCGTCTCCTCGAAACGGAACCGCGAGAGGAGGATGGTGCTGTCTGGCTCGACGACCAGCGTCTCGACTGGTTCCAGCACCCCTACGGCCTGAACACCGGCTTCAAGTTCTGGGCAGGACAGCAGTCGGCCCGTTCGGTGCTCACCAACCTTGTCGAAGCCGCCCGGACCGGTGACCCTGCCGACTGGCTTACGCACGAGGCCCCAACCACGGGACGCCTCGGCGTGGATCCTCAGGGGACCTGGAACAGTCTGGGGCTGGGCTGGTCCGTCAACGAACATAACCGCCTCAAATACCTTTGCCGGCCCTACGTCGAACTGCTCGCTTTTCTCGGGCTACAGCACTTCCCCGTTCAGGGGGACCGAGGCGAGGGATTCCGCTACCACCTCTGGCAGCCCGCTCCCGCCCTCATCGCCCGCTTTGCCATCGCCGGCGCAAGCCGGTACAGCCTCCAGGGCTGGCGCACCGAAATCGCAGGTGCCGGAAGCAACCGATTCCTCAAACCCGCGCACCCGTTAAGGGAGGAACCATGACGAACATCAAGGCGCTACTCGAAAACGCGGGGACCGTTGCCCTGCGCGTCAATCAGGGACTGGAGCCGATGGAGGGGTGGGAGGTCCCGGTTTTTCCCGCCACCTACCCTGCCGCGGACAAGGCCGGTCACCGGCACGACACCCCCTACACCGTGAATCAGCTCAGGGATGGCCGCTGGGTGGCGACCCTGGATACGGTCCAGAGCCAGGCGAACCGGATGGAAGCGAGCTTCTCCGGGGAGCTGGCGCACACCGTCCCGACCGTATCGATCACCGCGGGCGAGCGCACGATTGGCCTCCCCGATCTGCCCCACCGGCTCGCGGATGCGGCCATCCGCACCAGTGACCTTCACGACGAGATCCGCGCCGCATTCGAGGCCTATGATGCGGGCGACCCCCTTCCCGTCGCTCAACTCGGTCCGACCTCGCTCGTCTATGGTGCGTGGGACAGCCGTGACACCCGGGTGAAGATCCCCCGCATGATCCGCAGCGAGATCTACGCATGGGACGTCGACATCTTTACCCGCTCCGCGCAGTTCACCTCCGCATTCTCCCGTGAGGACCTTGGCCTGACGGAAAACGAATGGAAGAAAGGAGCGGAGGTCGGTTTTGCCCCGACGCCATCGGTGGACCAGCACGGGGGCGTTGTGGTCCACGGTGAAATCCGCCAGATCATGACCCTGCATCTCGGGGCCTGCCGACAGCTCGAGCAGGCTCGACCCGGTCTCGGGACTTACCTTCTTGGTCTCGCTCTGGCCGGGTACTGGGTCGGCGGGCGCGCTTATGACCTGCGCACCGGCTGCTGGCTGATCCCACAGGGCACCCCCTCCATCGAGGCGATCCAGCGCGACGGCACGCGCTCGGAGCTGGAGCTCGATGAGGAACAGGTGACCCGGTTCCTCAACGACACCGCCGTACCCGCCGCCGCCACGCTCGATATCCGGACCGGACCGGATCCGATCCACCAGGCCACGTTCGATCCGAAGGCCGGCAAGGCGCTGCTTAAGAAAGGCGCCGGTGAGTGACATGCCGACCCTGCAACTGACGGTCCGCTGGCTCGCCGAAGGGGAGGGACTGCCTGCTTACCACGGCAGAGAGTGGCCACCCTCGCCTGCGCGCGTGTTCCGGGCTTTGCTTGCGGGCGCGAGCCGGCCGGGTGGCAGTGGTGCGCGCGGCCGGGAGGCTCTGCGGCGGCTGGAGCAGCTCGATGCCCCGGAAATTAGCGGCCCGGTTCCGGAACGGCTCGAGCCCGTCGCCACGGCGGTGCCGAACAACGATTCCGACGTGGTGATGGAACTCCACCGTAAGGGCATACCCGAGCAGGCCCGCAAGAAACAGGCCGCGCTACGCACCATTCGGTCGCGTCAGGGATGGTCCGTTCCCGGGCCGGTCACCTATCTCTGGCGGTTCCCCGAACCAGACCCGGACCCTGAAGCATTCTCGCTCCTTGCCGACGGCCTGACCCTGCTCGGTCAGGGAACGGACCTGGTCAGCGCCGAAGCCCGATGGGCCGAGGACGCGGCCCCGCAGTCCGGCTACCGGTGGCGTCCCGACGAGGACCAGGGTGGACTCGCGATGCCCGTTCCCGGTCCGGGAGAGGTGGAACGCATGGAGTCGCTCCACGAGAGTGCACGGTCGCGCATCCGCGGGGAACATGTCGGCGGCGCCCAGGAACCGCCCGCAGCGCTCGCCGCGTACCATGATCCAATGGCCCCGCCCACCCTGCGATGGGGCGCCTTCACGCTCCGGCTGCCGGACGACAGCGGCCCCTGGTCAGTGCCGGGTGAGGAAGCCATGCGTGTCACCGGAATGGTGCGCCATGCCCTCCACCAGGCGGCCAGGCAGGCGGGACTGGGAGATAAAGCAATCGGCGCCCTGATGGGACACGACGGCCCGGGCCGACTGTATGCCCTGCCGGTTCCGAACGTCGCCCACAAATGGGCAGACGGTCGGATACGGCGCGTCCTCATCGCGGCTCCCCCCGCGGTCGACTCCGATACCTGGCATGCCGTCCTGCTGCGGATGGTTTCAGCCGAGCTGATCGAGGCGGGGACGGGCGAACTCAAGGGAATGCTGGCCCCTGTTCCGCGGCCGGAGGATGACCGGATCCTGTGGCGGTTTACCGATGCGGCCTCGGCATGGTCGGCGGCCTCACCCATCATCCTGCCGGGTTTCGACACCAGACGCGGCCGACCGCGCCCCGGGAAGTCCGTCCGTCGCCTGCTCCGGCATGCCGGGATCCCGGAAGAAGCCGTTCGGCGGGTACGCCTCGACGAGGCACCCCAACTTCCGGGGGCCCAGCCGGCGCGGGCGGTGGAGGTCCCGCATTACCTGCGTTCCTACCCGCGTCGGTTCGTCTCGATCGAGTTCCACACGCCCGTTCCCGGGCCGTTGATTCTCGGAGCGGGTGAGGGGTGCGGTCTCGGACTGCTGACCCATCGCGAGCACCCGAGTGGCGCGCCGGCACCCCGGGAGCACTCGCAGGATGCGAACGATCGATAATTCAAAGACTTGTTAGGGATACTGAATCCCAGCCAAGATGACAAAGGCGAATGGAGACCCGATTCAGCGCCACCACTCGCGAAAGCACGTTGAGAGAGGCATTATCAGGGCGTCGTACGCGAGCCTGTGTTCCCCGGTTTCTGGCCGGGGTGGAATTGAAGCACGGGGCCGGCGAGGATGTTTTCCGCCGCCCGCATGTGTTCCCCGGTTTCTGGCCGGGGTGGAATTGAAGC